>CALVMF010000031.1 GCA_944342125.1 uncultured Bacilli bacterium | reverse complement strand
CCAGAAGTATGGATTAATTATTTTTTAAAAATTTTTAGTTTATATTCATCTAAGGTTCTTTCAATAGCTCTAAATAAAAAAGAAAATGTTGGATATAAGACTGTTTACAAAGGAAAAGATCTTAAATAAATATAGATAAACTATATTGTTTATTTAAAAAGCCTGCAAATCTTAAAGATTTTTAAAGATATTTATTTAGTTGAGGGGTAGGAAAATGAAAAGATTAAAGGTTGGATTTTTAGCGCTAAGTTTAAGTTTAGGTGGTTTTATTGTTTCTTCACTTTCTTCTTGTTCTAATGAAAATAATGAAACAACAAAAGAGTTTAGCGTAAAACTAGAATATGATGCTAGTTTAGGTGAAGTAAGTGTTGATAAAACTAGTGGCCACGTTGGCGAAAAAGTCTTTTTAACTATAAAACCTAACAGTGGTGTTAAAGTTGGCAGTGTAAAAATTAATGGCGACACTTCTAATAACGATTTAAATCAATCTTTTATCGCAGTGGAAGGCGAAAATGTTGTAAGAGTAGATTTTACTAAAAACTCTGCAGAAGATAACTATTTTACGATTAATCTTACTATAAATAATCCAGAAGGTGGGTCAGTAACACTTGATAAAAATAGTGGAAAAGCTGGTGAAAAAGTTAAATTAACTTTTTCGACATATTCTGGATATACACTCTCTTCTATTACTTTTAATGGTGATTTTCTTTCTATAGAAACAAACGAAATTTATTTAACTCCACATATTGGCGAAAATCATTTAATTGTTACTTTTGCTTTAGAAAACGATGCTTTAATTGATGCGCTTTTTAAAGGTGAAACTTATACACTAGACTTTCCCGACAAAAGTGAACAAAGTGATTTAGAAATTACTGAAATATATGATATTTATGAAAAATATTTTAGTAATGAAGCTAATTCAACTTTAAAGATGGATGAAGGTTATCCTGGTGGCAAAAATAGATATTACATAGTTTACGAATATTTTAAGAAACACGGATTTACTAAAGCGGATTTAGAAAAATTTGATCAAGTTTATGGTTCATCAAATTTTTCTAGTTTAATGCTTAACTATTTAAATGGTTATTATAATGATTTTAATAATCCAGAAAAATTAGATCAAAATGAATTGTTAGTTTCTCTTTATGAGGTTGGTATAGATTTATTTGATAATTTTGAAAAAGATAAGTTAATAGCACTTATCGCATTTGTCTTAAATGAATCTTACTCTACTTATTTAAATTTTATGGACTCTTATAAGATTGGTCCATCCGGATTTAGAAATAAAAAGGAAGCGCTTAACGCTAGAGAATATTTTGTAAAGAAAAATAATACAGAAGCTGTAAATAGAATAGATGAAATTTTAAACACAACTATGGCTTGGCCAGAAGATTATGCAAATTTTACGATAAGTAACAACACAGTTCTAACAAGTAAGATACTTTATAGTATGTTAGAACATTCTCTTGAAATGGAAAAGGATCCAATGCTTGCTGGTAGTTATTTTGCTGATGCATTCTTATTAACAAACGGTGCTTATGATATTAACGAAACAATTGATTATGCTAAAAAAGCCGATAGTATTCGCTTTTTTGCCAATATTTTGTATAGTTCTTTTCCAAGTTATGATAATTTTGAAACTCTTTTACCAAGCTTAGAAAATTTAAATATTAGTGATAGTTTAATTTTGCTTAAAATTCTTAACTCTAGTTTTTTGGCGTATGGAGAAAATTCTGAAAGTCTACTTTCACTAATTAAAGAAAATAGTAAAGCGTTTTATTATTCTTTTAAATTTTTATTAAAATCGTTAAGTGAAGGCACCGATCAAGATATTCAATCATTCATTGAGTATTTAAATTTAAGTAAATCTGATTCATCAAATGACCTAGAAAAAGCAAAACTTTTAAGTAATATTTCTAAGTTTATATTTAATAAAATTAATTCAAGCGGCGACAACGCCGAAACGCTTTTAACTTATCTTGAAGATTTCGTGAAACAATTTATGTGTATGTATTTGGTTAGTAAAAGCCAATACCAATACAAAAATGATTTATCCAGTGGCAATTTAGTGAGTTCTTCAGCAACAATTTATGTAACTTTTAGAAAGTATAACGATAGTAAAGCTCATGAATTTTACGAAACTTTTAAATCTTTGAGCCATTACGATTCAAAAAAATTGTCTAATGCAGAAAGCGAAGAAATTATTGACTTATATAGTAAGCTTAAAGATTCTTTAAATTCTTACGAAACAAGCACGAGAAATCAATACACTATAAATTATGATGAAAATAGTAGCGAAAATTATGGAATTACACTGACTTCTAATAATGAAGAAATTGAATTTGAGGTCAGCTCATTTAAAGAATATGAAAATATTTTTGAATTAAAAACTGAAGATGGAGCTTTAATTTATTTTAATAAAGGTGAAATTTCTATTTATAGTGGTTCTTACCTAGGTGTTGGTTATGGTTTTTTTCTTGTTGATGAAGATGGATCAATAGTTCATTCGAGTTATCAAAATTATAAAAATGGAATATTTTATTTAGAAAAAGACAAAAAATATAATGCATTTGAGTCTACTTTAAGGCGGCCAACAATTACTGATATTGATACTTCAACAGTTGGAGCTCATTATCTTTATACTCGCTATGAGGAAAGGAATCTTGATTACTTTTTAACGTATTTTGTTTACGAAAAAGAAGTTGATTATTATTCTTTTGAATCGCTTGATGTAGCAAATTTAAGAACACAATTTACAATCCATTATGAAGATTATACTTATAACCAAAGTTATGTTTATGGTTATCAAGAATTAGTTGGATACGATGGAATTAAAGTAACTTTGAAACATGACAGAGTTAATATTAAACCATTAGATTACTTTGTTGATGTAAGTCAAGGCGCTGGAAAGAAATATTTTGATGTTATAAGTGAAGATGGTCAGACACTTAAAGTTGTTTATTATGTAGGTGAAAACATAAACATACAACAAAAAATAGATTTCAAGGATTCTTTTGATTATTTCTATTTTGAAGATGCTCCTAGTAATGAAAATAATATAAGTCTTGATATTGTTAATACTATAACTTACGAGTTTAATAACATTAAATATTTTGAAACTGAAAGTGTAAGCTTTGAAGTTAGTAAAGATAATTTTAAAAATGGTCTTGATAATTCAACTTATGGATGGAAGAAGGATGTTTATCTTCATGAAAATGGACAAGAATTCGAAGTTGAATATTATGTAAATGAAAAAATTGAGTATTATTCAGATGTTTATTATTTCGATTTTAATGTTGTTTTCATGGATTACGATTTAAACAGCGATCAAGTTGAATTTAATTCTCTTGTATTTGGTGATCTTGGAATCTATAAAGATGAAAATGACTCATTAATTGCTAATTTCTTCAGAAAGGATAATAGTTATGGTGAAGCTAGTGCTTTAGTTCCTACTTCAGATTTAGATTTATCATCAAGTGGTTTTAAAACAATAGAAACTACACTTAATTTTCCATATTCAAGCAGTGAATATACGCCAAGCCAAGGAACAATTGTTTATTATGTTGCAGAAATTAATAGTATTAGAAGAGAGTCGCATTTAGAGATTGATTTAAACGCACTTCCAAGCGACGATGAAATAATTTCATTAAATTGTAGCGATTTTGTTGAATATTATTTCATCGATAATTCGTTACGTTCAGAATATTTAGGTGATAGCATTTTAGAAATTAAATTCTCTGAAATTAAAGATCAAATTGAGTTAGTGAGTGGTCATTCAGGTGTTATAGAAATTCCTTTAACAGATAAAATTACATTAGTTCTCGGATACTATTGTTATTAATTGGTACTTAGTAAATTTAGCCTATTTTATTGCAATTTCTTTGCAAAACATCAATATTTTTTGCAAAATTTTAATTAATTAAAGTATGCATGTAATTTTAAAAATTGGTATACGTGAAAAAATTTTTAAGTCTACAATACATAGCGTTTTAAAAATAAATCCAAATGTATTTAAGTCTTGTAAAATAGTTCTTAAAAAAGTTTAAAGTGGTAACAGCAATTGAAGAATCAACAAATTCTCTTTTGTTTAATCTTCTTAATTCTTAAATAGTTAAGTTTGATTCGTAAGCGTTAAAAATTAGGCGTCCTATATTTACTAACTATTATGGACTATACTTCTCCAAAAGGGAGAAAGAGTATGGAACGTAAATATGATATAGAAAAAATTTTAGAAGAAATCGGGAATCGTAAAATCACCATCAGGCAGTATGCTAAAGAAGATGGGATCGCTTATAACAACTTAATGTCGGCAATTAGTTATGCAAGAAAGCAAAAGCAAAAAGAATCATCAAAGTTAAAAGAACAATTGTGTATTACAGAAGTTTCTGACGATTCGGTTGCTATAGCATCCTACAATTTTAGTATTTACTTTGACGACAATAAAAAGGTAATAATTCAAGCTTCATCCATTAAAGATGTTGAAGCAATTTTGAAGGCTGCTAAAAATGTATAAGTTCGATAGTGAAACAAAATTATATTTAGTAACTGGTTTCACAGATTTTAGATGTGGAATTGATGTGCTAACTAGAAAACTAAAATTATTAGAAGTAAATAATGTTCTTCAAAATACCGCTTACATATTTATGTGCAAAACGAAAAATAAAATAAAAATACTTCATTGGGGAGGTGCTGGTTTCCGGCTATTAACTTATAGGCTTGAAGATAGCAAATTTAAGTGGATTAAAGAAAAAGATCAAGTTCGAAACATCACAAAAAAAACAATTAATTTGGTTATTAGATGGTCTAGAAATTGAGCCAAAAAATTATCATAATATGAAGAAAATCCTGAAGAATGGTATAAAGCTTTTTTGTATTGGTTAAAAGAACTAGAAGAGAAGTTTGATATTAATAAAATTGAGGCTTTATCTTTTTCTGGTCAAATGCACGGACTGGTATTGCTAGATAAAAACGATGAAATTATTAGAAATGCAATTTTATGGAATGATTCTAGAAATGAAAAAGAAGTCGATTATTTAAATAACGAACCAGGGAAAGAATTTTTAATAAAAGAAACCGGCAATATTGCCCTTTGTGAGTTTACTTTACCTAAACTTTTATGGGTAAAGAAACACGAACCAAATAACTTTGCAAAAATCAAAAAAATCATGCTTCCAAAGGATTATTTAGCTTTTAAGTTGAGTAAAGTTTTTGCAAGTGATAAGTCAGATATGAGCGGAAGTTTATTTTATAATTTAGAAAAAAATGTTTATTCTGCGGAGATTTTAAAAATTTTAGGACTTAACACAAACGTTTTTCCTAAAATTTATAATAGCTTTGAAGAAATTGGAAAGGTTAAAGAAACCAAGGCAATCGAAATAGGCTTATCAAAAGAATGTAAGGTTATAATTGGTGGAGGCGATCAAGCCACTGGAGGATTAGGAGCTGGTATTTTAAAGGAAAATGAAATGTCTATTTCTTTAGGAACCAGTGGGACTTTATTTGCCACTTTTAAAGATTATAACTTTGATCAGCAAGGTCGAATACATACTTTTAAACATGTGACTGGCGATTATTGTTTTTTAGCTTGCACTCTTGCTTGCGCTAATTCTTTAAAATGGCGGAGCACTAGAATAATAGGGACTAAGGATTCCTCTTATGTCGCTGATGAAATTGATGAAAAATCAAAAAATAATATAGTTTTCTTGCCTTATCTATCTGGCGAAAGAAGTCCAATCAATAATCCTAAAGCAACAGGCACATTTTTTGGATTAAATGATTACTATGAAAGAAAAGATTTGACCAAAGCACTTATTGAAGGAATTTGTTTTTCACTGTACGACAATTTTAAAGTATTCTTAGAACTTGAAATTAAACATACCAATATTAAAGTAATCGGTGGTATGTCAAAAAACGATAGGATTATGCAAGTTTTAACTGATATTTTTGGGGTAGAACTAGTTAGAATTCAAACAAGCGAAGGTGGTGGATTTGGCGCGATAATGCTTGCTAAAAAAGGAAATGAACCATCATGGAACTTTGAAGAAAATACAAAAGTAGATAAAAAATTCTCTCCAAATTTAAATATGCATAAAGACTATCTTGAAAAATTCAAAAAGTATAAAGAAATCTATTTAAGAACTAAAGATTTGATGTAATTAGTTTCAAATGGCAAATTTATTGTCAAACTTTGAATAAATTGCACTTAAATATTCTGAAATAAATTCATTTTTATTAAATTCTATATAGGTACCAGCTTTTTTCATGGCAATTTCTTGTTTATCGATAGGCGAACAGGCAGGAACTATACCAAACATAGCTGAAAAGAAGAATTGTCTAAAATAATTAATTTCTTCTTCGCTAGGATTTTTAAGTTGAACCTCAGCTATTTTTCCAACATTATCGAAGAATGGTTTAATGTGCATTTTAAAATCGTTTAATTTCTTTTGAGAGCAAACATATTCGATTTGTTCAAGATAATAAGTAATTAGAGTTAATAAATCGTAGTGTTTAAGAAAAATATCAGTTAATTTTTTAATAAATGTTTCTTTATTAAATTGTTCGATTAAAAATTCGTTTTGAATGTGTTGAGCTAGTTTTAAGTAGTGTCTTTCAATAATATCTAAAAAGATTTCTTCCTTATTTAAATAATAGTTATAGATAGTCGATCTTGCTATTTTTGTTTCTTGGCTTATTTTTGCAAAGTTGATTTGTCTAAATGAGAAAGAGCGATAAAGCTTTTCTGTTGCATTAATTATTTCATTTCGTCTTTCTTGAAATTGGTTTTCAGTTCTTGCTCTTATAAACATAGTTTATACCTCTGACTTATTCTTATATATTATTGACAAATTGTCAATTGTTTCAAAAATAATCGTAAATTTTCTGTTGCCATAATCTTTATTTATATACTATGATTACGGCAGTGAAACTCTTTGATAGCTATCTTGATTAAAATTGAATATAACTATCAATTAATAATTAATTAAGAAATGAAAGAGAATCCATACTACTCAACTTAGAGTAATGTCGAAGGAGAAATATGGCAAAAATACTAGTAGTAGGCGAAGTCCTTATGGATTTTATTGAAGTAGATAGGGAGTTATACGCAGCTTCAATCGGCGGAGCACCTTTCAACGTTGGAACAAACTTAGCTAGACTAGGTGATAAAGTCACTTTTATCGGACAAGTGGGCAACGATTTTTTTGGTGAAGAAGTTTATGATTTTGTTAAAAAACTTGAAAATTTTGACTCAAAAATTGAAACTTTGAATGAATGCAATACCACAGTTGCTTTAAATGCAGAAGATCCAAACACTCATCAAAGAAAGTTCTCATTTGTTAGAAATAATACGGCTGATTATAAATTTAATTCCGACACTTTAAGTAACTTAGATTTGTCGGATTTTGATTTAATTCATATTGGCAGTTTATTTTTAAGTAAAGATGAAAGCTTACCAATCATTGAGGAATTCTTAACTAAAGCCAAAAACGAAGGCAAAAAGATTTCTTTTGATGTTAATTTCCGCTCCGATATTTTTGAAAGTGTAAATGAAGCAATTTCTAGATATCAAAAATTTATTGAAATGGCAGATTTTGTTAAGTTTTCTGATGAGGAATTGAAAGTTTTTTCTTTGAGTGAAGATAAACTTTTAGAAATGTCAAAAGGTAAAGTTATTGTTGTTACTAATGGTTCAAAAGGTTCAATGCTTTATATAAATGGCAAAATTTACATGCATAATGCTTATAGAGTAAAAGTGTTTGATACAGTTGGTGCTGGAGATAGTTTTTATAGCGGATTCTTGCACACATATTTAAATAGTGACAAGCATGATGATAATGAATATATAAATTCTTTAAAGTTTGGAAATGCTTGTGGAGCATTAACTTGTAATAAATACGGCGCACTTAGTGCATATGAATCCGAAAAAGAAGTATTAAAATTTATAAATAGAAGAGAAAAAAGAAAGGTGGCTTTTAATATCTAGTTAACCCATGGATGTAATTAGTCGTGCGAGTACGTTTTCATCGACTACACAACCTTCATTTAGCCACTTTTTAATTACGGCTAAGCAACCAGTAACGATGAAATCTAAATAATAATCATCCCCGATTATAAAAGAATTAAGCATCTTATTTGATGAATTTCTAAACATGTTATAGATAAAGTCAAATGAAACTAACTTCTGAGCTACTTTTTCATAAAGGTTACTTGAAAGCAAAATATTTGCAAAATCCTTATTTTCTTTTAGATATTTTAATACTGAAGCAATTTTAGAAGCGGTATTTTCTTTTTTATATGACGTTGAATATAAGTAGTCTTTAATATTTGCAAAAAAATCGTCCATTAAAAATTCAAGTAGCTCATATAAAGACGAATAATGATTATAAAATGTCGTTCGATTTATTTTTGCGATGTGACAAAGTTCACTTACTTCGGCTTCTTCTAAAGACTTTTTACTCATTAAAATTAAAAACGCTTTGATGATTTTTTTATTAGTCTTATAAGCTTTGCTATTTAATACTTTTTTGTTGCCGTTATCTTGAAAATCTGCACTCATTTTTATCTCTTCCGCCATAAGGTTACCTCAAATAAACATACTTAATTTTTGTGTCGATTTTGCTAATTTTCTTGCATTTAGTTTAATTGATAAATCAACAGTTGTCGATTAAAATTGTATTAATCATTAAGAGGGAAACCAAATGGAATATTTAGTTGAATTTAAGAACGTTTGCAAAGAGTATCATGTTGGCGATACTGTCATTAAGGCAAACGACAACTTATCTTTTAATATCAAACCAAACGAATTTTGTATAATCGTTGGTCCTAGTGGTAGTGGAAAGACTACGCTTTTAAACTTGCTTGGTGGAATGGACTCTTTAACTACTGGGTCTATTATTGTTGATAATGAAGATATTTCAAAATATAACGAAAAGAAGCTTACTCTTTTTAGACGTAACTCCATTGGTTTTGTCTTTCAGTTTTATAATTTAATGCCTAACTTAACCGCAATTGATAATGTAGAAATTGCTAGTGAAATTTGTCAAAACCCTATGGATTCAAAAGATGCTTTACGCGCTGTTGGTCTTGATACTAGAATGAAAAACTTCCCTAGCCAACTTTCAGGCGGAGAACAACAAAGAGTCTCAATTGCTAGAGCACTAGCAAAAAATCCAAAACTATTACTTTGTGATGAACCAACTGGCGCGCTTGACTATGAAACTGGTAAAAAGGTTTTAAAGGTGCTACATGACCTATGTAAAAATAGAAACAAAACAGTTATTGTTATTACACATAACTCAGCTTTAACAAAGATGGCTGATCATGTATTACATATTAAAAATGGAACTATCGTTGCTGAAGAATATAATCAAAATCCTACACCAATTGAGGAGATTGAGTGGTAATGAAAAAAACATTTACTAAATACATATTCTCTTCTATAAAACACGATCTATCACGACTAATTGCAATTTTTGTAATTGTTGTCTTGGGTTTAGGATTTTTGGTCGGCTTAAAGAGTACTTCACCTGACCTTCAAGCAACCATGAGCAACTATTTTAATGATACTAATTTTATGGATGTTTACATCCAATCTACATTAGGTTTTTCAAATGATGATGTTGATGAATTAAACGGCGAACTCACTGGTGTAAGTAGTATTGAAGGCTATTATCAAATGGATGAATTTGCCTATATCGATGGCAAGAAGAATGAAACAAGGCTTATTTATCGTGATTTTGATGATACAAGTATAGATAAATTAACTCTTGTTTCAGGAAAGTTTCCTGAAAATTCTAGTGAAGTTTTAATGTTAAATAACTCATCTTCAACTGTAAATCATGAGATTGGTACAGAAGTAAAAGTTTTAAATTCTGAAACAAACGAATATGACACTTATACAATTTGTGGTTTAGTTAAAGATCCATTTTATGTTTCTCATGTTGGTGATGTAACTACAATTGGCAGCGGAGTATTGGATGCTGTTTTATATTTTGATTCTAGTTTTTATGAAGAAAAAGACATCACAATTATCAAAATTAGATATTCTGAAGCAAGGAAATATAATACTTATTCTAAGGAATATGAAGATTTTATTGCGCAAAAGGTCGATGAAATTAATGAAGTAAGCGCTCCATTTATTGAAAAAAGAATAGAAGATATCAAAGCGCAAATGACCGATATGGCTAGAGAAGAAGTCCTCAAACAGTTGACCGACATGATTAACAATAATGAAGATTTAACTGATGAGATGAAACAATTCTTTATTAATGCTCTTACCGAGTTTAGCAAAACAGAGGAATTTGAAAATTTAGTCGCTAGTCAAATTGACCAAACTTTTGAGGAACAATTTGGTACAACTGAAGCTACTTGGTATGTCTTAACTAGAGATGAAAACCAAGGCGCTTACATGTTTAAAGAAGATTCAACTAAAGTTGATGCAATTAGTACGGTTTTCCCAGTGTTTTTCTTTGTTATCGCTCTTCTTGTTTCTATAACTAGTGTTACTAGAATTATTAATAAAGATAGACCACAAATGGGTACTTTGAAGTCCCTTGGTTATAGTCAAGGAATGATTTATACAAAATATTTAATATATGGACTTCTAACATCAATTTTAGGAGCAATTGTTGGCGTTATTTTTGGATTATTTATTTTGCCATCTATTATTGGATTTATGTATGGAACTATCTACGATTTAGGTGCGATGGTTTACATTGGTGACCCTGGTTCAATAGCCTTATATTCGATTTTAATGGCGATTTTAATTGTTTTAACTATTACGATTATTGCCTTTGCGTCTTTAAAAGATAATGTTTCGTCGTTAATGCTTGGTAAAGCTCCTACACCTGGCAAAAAGATTATGCTTGAACATATTCCATTTATTTGGAAACATTTAAAGTTCAATACAAAATCGATGCTTAGGAATGTTTTTAGATTTAAAAAGAATCTAATCATGATGCTTATTGGTGTTGGCGGTTGTACTGGATTGCTTTTAACAGGATTTGGATTAAAAGATTCTTTAAGTGTTATAAACACCACACAGTTTAACACCATAATTAAATATGATTTTATTGCAAAACTGGATAGTGAAGGAATGGAAGGCGAAGATCCTTTTGATGTAGGAATTTCTTCTAAATCTTATTACTATGAAGGGGATGCTTTAGGTCCTAAAGAAAATGTTGATTTCTATATGATTTCAACTAACTCTTTAACTAATTATATTGGTTTAGATCATCCTGAAACTTTTGATAACGATAGCGTAGTTATAACAAATCAAATTGCCGATATTTTGGGAGTTGAAGCTGGCGACAATATAACAATTAGATTAGATGAGTTAAATAATACTATCACTCAAATTAGAGTTACAGATATAACTCAAAACTATGTTGGCAACTATTTATATGTTGGAGAAGGAATTATGAAAAATTACTTCCCAACTTTAGTTCAAAATTCATACATTGTTGATACACAATTAGCATCAAATGAAGAAGTAAATGCTTATATAGATGAAGTTATTGAATATCCTAATGTTTTGAGTGTCATCAGTAGCCAAAACACAAAGCTCGTTTATGAAAGTGTTTTAAATAACCTAGATGCTATCGTCGTTATTATTGTTTTGCTTTGTGGTGCATTGATTGCTGTTGTTATTTATAACCTTACTGATATTATGGTTTCAGAACGTATTAAAGAAATTGCTACCTTGCGTGTCAATGGTTATTACCGCTACGAATCGCTTCTTTATATATTTAGAGAAATATTCTTTATGAGTGGCGTTGGAATAATTATTGGTTTAGTTGTAGGCGTTTTCTTGCATGGATTTGTTATTGGTGGAATTGAGTCAATCGGTCTTACTTTTGGTCATGTCATTGGATGGCAAAGTTATATTTACACAATTTTACTTGCAATTGGCTTTGTCTGTTTAGTTTGTGTTCTCTTCTTTAGAAAAATCAATGCTATTAAAATGGCTGAAGCTCTTAAATCAGCAGAATAAAGAAAAAAATCCCGCAAAAGTTAGGTATTTTTAAGTTAATTTGATAAATAAAGCGTTAAATCCGAACCAAAATAACTAGATTTTTTTGTAGAGAATTTTCAAGGAAGTGTATTAATTAAATCGCTTAACCATTTAAAAGTTTTCATATATACTTATAAATCGTTTGGAGGAAGTTAATTGGTGGATAAATACATTTTAAGTTGTTGTTCTACTAGTGATTTAAATTTAGAATACTACAAGAAAAGAAATATTAGATTCCTTTGTTTTCATTATTTTTTAGATGGAGTAGAGCATAAAGATGATTTTGGCGAAACATTTTCTATGGCTGATTTCTATAAGAAGATGGAAGAAGGCGCTATGACTAAAACCAGTCAATTAAATGCTCAAGATTATTACAATTATTTTGAAAACATTTTAAATGAAGGATATAACATTGTTCATTTAACACTTTCTAGTGGAATAAGCGGAACAATTAATAGTGCTAGAATTGCTGTCAACATGCTTAAAGAAAAATATCCTGATAAGAAAATTTATGTAATTGATTCATTAGCTGCTAGCAGTGGCTATGGTCTATTAATGGAAAAACTTGCCGACTATAAAGACCAAGGAAAAACCATGGAAGAAGTAGTTAAGTATGCTGAAGAATTACGCCTATACATCAATCACTGGTTCTTCTCAACTGATTTAAAGTACTACGTTAGAGGCGGAAGAATTTCTAAAACAAGTGGATTTTTTGGAAATATGTTACATGTCTGTCCGCTTTTAAATGTTAATGATGAAGGCAAACTTATTCCTAGAGAAAAAATTCTTGGAAAGAAAAAAGTAATTAGCGCTATTGTCGAAAAAATGGTTCAAAACGCTGATAATGGCAAAGATTACGACGATTATTGCTTTATTTCGCACAGTGCTTCTTATGAAGATGCTAAAGCTGTTGAAGATAAAATCGAAAATGAATTTCCTAAATTAAAAGGGAAAGTTGAGATCTTTGATATTGGAACAACGATTGGTTCGCATACAGGACCTGGAACCGTTGCTTTATTCTTTAAAGGAAAAAAGAGAGAACACTAATTAAACTAAAATCGTCTTCGGACGATTTTCTTATTATTAGATCAGGATATCTTAATAACTCTTCCAAGTAATGAATACCCTAGGGTATTCGAGCAAAAATTT
>CALVMF010000030.1 GCA_944342125.1 uncultured Bacilli bacterium | reverse complement strand
TTCTTTAGAGAATGGTTCAATAAATCCCATAATTATCATTTGAGTAGCGTCCTTTTCGCTAATTCCTCTACTCAGCAAATAGAAAAGTTGATCTTCACTTATTTTGCTTACAGTCGCTTCGTGTTCTAAAAAGCTTGAATTGTTATGACATTCATTCTTTGGAATAGTGTCAGAATTTGAATATGAATCTAAAATTAAAGTATCACATTCAACATGTGCTTTTGAATTTATAGCTTCTTTTTTAATTCGACAAGTTCCACGATAATTACTTGTACCACCATTTTTTACAATTGACTTAGAAATAATTGAGCTCGTAGTGTTAGGTGCTTCGTGAATCATTCTTGCGCCAGCATCTTGATATTGACCTTTTCCAGCAACAGCAATTGAAATGCAAATTCCCTTAGCACCTTCTCCTTTTAAGATACAAGCTGGATATTTCATATTGATTTTGCTACCAATGTTTCCATCGATCCATTCCATCACACCATTTTCATAAACGTTTGCTCTTTTTGTAACTAAATTAACAATGTTATTTGACCAGTTTTGAACGGTTGAATAACGACATTTAGCATTTTTCATGACAATTATTTCAACAACTGCAGCATGAAGTGATTCTTTAGAATAAATCGGGGCGGTACATCCTTCGACATAATGAACATCACTTCCTTCATCACAAATTATAAGCGTTCTTTCAAATTGTCCAGTTTTTTCGTTATTAATTCTAAAATAGGATTGGAGAGGTTTTTCTAATTTAACGCCTTTAGGAACGTATATAAAACTTCCTCCACTCCAAACTGCTCCATTTAAAGCTGAAAATTTATTGTCAGCAACATTAATAACTGTGCCAAAAAATTTTTTAACTAAATCTGGATAAAGTTGAAGCGCCATGTCGGTAGAAAGAAAAATAACGCCTTTTTCTTCAACTTCTTTAAGCATATTGTGATAAACCATTTCAGATTCATATTGAGTGGCGGCACCACTTAAATATTTTTGTTCTTGTTCAGGTATACCTAGCTTTTTAAATGTATTTTTGATTGTTTCAGGCACTTCATCCCAACTATTTTTATCGCCTTTTGCGTAACGAGTAAAATATGTATAACTATCAAAATCTAAATCACTTACATCTGGACCAAATTTAGGAAAAGACAATTTCAAAAATTTATGATAAGCATCAAGACGAAAATTAAGCATCCATTCTGGTTCGTTTTTCGCTTTAGAAATTTTTTTAATAACTTCTTCGCTTAATCATTTTCCAGTTGTAAAGATACTACTTACATCATCTTTAAAATCGTATTTATATTCTTTATCTTCTTTTAAATTGATTGCCTTATCGTTTTTCATAACTATTTATCATCTTTTCCATCAATAATCGATTCAATACCTGTTGAACCTAAAGTTGCACATTTAATTCTAGCGGCTTGTTTATGGGTATTAATAAAAACTATTAATTCATCTAAAGCCGATTCATCAAACTCTTTTTCATAAATCATGTTCTTATATTGCTCAACAATATAAAGGGCATCTTTAGTAGATTTATCTTTAACGAGTTCACATAAAATATCGGTGCTTGCTGTTGAAATTGTGCAAGCAATTCCATCAAAACAAGCATCGACAATCTTGTCGTTTACTATTTTTAAATAGATAGTAATATCATCGATACATGAATCGCTGTCCATTCTAATTTTTTTATATTCACTAATATTTTCAGGAACTTTTTTATTTAGTGGATTATTATAATGATCCATTATAATTTCTCTCATCATTTGAGGATTAATCGAAATAGGCATCTAGATAATTACCTCCATCTTTAAGTGCTTCATATAAAGCATCAATTTCTTCTTTGGTGTTATAAAAATAAAAACTAACACGAACAGTTGCAGGTACTTTTAATATATCTTTTAATAATTTAGCGCAGTGCTCCCCGCTTCTAACACATATTCCATGACTATTTAAATAGCTCGCCTCATCCTGGGCAAAGACACCTTTATAATTTAAAGTAATGATTCCGCTATCCGCTGTTGGATTATAAATAATTAAATCCTTGATAGTGCTAAGTTTTGAAATAGCATATTCATGAAGCTCACCTTCATATTTTTCAATATTGTCCATTCCAATTTTCTCTAAGTAGTCTATAGCGGCTCCAAATCCATAAATTCCAGCTAGATTCATTGTTCCAGCTTCAAATTTGGCTGGTGGTTCTAAATAAGCTACGTTCCCACACATATCAAAACGAGCATTATCTCCTCCACCTGTCATAAATGGTTCAGTAATTTTTAAAAGATCAAATTTGCCATATAAGACGCCAATTCCAGTTGGACCGCACATTTTATGGGCACTTAAGCACATAAAATCACAATCTAAATCTTTAACATCAATTTTCATGTGTGGTGCGCTTTGAGCAGCATCACAAACCAAAATTGCTCCATATTCATGAGCTATTTTTGCTAAAGCTTTAATATCGTTTTTAAAGCCTAAAACATTGGTGACTTGAGCAACACTTACAACCTTAACTTTTTCATTCATGACTTTTTTAAGGTTTTCAGGAGTTAATCTACCTTCTTTAGTTAAAGGAATATATCTAATTTTGGCTCCTGTTAATTCGCTCACCTTAAACCAAGGCAAGACATTACTAGCATGTTCTGCTTCAGTTAATAAAATTTCATCATCGCTTTTTAAATATTTAAATCCATAGCCAAAAGCAACTAAATTCATGCTCATAGAACAGCCACTAGTAAAAACGATCTCGATTTTTTTAGCATTAAAAAACTTTGCAATTTTTTCACGAACTTCATCAACTTTTTTATCAACTTGATAAGCGATATCATAATCCCCACGATGAGCATTAACAGATTCATTTTTATAATATTGATTTGAAGCTTCAATCACCGAATATGGTTTAAAAGTTGTTGCAGCGTTATCAAGATAAATCATTGGCTTTCCATTAAAAGAGTGTTTAGAGCCATCTAACATTGGGAAGTCTTTTCTTATTTCATTAACATCAAACATATTAATTAAACTCCCTTTCAATAATTGTTTTTAATTCTTCTTTATCTTTTTCATCAAAATATTCAACAATTGGATTTAAATATCCAAATGTAATCAATTTTCTTGCGTCTTTTAATGGTAAACCCCTACTTAAAAGATAGAAAAGATGGTTATCATTTAAGCTTCCTATCGCACAAGCATGACTTGCTTCAATATCATCACAATCAATTTTTAAAATTGGATTTGCAATAGCTACGCTTTCCTTATCAAATAAAATTCCTTTTATTTTTTGATGAGCTTTCGATTTAATTGAATTCTTTTCGATATGAGAGACACCTTCAACTTTAAGTTTTGATTCGTTCATATTGACGCTATAACCTTCTAAATTAGATATTGTTTTTTCTCCGATATGTGAGAAAGAAATATGATAATTTTTAGCATCGTTATTTTTAGATATTGAAGAGTATTTAAAAGTAGATTTAGCTTCATTTCCATATAATATCGAGTTAGCGCTAAGCGAAGAATTTCCAATTGAAAAATCAGCAAAATAAACATTTAATTCGGCATTTTCTGATAAAAAAGTGCGCAAAACTAAACTATTTTTATTTTCTTTATAAAAAATTCTTAAATTACAAATTGAATCTTTTTGAAGAAAAATTGTTAATTCACCATCAAAATTATCAACTAAATTTAGGTTGATTTTTTCATTACAAGAAATGTTGATTTCTTGGTTTTTTTCGTTTAAAAAAGATATGTTTTTTTCTTCAAAATTATTTTGCATTTTTAATAATCTCTTTAGTAGCACAGACCCCAATTGAAACTTGATTCATCGTTTTTTCATTATCGTTTTCAATTGAAATATTTAATTCATCTTTGATCCGTTCATAGCCATCTTTATCGATTCGTTTATATACTTCTGGACCGCCTTCCAAAACAACTTTGCCGTTTATGATAACTGCACTTCTTGTTGGTTTAACTAATTCAAATAGTCTTGCATAGTGCGAGATGATCAAAAAACCTGTATTTTCTTTTTCGTATTGTTTATTAATGCATTCGCTAACCGTATTAATTGCATCAACATCAAGACCACTATCGATTTCATCAAGCATTGCGATTTTTGGATTTAAAAGCATCATTTGTAAAATTTCGTTTCTTTTTTTCTCTCCACCACTAAATCCATCATTTAAAGCGCGATTAAACATTTCGAAAGGAATTTTTACTTCTTGAGATGCATTGTCAAGCACTTTATAAAATTGATATAGCGACATTCTTTTTTCACTATGTTCTTGAAGAGCACTTTTATAAAAATCAGCTGAAATAACTCCAGGAATTTCGACTGGATTTTGGAAAGCTAAAAATAAGCCTTTTCTACTTCTTTCATCGACTTTCATCTCCAAAACGTTTTCGCCGTTTAATAAAATCTCTCCTTGAGTAACTTTATAGCGTGGATTCCCCATAATTGCGTTTAAAAGTGTGCTTTTTCCATGCCCGTTTGGACCAAGTAAAGCTACTTTTTCACCTTTTTTTATAGTTAAATTCAATCCTTTTAGGATCTCTTTATCTTCAACACTTACATGTAGATTTTTAATCTCTAAAACATCCATATCTTTTCCTCAAGCAACATATTTTAAACCAAAATATGTAAGGATTAAAACAATTTGATTACTTAAAATCAAGCGTTAAAAAAGTGAAAAAATATTGCAAAAAAGTAGAATTGTCATAAAATCAATGGCAGCATATGAAAACGAAATTTTTCTGTGTTGTCTTATTTATACTTATAGTATAAAATTATAAACGCTAATTGAATTTAGCCGTGTTTTTAATGTTGAAAGGAAGAATTATGATAAGAAGAAAGAAATCCATATACTTAGCTGTCTTAGCTTTAAGTGCTGTTTCTCTTTCAGGATGCGGTGAAGTATCAAATAACTCTGAAGGTTATGTTTTAACTTCCGAATATAATGGTATTAAACTTGATATTAACACCAACGACATCATCGAAAGATACATCAGTGAAAATAGAAATGAACATGCTGCTGCTTTATATGATGCATTAAACGAAGTTGTTATTAGAATGGCTTTTGAAAAAGACGGAGATTTAGCTCTTTTCAAGAGCACTGTTGAACGTGAAGCAACTGAAGCAGTTAATAAAAAGAAAAATGAAATCGACGAAGGCGATCAAACTTGGGATGAATTTTTAGAAGGTGAAATTCCAGGTGATGATTTAACAACTGAGCAAAGAGAGCAAGAATATTTTCTTGATCAAGAATACACCGCAATGAAATCAACTGTCGATGAACAATACTTCGACAGATTCAGTGGCTATAAACGTGATGCAAAAGCAGATGATGCAGCATTACAAGATGAATATAACTTACTTTATGGAACAAATGGTTATATTCAAAAGAAAGTTCCTTACGACATTAGACACATTTTAATTCAAGTTGATGCTAGCGATGATTACGGCTATTCACGTGGTCATATTTCTGCTACTAACATCGAAGATATGTACCGTGTTTTTGAAGCTTTAATTGGTGGAAACGATTTTGCTGATGTTGCTAATAGTTACACCGATGATACTGGAAACGATGGCGAAAACGGAAAAAATGGTGGCGAATACTTAATGGACAACGCCGAACCATTTGTTAATGAATTTAAACTTGGCGTTTACACTTATGATCTTCTTATTAATAACCAATATAACAGAGAAGGCATGAGCGATGCTGATCAAACTATTTATGATGAAAAGTATGATAACCTTCACATTCCAACAAGTGTTGAAGAAGGCTTAACTGGTTTTGGTGTCACTTATATTCCTTATGAAGTTATTCAAAAACTTTATGATGTAAGAAATGTCACTACTGCTAACGGCGTTTCAGTTTACGATGGAAATGAAGATTACCTTCCAAGGAATATCTATTTCAATAAATATTTCCAAAATAGAAACATCGCTTTTGTTACCGATGAAAGAATGTTAACTACAGAAGAATTAATCGGACAAGAAACTGTTCCAGATAATTGGTCATCTTATAATGCAGAAGGAAACGCAATGCTCACTAGAAAAGATGCAGTTTCTGGAGAAACTGTCTTTAGTGATATTGATGCAGACGGTCATTATGAAACTGCTGGTAGCGATCAAACTGTTATCAATCCAACATACGAAAGAGTCGCTGATAACAAACTTTTCCAACCGCTAACTATTAATGAAGTAACAAAAAATGTTCTTTGTGATACCAACGGTAATCCAATTATGGTTGTTAGAAACCAAGAATCTTCTTCTGGAATTCATTTAATTGTTATCGAAAGATCAGCTTTTGATACTACAGGCGCTACTGAAAAAGAGCCATGGAAATCAACAATTGAAGAATATTACGCTCCAGTTTCACCAAAGGATACAGATTCCTTTGTTAACGGTAAACCTGATTGGAATATTGATGATTTCCCAAGCTACAAAGATGGTGAAGTCACTGTTCCTAAGAAAACCTATGTACAAACCGAAAAAATTACAGCCAACTCCGATGTTAACGATACTGTTGCTAACTACACGGCACGTGTCAGTACATTAAGTGGTGAAATCAAAGGTACAATCGATACATATGATACTTATTTCTGGCTTAATCCAGGTAAATATGCTTTAAATAAGATTGCAAATAGCGATGTACAAGCGATGGTAAATACCTATATTGAAAAAGAAATTAATGCAACTGAAGAAAGTTCAGCACAAACTCTCGAAGATAGTTGGATTAATTACCTTAATTCAATTGTTCAACAAACAAGAGAAAGACAATATATGTTATTACCTGAAATTTTAGCAACTGAATTTGGCAATCCAAACCTTTATAAAGAAGGCGCTCCTGGTTATAACGCTGCTTACTATGATGTTAGCGGAAATACAAATGGTGGCACTTCCACTGGTTCAGAAAATGCATAAAAGTAAAGGAATGATGAGGTATTAATTATGAAAAAAAGAAATTTATTATTCACTTTAGCTGCTTCAACACTTTTACTTTCTTCTTGTGGCAAAATCAGTGCTCAATTTGAAGGCGGAGATAATACTTTAGTTAATGTTGGTGAAGGAATCACCCTCGATCACAACACATTAAACGTTATCTATGATGCAATTAAAAATTCCGATACATACGAAAGTGATGTTAATTCAATTTTAACTGAAAAACTTGCTCAAGCCGTTATTGGTGAATTTAGAATCGTCGCTGATAGTGAAGATGCTTACGGATTTGATGTTCAATTAGTAGGATATGATGTTAAAGAAGATGGTAGCGCCACAGATGAAGCTACAAAAACTTCTTTCATCAAAAGTCACCCTGCTTATAACAATTGGGATTATTCAGGTTATAAATTAACTTTAAAAACTGAATCCCCTTCTACTAGCGAATTTGAAGCTAGATTAAACTCAATAAAGGGTATTATTAGAAGCCAAGTTATTTCCACCTTATGGGGTGAAGCAAACGCAACCGATTATAAGAGAAATAATAGATTCTATGAAGTTTTATATGCTAAAAACATCTATGAACAACTTTATACAATAAATGTTTCTCAAGAAGTTTTAGGCGAAAATGTAACTTTAAGAGATGCACTTTATGAAAACCCTACATATGACAACCACTACATTGAAAGTGAAAATGGCGATTTCCAAGGTTTCTATGATTTAGAAGCTGAATTATATGCCGGAAATAACGATCATCGAGCAACTTTCCATGGATTTACAAATGGTGTCTTAATTGATGGTTCATACAATACAAATACCGATGAAGGAAGAGAAAAAATCGCTAAAGTTCTTCACTTTGGTTATTATACCGACTATATAAACGAAGCAATTCTTCCTGATATTGTCGAAAATTTACTTGTTGAACAATATATTTTCGAAGAACAATATTCAGCTATCGGTAACACTCAAACAAGAAGAATTAATTACATTACTATCGCTGATAATACTGAGAAAAACGGCAAAGCATTTGCTGAAAAATTTGTTCAAGATTACATTTTAAATCCAAGCGAAGAAATCAAAGGTCTTTCAACCGAAGAAAAATTTGAAATCGCAAGTGATGCTTGGAAAGGAATTGATTATAAAATTTCTGAAAATGCAAACGCTGCTACTTTAGCAACAGGCATTTTTGGAGAAGGAACACTTAAAAACCCATCAGCCGGTTTAGATGGTCACGTTGCTGCTGATAGCGATGAAGCAAAAAATGGCTATAAATCCTATTATCAAAATTATGGTGATGATGTTGCAACTAACGAAAAGTATTTCAAATATTATGAAAATACTGAATATGCAACTTTAGTTGAAGAGTATTCTACCTTAACAAATAGTTCTACAACAAACAACTCAACAAATTACGACAAATTCACAACTATTGATTCAATTAATTACGATCCAATCGTTGGATTTACAATTCAAGCCGATAGTATTGCAATTAAAGACTTTACTACTAGCGGATGGCAAACTAGAGATGCTTCAACATTACCTGATGCAATCAAAAACAAACTTTATAGCTATGGTCTTGCTAGTGAATGGAACACATCTTTAACTTCAGATGATCCATATTTAGGTTCTTATCTATATCAAGCAGAAGCAAAAGAAGACGAAAAGACTGTTAGAAGAACTTATTTAAGAAAAGATTCATTCACTTCAACTGTCGATTCACTTATTTGGCTTGATAGCGATACCTATTATATCGTTGAAATCGAAGATATTGTCACTCCTAACCTTGTTGCTATCGAATCTGATTCAACAGATAAAGTTGCTAGAGAAAACAAAGCAAGAACAGTTGGATATACTTTAGCAAGTGGAGACACTTATACAACAAACGCAATCACTCACTATCTTGCGCAATGTAATATCAATTACCATGATCAAGATGTTTATGATTACTTTGTGACAACTTATCCAGATTTATTTGAATAATTAATAAAAAAAGCCTGTTCTGCAGGCTTTTTTTGTAAAATTAGAGGTTATTTTATGAAATATGATGTAAACTGTATATTTTGCAAAATTGTAAACGGGGATATTCCTTGTGCAAAGCTTTATGAAGATGATGATGTAATGGCTTTTTTGGATGTAAATCCAGTCACCTATGGTCACGCTTTAGTAATATCAAAAGATCATTACGCTAATTTTTTAAGCACACCAAAAGATGTCATGAATAAAGTCATGAATGTCGCCCAAAGAATAGGTCAAGTTCAAATCGAACAACTTGGTGCTAAAGGCATTAATATTTTAACTAATTGCAAAGAAGCAGCTGGTCAAGAAGTTCAGCACTTCCACGTACATGTAATTCCTCGTTATACTTCTTCTGATGGATTTAAGCTTGAACTTAAACAATTAAAAGACGTTAATCTTCCAGCAATTGCAAAAGAAATTAAAGAAAAACTTTAATTAGATTCAAAGTTTTATGTCTAAAACGAGCGACAAATTTCCGCTCGTTTTTTATTTGCTTTTATAAAAAGTTCGATTATCAAGTGCGAATATTCGGTCTGTGTATTCGCCAGGTTTTATATTTTGATAAGCTTTAGCTAAAATCATCATTTTTGCATCCATATCGTCAATCATAGATAAAAGTAAAGCTTCTTTTGTTTGAGGAAGCACCGCTGCTCCATATTCTAACTTACCATGATGAGATAATATCATGTGTTCAAGCTGAAGAGGGACATCGCTAGTTATGTTAAGTTCGTTTGCTACTTCCCTAACTAAAGACATACCAATAGTTAAGTGACCTAGTAAATTGCCTTCATCAGTATATTTTGTTGCAATTGGTCCTGAAAGCTCAATTACTTTTCCAATATCATGAAGTAAGCATCCACTTATCAAAATATCGCGATTAACGTCATCATAATGTTCGGCTAAAAAATCAGCAATTTCACACATTGAAACAGTATGATATAAGAGTCCATGATAAAATTCATGATGATTTTTTACAGCAGCTGGATATTCAATAAACTTTGAATAATATTTTTCAAAAATTTTATTCAAAATTGCTTTACAATCTGGATTTTCGACACTTTTAAAGAGTTTTTTAAACTTTTCGATTAAAATATCGACCGAAATTGGTGAATCAACTAAAAAACTCTTAATCAAGTTTTCGCTATTTTTAGCAAAGCTTGCGCTAAAAATTTTAACTTGTGGCTTGTCTTTATAGTCAATTACTTCTGCTGAAATTTCAACGATTGAACCTTTTTGCAAAACTTCAAAATCATTTTCATCTGCATCCCATTTTTTAGCTTCAATTGTTCCGCTAGAATCTTGAAGTGTAATATTTAAATAGTTTAATCCTTTTGCAGTTACGCCTTTAACAGAATCTTTAATCAAATAGATTCCATCAGCGCTCATCCCAGCTTTTAAATCTTTAATCATTCAAAATCTCCTCTGCTTCTCCAAAGTCGTTATCTTCTTCAATAATTGTATTAATATCTTCAAGATTGTAGCCTTTATTAATCAATTTACTAATAATTTTAGAATTAGCATCTACGCCCGAGTCATTAGTCACAAAATATTTCATCTTAACTTTTCGATAATCTTTTTTTAAACGTTCTAATTCGGCAGTTTGATTAATTTTTAAATCATTTAAGACTTCTAAAATATTTTCGATACTAAATCCTCTTCTAAGCATCAAATCATAAATCTTTTTCTTTTGCTTCGCAAAGTTTCCACTGACATATTTATTTTTAATACTATCAAAGTAATTTCTAGCCTTTTTTAGTTCATTTTCATCGCAAAACTCAAGTTTTTCTATTAATTCTTCTTTTAAACCATTATTCTTAAAAAAGTTAATAATGAAGTATTTACCATAATTATTGCGGTCAAAATAATCCATATAATTTTCAATGTAATCTTGATCGTCAATTAAATGATACGATTTCAATTCACTTATCGCTTTACTCACATTATTATAATTTTTAAATTTTGAAATACATTTTTTTAATAACTCAGCTTCATTATATGGTCTTTTAGCAATCAAGCCTTTTAAATATTCAATTATTTCCTCTTTTTCATCGAAAGAATTTATTTCATTAATGGCTTCTTGGTTTAAAGTAACCCCTGGATTAAGATTAAATTCGATATAAGTAGCGCGATATACTTTTGCTTTTTCACCATTATCAAATAATAAACTTATTTTACTTCCTTTATCTTTAATTTCGGAAATTGTTATATCTTTACCAACTTCTTCTAAGTGCACGTTTATATACCTCAACTATATTATTATAAAAAGTTTTTTCGGAGAAACAATCAATCGATTCAAACGCTCTTTTTTTAATTAAATCTGTTTCTTCCTTACTAAGTGATAACACATAATTGAGCTTATCTTTAAAATCACTAATTTCTTGAAAGAAGAAACCAGTTTTATTATTGTCGATAACCCCAACTAAATTATTATCAAAACGACATAAAACAAGTAATTCACTAGCCATCGCTTCCATAAATGTTAATCCTTGCGTTTCACTTATTGAAGCATTTACGAAAATATCACTCATTAGGTAATAAAATGGAACTAATGAATTATCAACCTTTCCAATAAAGCGAACTCTATTAGATACTTTTAAGCTTTTTGTTAGCTCTTCTAGCTCATTTCTAGCAGGACCATCACCAACAAAAAGTAAAATTGTATCTTGGTCTTTATATTTTTCTAAATACTCTGCATAACCTTTAATGATTATATCAAAGCTTTTTTCTTTAGCGATTCTTCCTAGACATAATAAGATTTTTTTATTACTTTCAATAC
Organism: uncultured Bacilli bacterium; assembly: GCA_944342125.1. Taxonomy (GTDB): domain Bacteria; phylum Bacillota_I; class Bacilli_A; order RFN20; family CAG-826; genus Onthovivens. The sequence goes on along the minus strand of CALVMF010000030.1, from coordinate 1,513 downwards.
CTAAATCTTTTTTCATCTCTAGACTTCTTTTTCTATTTTCTTCAGTAGGTAAAAAGCGTTCAAAATCAAAACCTGTAGGAACAATATTGACATATTTTTCAACTCCAATTGAGCGAATGTAAATCTTTGTTTTTTCACTTGGAGAGATGATTTCAGTAGCTCTATTCATACAGGTTTTATCAAATTCTCTAATTGCCCACTTTGAAAAACGATCAAAATATCCTTTCGTGGCATAATAAGTATAATCCTCGTACATCGTATGATAAGTATAAACACTAGGTATGTTTAATTTTGATGCCACGATAAAGCCAAATTGAGAAATACCAAACTCAGTATTGATATGGACTAAATCCAATTTAAGTTTTTTTAAGATTTGATAAGCTTTATCGTTATAAATGAAAGATGCTCGATATCCATAAAGTTTTTTTAGCTCTAATCCTGGGATACGCAATACATTATCGACAAAACTAATATCCTTTTCACTACTCGTAGTTACAACATAAGCGTTATGACCATATTTTCTTAAAAGTTTAAATAAAGAGTTAACGCTTACTGCAACGCCATTAATTTCTGGTAAATATGTGTCTGAAAAAATCGCTATATTCATTTATTTTCTTCTTCCTTTTCTTTATTGCCATCTTTTTTGTCAGTTTTCACTTTATCTAAATTTATTTTACCAGTTTTTTTATTCGGATCTTTTTTTGTTAATCTTTTAACTTTTTCAATGAACTCTTTTCGTTCCATAACACTAGTTTGATAAGCGATGTCACTTGTTTCTTTTCTTTCAGCATAAGTTTCAAGTTGAAGGGTAAGCATTGTACGGCGATCACCAACTGGAACAATTCTCTCTTTCATTGGTATACCTCTACTCTTATAAGTTGCTGCGACTATACCGTTAATTATGAAAGGTATGTAGAAAGTCATGAATCTCCAAAGAAGCAAAACAATGTTAATTCCACCCATTGCGTAAAATTCTGCACTAAAATATCCACTTGTTGGTCCATATAATGAACTAAAAACGATTTCACTTACTCCAGCTCCACCAGGAAGAGGTATTAAGCCAGTTGCCATTTGTTGGAAATTAGAATAAGCAATACTTTGAAACATTTTATTTATAACTTCACCAAATGTATCTATTGAAGCAGGATCAAATCCATTCAAAGCAAGTCCACATAGGAACGGTTGAAGCTGAGTATTAATTAAAGAAAGACAATAAATAAGGAAAACAACTAAAGTAAACCCTAAATTAGATTGCAAACGTCTAAACTCAATACGATAATTTTCAACTTGAATTCTTAAAGATTTTCTTGTTTTTTCTGGATTTTTGATGATTTTAATCTTTGCTAAGAAATTGATTAAGCCATTACAAATAATATTTTGGAACCAAGTCGATAGCGACATAAAAAACAAAACGCCAATAATAGCAAGATTTAATAAAAAGCCTAAAGCAATGAAAATCCAAATTGGAATGTTAAAGGAAATGTCACCAATTGCTATTGGAACTAAATTTATT
>CALVMF010000029.1 GCA_944342125.1 uncultured Bacilli bacterium | reverse complement strand
ATCTGGAAAGATGTTTATTTAGAGTATTTAAATGAATTTTACATCAAAACTTTTAAATTTTACCCAAGTTTTGCGGGAAATTTTGTTAATTTAGACCTTTTTTTAAATAGTTTTACCTCGTTAAAAAATATAAAATTAAACGTTAAAATTTTGTTCGACAAAAAAGAGATATATAGTAACGGCTTTAAAATTAATAATGAAAAGTCTCCTTTAAAATTAAAACTTCATAAAGAAGATATTCATCCTTGGTCAACTGATTCGCCTTCTTTATATGATGTCATTTTAACTTTATATGTAGATGATGAAAAAATAGATGAAATAACCACTTATTTTGGTTTCAATGAAATCAAAATAAAAGATAGACATGTATTTTTAAACGATGTTGATACCTATTTTAAATTGATTCTTGATCAAGGGTATTTCCCTAAAACTTATTACACAGGAAGTGAAGATGAGTTTATAAAGGACTTAACTTTAATTAAAGAATGTGGTTTTAATGGATTAAGAAAACATCAAAAAATCGAATCACCGCTCTTCTATTATTATTGCGACACTTTAGGTTTACTCCTTTGGCAAGAGATGCCTTCGCCTCATGCCTATTCTTTTGAAATGATTAAAAACGCAAGAAGAGAGATACTTAATCAAATCGATGACCACTTTAACTCACCTTCTATTGTTGCTTACGTAATATTTAATGAATCTTGGGGAGTTAATGAAATCGCTAAAGATAAAGAAGAATCAAGGGAAGTAACTTCAATGTATCATCTAGTTAAAGCTTACATTAAAGATACACGCTTAGTTATCTCTAATGATGGATGGGAACATACGCTCAGCGACATTTTATCTTTCCATAACTATGAAGAAACCTACGATAAAATCTTTAATCTCTATAAAGAAAGTATCGATTTAATCAATAAAAAAGATTATTTAAATGTAAAAGCAAACGAAACAAAATATATGTTTGCTAAAGAGTTTAAAGTTAACGAAGACGCTCCACTTATGCTTACTGAATTTGGTGGAATTGCTTACGCTAAAGATAAAGACAAAGGTTGGGGTTATGGAGATAGCGTAAAAGATGAAAAAGAGTACCTAAAAAAACTATCTTCATTAATGGAAGCAATATACGATTTAAAAGAAATCAGAGGATATTGTTTAACTCAACTAAGTGATGTTGAGCAAGAAGTTAATGGACTATTTGATTTTAATCGAAAGCCTAAAGTTGATATAAAAGAAATTAAAAAGTTAAACGATAAGTTTCATTAAGACTTTTTGAATATTAATAATTAAGCTTATAAATCAAATAAAGAATTAAGGTTAGAATTAAATAAAGTAAAGCCACAATTAAGTAAACTAAAAATACTTTTTTGCTTTCTCTCCTTACGGCTTCTTTGCTTTTTGTATAGTCATATGTTCCATAAAAATCAGCATGGATTTTATCGCTTTTTGTAAAGCGCTTTAAAAATCTTAAGCCACTATAAGCGACAATATCAAAAAATCCTGCATTTGTTGCATATGAGCCAAAGGCTGCTATTAACATGGTGACTAAAGAATAAAACGCTCCATTTGTTGCACTTAATAAACTAGGTCCTGTTAAAACAAAGATTAAAATAAAGATTAAAAGGGCGACAAAAAAAGCGATTAAAAATCTAATCCCGTAAAGAAAGAAAAATCTTCTAAAGTCAAATTTATATTTTTTAATTTCCATTTTTAGTTTACTTTTGCGGTCTTTTTTTAAAATTTCTTCGATTATTGAATAAAAATCTGAAGGGCTAAATCACCCTTCAGATTTTTTAATTCAGTTAGTTAATCAAAATCATTCAGCAACTTTTTCAAAGGTTACTACGACTTGGTTGACACCACTTTCGAGTACAAATTGATAGTTGCCATATTGATCAAGAGCAATTACTTTACCATTTACTGTAACGGAAGTTACTTTGTAGCCATCTTTTGCGATTGCATATATTGTCGCTACGTCTCCTGCAAGTCCACTGACTTTATCAACGTAAACTGTTCCACCTTCTTGTTCGCTAGTAAAGCTTACAGTTGCATTATCAGCATAGCTTACATTTGAATTAACTTTACCATTATCTTCAATGCTAAATTCAGTAGCACTTGTTGTGAATTTAATGGTTGTATCATCGATTCGCTCGTAGCTAATTGATGATTTAACACCGTTTTCGTTATAAACGAAGACTTTTGCAACGCTATTAATCTTTTTAGCGTATGTTAAGTAGACTGTATATTCACCAATTGTTGTATCTTCACCAACTGCATCTTTAAAGTTAATTACATATTTATCATTAATATTACCTTTAGGTGTGCTTGTTTTGGTGTAGGTATAGGTTGTAAATGGCGTGAGAGCATCGCTTTCAATCATTAATCCATTTGCATAGTCACTTTCATTAATGACATAGTAACTTGTATTGAATGTTGAATCACCAATATTAACGTAAATCTTGCCATCAGTGACTTCATTTAATGGAATATCAACTAAGTAACCATCGCTTACCTTAGTTAATGTGAAGCTAACAAGGTCAGCGTTGATGTGAACTTGTTGTTCGCTAGGAATATAGAGTTCATTAAATTTAAGTCTTAATTTCTTGTTGCCACTTGCATCAGTGATAATTGATTTAGATACAAGAGCTGGTGCTTTTGAATCGATAACAAGGTTAAATTCTTTAACTTGTGTTGATCCGTAGACAAGGTTATAAGTAAATTTAATCTTATAATTTCCATCTGGAAGTTTAGCGCCATCTTCATTATATAAAGGTAATTCAGATAAACCTCTATGAACTAATGAGTAATCAGAGATATAGCTAGCACCAACATGAGACTTATAAAGGTTTCTAGTGTTAGTGATGATATCGCTCATATAGTTACTAGAAACGACTTCATCAGTTTCATCAAGTAATTCGATTTGTTCACTTTCAATTGATCTATAAACGAATTCTTGAATGTATAAAACATCAGTTGTGTCACTACCTACATAAAGTGTAATCTCACCTTTATCATCTTTTTTATAGGTAAGTTCTTTACCGAAAGCTGCTGGGTTAGTTGAGTTAACTTGAATACCAGCTCTTCTATTGAACATTTGATAATTATCATAGCTATCACCAACGATCATTGATGAAGTATTGATGTAGCTTCTTGAATAGGAATTTTCACCAATATAGTTAACTAAATCAGATCCATATAACATTCCATCGGTCTTACCTTCTTCGATGTTATATCTTTCTTCTTTTTCAAACTCAAATGGTTCAGTAGCATCAGCTTGAGCATAGTCTTTATAAAAGCCCATATATGGAGCAGTTAATTTAATTCCATTATTTGTTGAAGAAGTTTCTTCTAAAATAAGATAACCTTCAATATACGTTCCATTAGGGAATCTATCTAAGTATTCTTTTGTTGCTTTAGATACAGTTTTTGTATCAAATACTTTATCAGTTGTTGTGTTAGGATTAGCTGTAACTTCACCAAGTTCGATAGTTTCAAGTGTCGTATCGTAAGCAGTTTGTAAGGTTGCGCCTTCATAAATTGAATCTTTAGCAACGTAGTTTGGCATTTCATTATCATGGTTATGATACTTATTTAAGAAAGGAGCCATAACTGTAATTTTTGCTTTATAAGTTTTTGCTTCGTTTCCTTCATTATGTAATCTAATACCTAAGGAAATGTCACCTTTAGCAATTTTTGCATTGTTTCTTAACTCAATTTTTGCAAAGCCATTACCTTTATGTTCACTATCACTAGCGCCATATTCACCATTTTCTTTTGGAACAAGACCTTCTAAATAGACTTCGGTCTTCATTGCATCGCCAACATTAACAATACCAGCACCTTGTTTACGTGGTGAATAATCTGACATTGTTTCAACTGGATTACCTTCCTTATCTAAACCATATTTATAAGTTGGTTTATAGATTGTAACTGGAGTTCTGTAATCATCATCAGTCACAGCATCTTCTGGAGTGATATCAATAACTTCAGCATTGCCATATTGATATTGGTCAGCTGTTGACATTGTTCTCATTGAAATGGTTTTAAGGTACTCTTGTCTTTCTTCTTTTGGCATAAGCTCACCTGGATGTTTTTCCCAGTATTCTTTTTGCTTTTTGCCAACCATTAAAGCGCTAACGCCAGTATAGTTAGGAGCAGCCATCGAAGTACCATTCATATAACCAACTGCAGTTGGATCAAGAGTTGCAACATTACCTTGAGCACCAGCTTTACCTAAAATTGCACCTTTAATTGAAGTACCTGGAGCGGTGATTGTAGGAATAATGTCAAGATGAGAAGTTGCACCTTCACTCGAGAAATCAGAAATTTGATTTTCGTTAGGGTTATTTGCAAGTTCATTTTTGATAATTTCGATCTTCCCAGCAGCGGATTGATGAGCAATGACTTCGCCTTTATCATTCTTAACTTCTTCGGAAAGAGCATTTAAAATTGTGTCTCTATCTTGGTATAAAACGAAGACAACTGGAATTTCTGGAATACTTGCGGTTTCTCCTTCCATCCAGCTCATACCAAAGTTAAATTCATAAGCTGTTGGGTCGTTATTAATAACAATTAAACCAGCTGCACCATTATCTTCCGCAGCGCTTGCTTTTTCAACGAAGGAATTACTACCTCTATCAACAACAACTACCTTATTTTTAAAGAAGTTGTTATCGCCTGTTGCTGAAGTAACTGTTGAATAATCAGCGTCAGTTCCATAATAGTTGCCTGAAGAATCAGCCTTACCAGCCGTTACAAGTTGAAGTTTATCAGATGTAATACCTAATTTTTCATAGATACCAGCTAACAATTCTTCTTTATCTTCTGTGATACCATCACTTCCGTCGGTATAATCGACTTGGTCATCGTATCCAACGACAAGATCAGTGCCATTTTCTCCAGCGCCTTTAATCTTTAAACCAGTTTCATAATATTGTTGAGGAGTTGTGTTACTTGCAATAATGTTTGCATTTGTATTTACTGCATAGCTTCCTAAAACACCTGTATCAACTAAATCAGTTGACCAGTTTTTATAAACGCCCATTGAAGAGAACATGGTTTTTCCACCATTACCAGCTGAGATATTACAATCAATTCCAGCTGCTTCAAGTTCGTTTAATTTGACCATAGCTACAGATTCAGTTCTAAAATCATCTAAATCTGAACCAAGGGACATATTTAAAGCATCAACATCAAGTAAAACGCAATCATTTAAAGCTTCAACGACGTCTTCATCAGTTGCGTAAACGCCACCTGGAGTTGTGTCATCTGTTGGAATAGATTCATAGAAGACTTTCATTAAAGCAAGTTGAGCATTTGGAGCGATTCCATCATATGTTCCATTTGCTCCAGCTATCGAAGCGACGTGGTTACCATGTTCTGACCAATAAGATAAAACATCGTAGTCATTATTACTATTTTGGCTACTTGCACCATAATCGTAATAGAATGGAATCTTTAAGTTCCAATAAAGTGAGCCGTCTCCTGGTTCGGTAGATTGGAAATTAAGAGCATCGGCTTCTTCACCATATTCTTTTGCATGAGTTGCAATTAAATCTTTGTTGCCATATAAAGCTCTTAAGTCTTCATAATTGAATCTAGCATTTGCCATTTGTCGAGCAAGATCGTCTTCTGTAGAATCATAATTAGCAAAATAATTATGCTCAAGATAGAAGCTAGAGTCTAAGATTGCAATAAAACTTCCTGCTCCACCACCTGTTTCATCTTTAGATGGAACATGCATTGTCTCAGCAGAAATGTTTGTATTATCATCTTCTTTAGAATCAGTTGCATCTTCAGCTGTATCGGCTAAAGGGATATAGCCTTCTTTTTTCTCAGCTTCGGTTTGTTCTCTTCCTAAATCGCTAAAGCGATAGGTTTCGTTTTTCGCAACACTAGTAACGATATCAATTGAACCAATTAAGCTTTCATAAGATTCGTTAGCTCGAATTTTAACTACGTTAATTGCGTCAAATGTTTCTTTAACAGTATAGTTATCTTTTCCGATTAAATTGTTGAGTTTTGCGAAGAAATCATTTTGAACACGCTTAATTTCGGCATTGTTTTTATTTAATTTAGTGCCTGGAAGAGCGACTAAAAATTCAGTATTTTGAAGTAAAAGTTCACTAGGAACATAGCCAACTTCTCCACTAGGAAGGCAAGCTAAAAATCCTGCAGCGCCTAATACTAAGATCGATAAACCTAATTTATTTCTTTTCATAGTTAATCATCTCCTTTCAATTAGTTTAATGCTGCAGTTTCAGCATTAAGTGTGCTTTGACTTGCGGCAATTCCTTCTTCAATCCAATCAACTGAAGTTGAACCCATATCGACAAAAGCCATGACGAATCCTCTTAAAGTGATAGGATCAATAACCCACATTTCAACTGAAGCAACATTGCTTAAATCAGTATATGAAGTATCATCAGTATATGAATTATAGTTAGCCATAATCCATAATGAGTATTCAGTTGGATCAGTTAAACCAATAAATGATTTTAAGCTAGCCATTGCACTGTCATCAAATGATTGATAAGTAACCATTGTGTCAACTGTCATAGCATCATTAACTGAGAAGGTATATAAAAGACCGTCATCTTCTGCATTTACACCAAATACATCTTGCATGCCTTCAGCGACGTAGCCTGGTGTACCAGTTTTATTAATATCAGGATCAGTTATAACAAGTTCGTTGACATATGATTGGAAAGTTTTTCCAGTAGGAATGTCTTTAACTTCTCCAGCAACAAATTTATTGCCTTCGCCTGTAAATTCTTGAAGTTTATCTTTGTCACCAACTTTAACTTTAGCGTAGCCTTTTTTGGCAGCAACGCTATAGAAATAGTCAGGATTATAGTAAGATTTAGGACTATTTCTTTCTACGCCATTATCACCATATTCAACTTGAGTATAGTTATGTGACTTAAATCCTTTGTTAGCAATTGTAGCAAGACCTGGTTCAACATCTCTTACAGGAACTCTAGCATCAATTGGATTTGAAGTTAAATAGTTTTCAACTTCGTTAACACGAGTTGTTCCAATATCTCTTACAACAAGTTTAGTCGAACCATAACTTCCAAAATCAGCGGTAATATTTAAGTTGTTATCTTTATCAAAAGTGATAGTTAAACGGTTCATGATTGTAATAAGAGAGCTTGACCAACCACAATAATCTAAGAAGCTAGCAACAAAAGGATATTTATCGCAGGTCTTTTCACCCATATCGTTATCACCTTCAACAGGAACAATAATTGTTGATAAATATCTACCATTTAAGGTTTCAGTTGGTACATCATTTAAATTAAATAAAGTAAATAATCTAGCAAGAGATGAGGCTTTTCCCCACCATGAATCATAACCAGTTGAAACAACTCTACCAGGTAAAACATCACCGCTTTCGAAGCTAAGTTCCATAATTCCTTCTTCATCGCCATCTTTATAAGCCGTATAGCCTGATCTTCTCTTTGGATTGGTGGTATCAAATTCAATTTCGGTTCCGTTTTTGACGTTTTGATAATCGATTTCCCAATAATAGTCTTCAGTGTAATGTCTTAAATAGTGGAAACCAGTTGTATCGTTTGTAGTTCCAACATCATTAAAGACTTCGGCAGTATAGTTATGAACATTTTTAGTATCAGATAATTGTTTGATGATATCGTAAACGCTATTATCTTCGGTATAAACCATGATATTGAATGAAGTTCCTTCGACACCTTCTTCTTTTGAAGTGATGGTAATTTCTTGAGTTCCTTCGGTTTTTAAAATTGATCCGCTAGGAAGCGATAAGGTAAAATCACTATCAGAAAGTGTTTCTCTAGAATCAAGATTTCCATTAACATAGGTTAATTCTTCAACCTTTAAACCACCATCATCAAAAATAGCAGTCTTTTCTCCTTCAGGATTCTTTTCAGGAGCTTTTAAGGTGTAGGTTGTTGTATTTGGGTATTTAGAAATATAAAGTTTCTTTTCGGTAACTACTTGTCCAACTTGTAAAGTAAAGCTAGTTGAAGCGTAGCCTTCTTTTGTTAAAGTTACAACTTGAGCACCTTCTTCTTTTAACTCTGTTCCTTCAGGGATTGAGAAAGATACATCGCTTGTAGCAAGAGCTTCTCCACTTGCTGAATCTTTAACTCCATCAAAAAAGCTATAAGCCATGATAGAGATCCCTTCATAGCTAACTTTTTCGCCAACTTTATATTTGACCTTAGTTGGTAAAGAAGCTACTTCTAATGTTTTAGAACCTGCTTCGTAAACTGTAATATGAGCAGGTGATGAAGAAACTTCTTTATTAGCAACACTTGTTGCCATAATCTCAACGCTTCCAGCAGCTTTTAAAGTTACTAAGCCGCTAGCATCAACGCTAGCTACTGCTTCATTATTACTCGACCAGGTGACCTCTTGATTGTAACTACCAATAACTATTGCTCTTAATTGGATTTTATCTCCAACCGCACCATTTTTTACATCTTGGACAATGACGCTACTAACAGCTTGGTTTTCACCTTGTTGTTCGCATGAACATCCAGTTGCACTAACGGCTAACATAGAAAGTAATGAAAAGGCCAATAATGTAGTTTTTCTTTTTTTCATTTTGCTCTCCTTTCAATAAGTATATAGACGCACAAAGAACCGTTATTCACGGTTCTTTGTAAAAATAAGTTTAAATAATTAGGCTTGTGGTTCAGTAGGTGCATCAGTTAATAATTCAAGGAAACTATCAACAGTTGGGTTTGATGCACTTCCAAAGTCATGGAGATCCATTTGATCAACATAACCAACATTGACTTCACCCATACTTCCAGCATAAGTTTGGATTGTGATGAAGCTATATGGATTACTCCAATCTCCATTAACTAATTGATATTCAATATTAACTTTGCTGTTATATAGTTGTGCACCTAATTTTGACTCTAATGCAGAAACATATTGATCAAAATATACTGACATACTTCTAAGTGTTGTTAATTGATCTAACATACCAGTTTTATCACCTGTTTTGTAATATAAACTTCCATAAAGATTATAAGATCCAGAAACGAAGTCAACAGTTGATTCACCTGTTTCATCACTTGGGTCAGGAGCTGTTCCGCTACTTTCAGAAACTTTGTCCCAGTATTCACTAACATCGTGTTCTAACCCATCGATGTTATAAAATCCATTCCATAAACTAGGTGACCAAATCATAGATTCTGACATATCTTCATAGGTAGATCCTTCGTATGGGAAATAGTTTCCGGTTTGTCCTGTTGTAAGTTCGAAAGTTTGATCAACTTCTTCCCATTCAGTTGGATATAAGCCAGGTAACTCATCAGGATCAGTAACTTGTTGAGTGCTTTTAAATACTAAACCAGAAGCATCTGCTAAAGCTTGATCTTTATATGATTTACCAGCTGTATCAACAACAACATTTATAGTAGAAATGATTTCGGTAATATTTTGCCCTGTTGCATCTAGTTTCCCAAAGTTTTCAATGACGCCATTATATTTATCGCTACCAACATATTGTGCGCTTGTATTGGAATATCCATTATAAGCGAAATCTGCAAAGAATTTTCCACCTCTAATAGTATCTAATACTGATTTAAATGTGTCGCTAACTGCTGGTTTTTTTTCAAAGTTGCCATCTTCAACAAGACCTTCAAGATAGACTTCTAATGAGCTACTTCCAATTGTAGAAAGCATAAATTGCGCGGTTAAAGATGTTGGCATATATTGTGAATAAATCTCATCTAAATCACTAGTATAATCTATTTCAATTACTGTAGATAAATCATCGAAGGCAGAAATTGTGACATCTAATGAGTATCTACTTATTAAACCCCTCTGCATTAAAGCAGTTGCATTATCTTTAAGCGCAGAATAACCGCTTAAGCTTAATACTGCATCGTAGGTTTCACTAGTATCAACAACATCATAAACAACGCCATCATCATTGCTCTCAGTAATTTTTAAGCCACCTAAAGGCAAAGAAGCAAAAACGTCTGCGGTTGTTGCCATATCCATATCTAACATTTCTCTTGCGGTTAATGTAGATACTTCATAAGAATCATAAATATATCCAGCATCAGTAAGAGAAGAAGGATTGCCTTGTTCGTTGTAATTAACTCTAAATTTTCTTAAACCATCTGCAGTTTCTTGATATAAGGACTTAGTGCCAGTATTTAAAGCAAATCCATTCCATGAAGAAACCATTGATGAATAAGTAGGTGATTGACTTCCATTAGAATATTCAATAGTAGTCAAAGAATTCTCATCTTTTAAAGCAGCAAGGTTTCTTTGAAGTGGGTATAAAGGATTGTCTTCAACTGTAATTGAAAATTTAGCTGGTTGAGCTTCATATTCATCAGCAGTTACGGTAACTTCAACTTGTCCTGCAGTTTCTAAAACAGTTCCGTCTGCTATACTTAATTCATATTCATCACTACCAATTTCAACAGGATCTTGGGCTGTCTCTCCAGCATAACCTGTAAGCATTACAACAAGTCCATCGCTAGAGAATGTATCACCTAAATCATAAGAAAGATCCATTTCGGAAGTATCAACGCTCAATTTATATGTGAGTTCAACAGGATTAACAGTTACATTAATAGTTGTCTTTACACTTGCATCATCTTGAAGTTGAGCAAAAAGTGTAATTGGTGTAGAAGAAGCATAATTTGCAGTTGCAGTTGTTTCTAAACCAGTTGAACTTGAAAAAGTAAAAGCACTTGGAGTTGAGCTACCCCAAGAAACAACATCATCTGCATCACCATTATTAACAGTTGCTTTTAATGTAAATGGTTTAAGTTCATCGACAGATACGCTACCATTTGCTTCAACAGCTGTTCCATTAACAGATATAGAAATTGAAGTTTTTGTAGTGTCATTAGTTTCTCCACCAGGTAACTCTCCGCATCCGCTTAATCCGCTAAGTCCTAAACCAACGAGCGACATAGCAGCAATTAATCTCATTTTTTTCATAAAGTAAGACCCCTTTCGTCATCTTAAAAAATATACGCTAATAATCTTATATAGTATAGAGTTATTTCAAATAATTAAAAGCGTTTTTCTTAATATCATCTTAATAGAGTTGAATTTATATCGCTTCAATTAAGATGTGTTAAAGGAAAACTCTAATATCTTTAATAAGATTTATTTCTAATAAGCGATGATTGTATTTATTCCCTTTAGTTCATGAATATGCAATGAAATAATTTGAACTCCTTTCTTCTTATTAATAGAAAGTCAAATATTGAAAATTTAACAAGGTTATATTTAACAACGACGTTACTTCTATTCTTCTTTCTATTTTTCTGCGATTTGCCAATAACCTCTTTTGTCGGAGCCAACACGAATTAAAATTCCTTTAGATTTAAATAAATTAATTAATTATAGTTTGGACAGCTCTTCTTGATAAACCTATTTTAGACGCTATTGCGCCTGTAGTTATTCCATTATTACTCATTATTAAACTTAGCGCTTTTTCATCATTTTCTGTGAAGATTTTGTGAAGTTATTGTGAAGTTATTGTGAAGTTCATGTGAAGTTGATGTGCTGTTTTTTATCTAGCTTGTGAAATTTTTGCTAAATTACTGTGAAGTATCTGTGAAGCTTTCTGTGAAGTTACTGTGAAGTAACTTCTTGAAACAATTTGAAAGCATCATCGGTTTCAAATAAACCGCAAGCGTTAAAATAATAGTTTTTAAAATATCATTTAACGCTTGCGATGTTGTTTCACTTTTATCAATTCAACTAAATAAAAGTAATCAGAATCTAAACCAAGTATTCCTTTACAAGCAACAAATCCCATTCACTTTCTGTTGTCGAATAATGTTCGTAGAAATTATCAGGACCCTTTATAGACATAGCGTATTCATCGCTGTAACTGTAATAATTTAAATCAAATTCATATCCATCAGCACTAAACGTTACGCCACTATCTCCATCAAATACAATATTTTCAACTGGTTTATCATCCAAAGTAATATCGCTAACACTATTTACAAGTAAAGTATGGTCATCACCTGCTTTGTTGGTATATGTGTATTTCCCAACAAGGATTAAAAATGGGTCTTCTTCGACGACAAATTCCTTACCTTCCCATGGTAAATGGACATCATCACCAAATGCTTCAAAAGTAACTGTTTCTCTAGCGAACATTTCATCGGTTAAAACCATTGATTTTAATTGATAATTATCATCAAGAGTTACTGTAACAATAGTATCAGACATATGGTAGTACTTATTATTAAATGATGGGCAGAAATAAATACCACCATAAGATGCAAATGTTCCAGTAAGTTCAAATGTTTTATCATCGATTACATTAAATAATTCAGGAGCAATTCTATCAAACATTGGTAAATACGTTTCACCAAGTTGAGATAAATCGGTCATTACAACTCCAGAAGTGTCAGTTAATGGATAAAAAGCTCTAACAAAATCTTCTCCGTCTTGATATATTTCATACCCTTGACCATCGATGATTGTAAAGCCTTGACCACCATAATAATCATCCCAAACATATAAAGTATCATCAGTGTAATATATCTCCGAATTGGTAATCATCGCTTCTTCCCAATTACCACCTGCCCATGAAGCATCTTCTAAAACAGAGGTCATATATAGATCTTGAGTAGATGCTTGTTTTAAAGCGGCTTCTAATTTATCGTGCTCTACTTTATGCTCATAAACTTCTGGATAAGCTAGATCAGGAACTTCTTCGCCTCTAGCTGTTACTTCTAAATCAAATTCGTATCTTTCATAGCCAAAGAATGATTCGGCAGTTTTTGTTTCGATATGAATTTGGCTGATTCTTCCTTGTAAAATTGTAAAACGAATTTCTTCAAAACCTAAAGTTTCAAAATTATAGTTTGTTAAAGTAGTTACAAAATTAGTAGCAAGCTCTATTGATTGTTCAGTATCTAAACGCAATAAATATTCATTTGAAATCTCTGTTTCTTCAAAGTCGTAAATCGTTAAATTCTTAAATGGATTAGCATAAGATTCCCAATCATAAATTGTTCCTGAGCCATCAGTCATCGGTGTGAAAACTAACTCGTTTAACAAGTTAATTCCACCAAGCATAGGAACGCCACCAATTTTATAAAGTTGACCAACATTAGATTGACCGAAGGAATCAACTGCAGAATAAAAATAGCTTTCATCGGTAAATGAAATATCCAAGTCAGATACAAATCCCTTAGCATCTTCACCAACAGCCGCTTCATCACCAGCAAAAGTAGTCATTGTTCCTTTAAAAGTCACTCTACCACTAATATCTTCAAGAACTTTTCTTGAAAGTCTGTTATTGCTTGGATCAATTGGATCTTTTATAGTCGCGTCTACGCCGTTAGTCACTTCAAAGGTTGTAGTTGTACCATCTGTAAAAGTTATTGTGTATGTATCAACGTTTCCGTCTGTCGAAGTTTTTTGTACTGTATCGATGCCTTTACCATCTTCTCCACTGGCTTTTACGCCAGTGTCTTTACCATCAATAAACCAGTTTCCATTATCACCGATTTTAATTGAAGTTTTAGCGCCTTGATTTAAGCCCCCCCCGAATTTTCCTTATTTACTGGCAAAGCTTCACATCCAGTTAACAATAAAAACGCAGGTAGAAGCGTAAGCAAAAATTTTCTTTTTTTCATAATCCTTTCGCTTATGTTCAAAACGAACCACAAGCATTTTCCCTCCTAAAAATATTGATTTCATTAAATCATAGAAGAGAAACCTTGCTCCACCAAAGACTCAAAAAACTTAATTTTGTCTTAATGCTTCTTGAACGGTCTTAAACCAAAGGGTTGCTTTTTCGCTTTTTCCTGCCCCTAGAATATAACTCCCTTCTTGTGACCGTAATG
>CALVMF010000028.1 GCA_944342125.1 uncultured Bacilli bacterium | reverse complement strand
TTACCTGAGCAATTCATTAATTCCACGCATGATAATATTAACGATTCATTTATTAATTACGCTTATCCTTTTTTAAAACCATACAAGAATAAATCAAAAGATGGCTTATTCGAAGCGTTTAAATTAGATAAACAAGACAACTTGTAAAATATCTCAAAACTTCAATCCAATTTTGTTCAATATTCATAATGATTCCTTTCTATTTTTTAAATTAATATTTTTAGTAATCCTTTTTACTAGTTATTGCTTCTTTTTATAGCGCCATCCTCATTAAATTTACTATTGCTATTGACTTTAATCGTGTTATATAATTTTTTGGCTATGGTTCGCTAGCTCAGCTGGCAGAGCAACTGACTCTTAATCAGTGGGTCCAGGGTTCGAATCCCTGGCGAATCACCAGTTAGAAGCAAATGGCTTGGTTTTTGAACCAAGCCTTTTTCTTTGTAGTTTTTTATGTAAATATTTAAATCTGACGTGAAAATATATTTTAGTATGTTTTCTCAATTTATAATATCTATTCGATTTTTAATCGCTATTTAAAAAAAGCACCTTAAAAAGATAAAATTTTCTTATTTTTATCTTTTTAAGCATAATATTTTATTTTCACAATAATAGTTTATCTTTTCACACAGACCGTAACTATGAATTAAGATTTCTTATTTTAACTATTACTTTAGCTATGTCTTCAGGACTATCATTGCATTCATCTTTTAACCAACTAATAATCAACCCATTAATGCCATTCATGAAGAATTCAGTAATCTTTCTTATTAGCCATTCATCGTTTTGATCTACATCTTTTCTTCTTAAAGCATCCTTTAGAAAATAATTTTGATATATCTTCTCAAAATCACTTCTAGCATTTAATACGTTTGCATTATATAAATAAGCTTTGTAAAAATTTGGATACTTTTTAATGAAGCTTAAATATGGTACTAGCACTTCCATCGATAAATAGTCCAAATCATCGCTTTTAATCATATTTTCATCTTTAAACTTTTTAAGTGCATAATCTTTAGAATCAACTAATAACTCTACTAAGTTATCATAATGGGCATAAAAGGTTGTGCGATGAACTTTAGCAATCTTACACACCTCTGAAACATTGATGTCTAAAAAATTTTTGATTGTAAGTAAATCAAATAATGATGTAATAAGTTTCTCTCTGGCGCTCATTTTTATTTTTTCCTACACTTTTTTAAAAATATGTCGTTTTAATAATCGATATAAACTTGTTCAATATAATCATAACTTCGACGGATTAATTCTATCATTAAAGCGTCGAAGGTTAAAATCAGGAGATTAAAAGAAAAATGAAAAATTACGATGAACAAACTTTAAGAGAGGAATACACTCCTAAAAAGCAAACTGGTCTTGATGAAGCAAAAAGGCTAGATAAAAAGGCTAAACGACCAGTTTATATTTTTACCTATAGTTTTGGAGTGATTGGCACTATTTTACTTGGAATTGGTATGTGCTTAACGATGGAAGTTATTTGGAGTGGTATCGCTTCATTAATATTAGGCATTATAATTGGTATTTTAGGTATTGTAATGATTTCTATAAATTATCCTCTATACACAAAATATTTAAGTTTAAGAAAAGAAAAATACGCTTCTCAAATCATCCTTGCATTAAACAAAGATCAAAATAAATGAGTTTTAAAGAATATTTAAAAGATAGTACAAAACGACATAAAGCAATAGTTTTATTAACTTCACTTTATAACTATGCTTGGGGAACTATTAAAATTTTATTTGGAATTTTTACTTTGAGTTTTTTATATAGTTTAAGTGGCGTAGACACAATCTTTGTTGCTATTGCTAAACACATCTACTTAAAAAATATCGGTAAAGATTCCAAAAAAGTTTCTCTTTTTATATCTACTTTTATTATTCTAATTGGTATCGCTTATTTATTACTCGCGATAAGTCTCTTCTTCCTTGAAAATCAAATAAAGGAATATTCAATCATAATTGCAATTGCGATAGCTTTCTTTTCTTTTTTAGATTTAGGAATCGCTATAAGACAGTTTATTAAAACTCCAAAAAAGAATTCAATCGCTTTAAATTTTAGAATTTTAAACCTTTCTTTAGCTTTGTTTGCTATCGTCAATACGCAAAATGCACTCTTTATGGCTAAAGGTAGTCCAAACAACATCGCTGATTAAACTTTTGGAGTGATTGCAGGCACTTTAACAGTTCTTGCTGGTAGCTTTTTACTTATAAAGAACCTTTATGAATACAAAAATAGACTGAGTTAAACGCTTATTCTTTCATAAATCTTTTATCAAAAAAATAGGATTTTTGCGCGTTTTTATATTTAATTCTTAACTTTATCTATTTTTTAGCAAAGGTAGTTTTTAGGAAAAACAGCTTTTAATTAAAGAAATTATCGGCTGGAGGTTCTTTTGCTTCTATTTTTACTTTCTTTCTAAATATTGACTTTCTAATCGTAATATCAGCTAAATAAACTATAACTGCAGCAAGTAAAATCCAAACCATAGTAGAAACATAACTAGCTTCAGTTAATTGATTGTCATTAATATCAAAGTGAATATTATTTTCTGGATATATCGATCCACCACATTGTGAAGCAAGTTGATAGAGCAATGTGTTTTCGCTTGTATTAAAGAAATTAAATTCAGAAGAATAATCGAAACTATAAGTTAAACTTGTTGTTTCGACTAAATCATATTCATTGCTCTCTTCATTGAGCTTTGAAAAATTAATTGTTAAATCATAAAAACCAACTTTTGGAGTAGCAACTATATGATTAAATTCGCTTCCATCATAAGTTAATTCGTATGAATTTGTTGAGTTATCATCTAAAGATTTAACTTCGACGCTTACTTTAGTGTCTTTTGTATTTACATTTGGTGAAACGCTTATTTCAGAAGTCGTTCCATTAGGAGTAATCTCAACGTTTAAAATTGATTTATTATAGCTATCAGGTAAACTTTCACTTACGATGTTTTTAAAGAATACCTTTCCAGCTTCAGAACTCCAGAAATTACTAGTCCAGCTTTTCGTTAAGGAAGAAGTAAATGAAGATACTCTTCCAGCTCCATAGTCCCAATAAGCATATAAAGGTATTGCAATAACACTTAATTCGTTTTCGGAATTTGTATGGATATATTGAACAGTTAAAACGGTATTGGCTCCACTTTTCATACGGCAATAATTATAGCCAGTAACATTTGTTAAATTATTTAAAACTCCGTTTTCTAAGGATGGATCATTTTCCATTTGATAAATGATTGGTGAATCTTTTTCGATTACAGTATCAATAACTTCTTCTTCGATTGTATCAACCAATATTTCATCAAGTCCAAGGTGAGACTCAACAAATCGATATTGACCATTTCCAAGTTTTGCAAGAGTTTTGAGTAATTCTTCGCCTTCCTTGTTGCCTATATTGATAAATGAACTTGAAATATTAGAAAAGCTCATTGTTGTAACATATTCTTTTAAATCATCTATATCATCGCCAGCTAAACCATCTGAAAGAGTAATAATATCTTTATATTCAGCCGTAACTCCTTGAATTTGTTTATAAGCTTCAGATAAACCATGCATCATATTGGTTCCACCATTATCAGTAATTCGATCGATTTTATCTTTAATATCGAGTCGATTTTCTTCGTTTCTAATGGTTGTCATTGTGACAGGAACTGATGTATTTGTATCAAAAGTTACGACTGCAATTGAATCGTTGATGTCGAGTTTATCGACGACTTTTTTAGCGCCTTGAATCGCCATATCAAGATCGTTTCCACCCATTGATCCAGATGAATCGATAACAAGAACAAGCGCTCTACTATCATCAGGTTGATATTGAACAGGCAATAAATCATTATAGGAAACTAGGGCAGAATCGTTGGTATTTCCCACAAAAGTGGCATCAAAAGTAAAAACTGACTTGCCATAAACCGAGACTGCAGTTGAAAGATTTTTAACGAACTCTTCATAATTAGCAAGAGTTGTTAAATCAGTATTTGATAAAACAATTTCATCGTAATCAATCAAATCTTCTAATAAATAAGGAACATTTTTTTGGTTAATATATGAATCAATTTTTGTTTCGCTAGAAAGAGCAGCTAATTCATTAAATTTCTCAAGCTCCGCTTGAGTTGACCCTAAAAATAAAATGTTAAATTCATCAGAAACATTTTGCACAAAAGAACGAACATTATTTTCTTTAAATGTGTCATGAAATTCGCTTCCATTTTGCTCTTTTACTTCAAGACGATATTTAAATGAACCGCTTGTTGAGGTGTTAAGAGGAAAATCAACAACATTTAATCCACTACCTAAATACACGTTCTTGCTTTCAATTAAATTGTTGTCTTTATAAAGCTCGACTGTTACATTTGTTGGGGTAGTTGCATTAATTAATCCTTCTAAACTCTCTTCGCGGTTTAAATAGGTGTTAGCAGTAAAATTAATTCCAGTTAAAGAAATTTCTAAAGGAAAATCAGCTTTTAAATTGATTGCATCGACCGTAATTCCTTCTTCCATCATAGTTTCAATTGTGTTGATTGCTTTTCCATCGGTTTCGTTTCCATCCGAAATTAAAACTATTCTTTTATATGATTCAGGTTCAAACTTTTCTGAAGCATATAAAAGGGCGCTTTCAATGTCGGTTGCCGTATAATCAAAGCTAGAATCTTGATATAAAGCATCAATTGAATCAAAAGAGCCACCTAATTCTGTAAGTGTTTTTGCTTCTTTAGCAAATCCAATCACTCCTACCCTTGTATTTGGAGTTTTTAAAGCTTCGCCGCGCACCTTTTTAATCGTTTCATCGATTCGATCGATTGAAGTTTTTTCACTAGCCGAAGCATCGACTAAAACATAAACATCAGTAATTTTATCAATGATTAGATACTGTGGGTCAGCAAAAGCAAAAGAAATTAAAACAGCGATGACAATATGAAGCGAAAAAGAAATGATATTTTTCTTAGTGTAGCGCTTCTCTTTTTTCATCAAAAAGAAACCGAGTACAATTAAAGCGACTAGGGGAATAATTAAAAATAATAACCAAGGATTGTTAAACTTAAAATTGCTCATGACTATACAACATCCAATCTGCTAAAAGTAAAATTAGCGAAATAATTACCACAACTAGTAAAGCTTCAAATATTCGATCAGCTTTTGGAGCTTCCGTATTTAAAACTATGCTATATGTATTTTCTTCGACCACATTTGGGTTTCTTTCTTCAAGTGGAAAAGCACTAAAAATATTGATATTTCTTGATTTTCCAGTAGCTAAATCGACCTTAACTGAGTAAGTCCCTACTTCATTTAAAGTATAAGTTTCAATGTCTATTGCACTTAAATATTCTTCTTTTCCTGATGGCGTAGTAATTTCGCAGTTTATTGCGGTGTCAGGAAAAGTAAATGTAACTTTATCGTTCACGTTATAATTAAAATCAGTTAATATCGATGGGTTTGAGTAAGTTATGCAGTTTCTCATGAGGATAATGAAATCTGCTAAAAGTGGTAAGTTTGAATTATGTAAATCGAAATTAAAAACGATCTCTTTTTGATTGAATTCGTTTCTTCCTGCAAAAATAAAAGGAAGATTATCGTAAGAAAGTATCGTTGTAAACTTCGAATTTAAGGTGTAACGGAGATAAGTTTTGATTGTGATATCCCTTTTTATAAGGTCTTTTGTTAACTCTTGATATAAAAGATCATCGGTATTATTGGCATAACTTGCTTTTATCCCTGGGTCTTCAACCGTGTATTCTTTTTGAACATAAAACCCTGAATCTGGAATGGATTCGCCACAATTAAAGAGCCAAACCGCACTATCTGTAGGAAGTTTTTCTGGTGAATATCCATCAAAAATAACAATATCATAAGCGACCGTTCCTCCAGAAAAAGAATAAAGCATTGGAGGAATAACTGCATAAGAGACACGAGTATTGTTATAACTTAAAGCTTTAAAAACTGATTCAAAATAAAACGGAGAATTGCTGACAATTAAAACGCTAGTTGTATCAAAATCAGTCGAATTATAAATGATAAATTCGCTATCTTCTTTTAAGTAGTCTTCATTTAATATTTGGGCTTTAATCGAAGAATAATTAGCGAATTTATCGATGTTATCAGTAATTTTTAAAGATAAGGTTGCTAATTCGTTCTTTTTTACTTCTCCTTTTACTGTTCCTAAAGATTCATCGTTAAGGAAAAATTCAACTTCAAGTTCCGTGTCTTCATTAAAAGAATTCACATCAGCTTCAAGAAGAATTGCAGGAGTTTCATTTTCTTCAATTGCACTAACTCTTAAATCGCTTATTGCGTAATTTTTAGAAGTATCAGCAACATTAAAAGTTTCTAACCCATCTTCAACTTTAACTTCTTTATCGGTATATAAAGAAAATTTGCTTCCTTCTCCTTCTGAAGATAAAGATTGAGCAAGGCTAATTGCGTTTTTGAGTTCGCTTTCTCCATAATCAATCTCAACACGCGATAAAATTGAATTAAAGATATCTTTGTCTTCGATATTTTTACATATTGTTCTTGAGTTAGAATCACTAACAACAAGAGTAAAAGTTGATCCACTTGTTGCGTTTTCTACATCTTCTTTAATTAACTCTTTTGCCTTTTCAAAGCGAGTCAATCCATCTTCATTTTCAATTCCCATACTAGCTGAAGAATCTAAAATATAGACCTCATTTTCAGCACCGTTTTTAAAATTTAATACGGGATCTGCAAGGGAAAAACTCAAAAAAGCGATACAAAAGCATTGAACAATTAAATTTAAAAGATTAGAAATCGTGTTTAAAGGATTTTTCTTCTTTAAAAACTTTTTGCTTAATTCCCAAATATAACTTGAAGAGGTAACCTTTTCTTTATATCTATTTTTAATGATATAGATAATGATTAAAACAGGGATAGCAAGTAAAAGTAAGAGGCCAAAAGGAAATTTAAAACTCATTTTATTACCCCCTTATTAAACAAGCGATCCATAAATAATTCCCTTAAAGAAATCGAGGTGTCGTATAAGGTATAATCCGCTTCTCTTGATCCACAGAAATTAAATAATCTATCTTGAACAAAATCTAAAGCTTTTTTATAAGCACCTAAAACATCTCGAGTAATGTTTCCTTTAAAGAATTTATCGCTATTTTCAGCATCGTAAAGAATATTTTTACCTCTAGCCGTTGGATTAATTTCTTCAGGAGCTAAAAGTTGAATACATAAAACGTCTCTATGTTTGTCTCTAAGATAATCGATCGCTGAAAAATAATCATTGTCGGTTAAAAAGTCAGAAATAATGATACTTTTTCCATTTCCATAGCCAACATCACTTCTCATTATCGCTTCAGACATATAGACATCGCCACTAAATTCAACATCATTTAATTTTGCCACGTTTTCGTAAAATTTTTCACGGCCTATAATCTTTTCAAAAAGTGGGATAATCGATCTTTCCTTAACTAAATAAATCGAAACTCTATCCATCTCGCCAATTGATAAATAAGCAAGCGAAGCGGCTAGGCGCATCGCGTATTCATCTTTATTAAAATATGACATCGATTTAGAAGCATCGATATAAATTTTGGTATACATCTGCTTTTCATCAAGGTAAAGCTTTAAGTATAATTCTTCAAATCGACCATAGATGTTCCAATCGATTTTAGAGATATCATCTCCTTCAACATACTCTCTATAATCAGCAAATTCACATGAAGTTCCGTATTTTTTTGATTGATGACTGCCACCAAAAAGACCAGCAACATTATCTTTTATTGCTAGTGAAAAAAGCTCAAGTTGAGTTAGAAAGCGTTCATCAATGATTTGCTTCATCATTATTTTCCTTTGTGCATTTCTTCGATTAATTTGGTTATGACATCATCGATTGTTAAATTATCGTTTATGGCATTATAAGTTAATTTGATTCTATGACGTAAAACTGGAAGAGCTAAAGCGTCGATATCTTCATAAGATACGTTATAAAATCCATTCATTAAAGCTCTAATTTTGGCGCCAGTAATTAAGGCTTGACAAGCTCTAGGAGAAGCACCAAATTTGATATATTTTTTAGCGACTTCCGAAGATTTATCAACTTCTGGATGAGTTTTATGAACTAGCTTCATGGCATAATTTAAAACATCTTCAATGATAGGAACTTGCGTAGCAAGTTTTCTCATATTTAAGATAGTTTGACCATCAACCACTTTCTCAGCTCTTTCTCTTTGATCTTCTTGAGTTAAGTTAACGATATCAGCGAGTTCTTTTTCAGTAGGATAAACCATGTTGAGTTTAAACATAAATCTATCCATTTGAGCTTCAGGAAGTGGATATGTACCATCTTGTTCGATAGGGTTTTGAGTTGCTAAAACGAAAAATGGTTCTTCCATTGGATAAGATACGCCACTTACCGTAACTTTATGCTCTTGCATAACTTCAAGCATAGCAGCTTGAGTTTTTGGAGTAGCTCTGTTGATTTCATCAGCGAGAACAATTTGCGAAAAAATTGGACCTTTTTGGAATGATGAAGTTAAATTTCCATCGCTATCTTTACGAATGATGTTTGTACCAGTGACATCATTTGGCATAAGGTCAGGCGTAAATTGAATACGCGAAAAGGAAAGTGAAAGCGTTTGACCCATCGAACGAACAAGTCTAGTTTTTCCAGTTCCAGGAACGCCTTCAAGTAAGACGTTTCCTCCAGCAATAATTGCTGTTATAACATTATCGACAACCTCATTTTGACCGATAATATCGCGATGAATTTGCTCTTTAATTTTAGTTGTTGCTTCACTAAATTCCTTAAGTAATTCTTCGTTTTCCATGCAAAACTCCCTTCTAATTTAAAAATATATAGTTATATTAAGGAATAGTTTTTTCTCCACTATTCCCATATAGTTCATCAAAATAATCGCCTATTGCTCCTTCTAGATTATCATCACCTGTATCTTTAGCATCATCGCTAGCATCGTTTTGATAATCTCCGATTACTTCGCCATATTCTGTTTGACCATTTTCTCCAGTGTAGACTTTATCATTACTGCCATATTGTGTCTCTCCGCCACCTCCAGCAGCGCCTTCACCTTGACCATTACCATCTCCTTCACCTTCTTGACCGCCGCTTCCAGTTCCGTTTCCTTCACCTTTATCGCCGTCGCCATTTCCTTCGCCACCATCAGCTCCGCCTTCTTCACCTTCATTTTTGTCGGTTTCTTGATTGCCTTCATCTCCAGCATCGCCTTCTTCTTCGCCGTCACCCATATTAGATGGACCTTCAGTTCCGAAATCTTCATCGATGCTATTATTAGGGTCAACAAGTTGATCCATTAACTTTTTAACGTCTTCAGCAAGTTGTTCATTAGCAGTTTCAAGCTTTAAATCTACCTTTAAGTTATCAATTGCTTCTTCAAGAGCTTTTTTAGCTTGCTCTTGTGATTCGATGATGAGCTTATTTAATAGACTTGTAGAAGCATTAGCGCTAGATGATTCTTTTTTCTCAACGTTATCATAAATCGCTTCAAATTTAGCGAGTAAATCAGAAAATGTATTGTAATTAGCATCACTAGAAGGAATATCTAAATCTTTAAATAGATTTTTTAAATCTTCAATCCATTCTCCAAGAGTAGATAATACGCCATCTGTTGACACAATTCGATTAATTTTTTCTAAAAATACTTTAATTGTATTTTCAAGGTTATCGACATCAGCATTTAAAACTGCTTGAGCAAGTTCAGCAAAATCATTCTCTTCTTCTTTTAAAGCGTTCCCAATCTCTTCTTTTGTATTAACTTCATCAAGCGCTTCATCAACTTTTTCTTTAGCTACATCGACCTTTGCTTGACGGGAAGGAATCGAAGTGTCACCCTTTAACTCTTCACGAAGTTCCTCCAAAATTTCGTATAATTTTTCCTTAAACGCCGCAGAAGCTTGACTTTTTCCAATATAATCTTTGATTGAATCAATGATTTCATCTGTTTCATCATCAAAGTTTTCTTCAATCTGCGGAGCACTTAACATATTAACAATCTCATTAGTAAAGCAAGATGTTGTAAATGCTCCAGCTCCAAGAATAGGAAGAGGTAAACTCGCCATAGTTAAGGTTAGAGCAAGTTTACGAGGATTTTTATGTTTGATACTTATTTTTGCATCTTCTCTTTGCTTTTGAATAAGCAAGGAATCTTGATCTTTAAATTCAACCATCGTTGCAGCTTTTTCTCTTAAGCCGAAGTCTTTATCAATTCGCTTTGCAACGGTTTTATCATTTACTCGATGTATTAAATAATAAACTAGAAGAATGATTGCAAATACTAATAATCCACCACCTATAGCGATTAAATAAAAGTACCAATCCAAATATTTTAAAAGTTGAAAAACCATTATCATAATAGCGGAAGCTAGTAAGCCTCCGCTAAGTGCATAAAGTGAACCCTGAAGGAGTTTTTCCATTCTTAGTCGTTTTTTAAAACTTTTAAACATTTTTTGCCCTCCTAATTTATTAAGTAATTTTGTTCTTAAGCCATTTCGATTTTTAATTGAGTAGTAATTGAATTACTAGAGAACGTACCACTTCCATTCACTGCTTCAGAAATCGATGGAGTTACAGTTAAAACATATGTATGTCCATTTGCTTCTAAATATCCACCACAGGTTTTATAAATTCTGCCATTTGAAACGATAGATGTTTTATACATTGTCCAGCCTGCTTCTGGTTCCGAATACTTTGCTATGATGTTATCAATGATTTTTTCTGAATAGTTATAAGCAGTAATTGTTACTTTGCCATTAGAAGCATCGATTTTTTGATTTTTGACGCCTAAATTAACGTAAGGTAATTCTTGTCCATCTAAACTATTCTTGATTAATTCTTTATTAGATGGTTCAAAGTCGGTAACGTCTTCAAATTGTTCTAAAGATGGTAAGAATATTGCTGAAACACGAATTCCATTTTGTGTATCATCAAAATCACCATAATAAGACGAGAAATTAATCATAAGTGTGCCATTTGTAACTTTTTTTGTAGCTGTAAAGCTTGGCATGTCATCTACTGCAAAAGCACTAAATGTAATTTCATAGCCTTCTTTTTCAAGATTAGCTTTTGCTAAATATAAATAATAAGGACTAAAATAGGCGCTATACGAGTTAAAGCTTACATATTGATTGTAGAAATTTCCCCAAGGTGAGCTGATACTAAGAGAATATTCGCCTTCTGGAAGAAGAGGCGTTGGAACAAATTCAGGAAGTTCCATACCTAAGTATTGATTCATTGCATCTATTACTGAATCACCATAACTTTTAGGGAACTCTTCCCGAGTTGCTATACTTGTATCGGCACTTTCAGGTTTTAAATCTACATAGATATCTAATTCAATATAATCATCATCGTTTTCGAATAATTTAAATCTAATAGCGGTGTTATCTTCTAAAACCTTGTAAGCTTGAAGTTCATAAGTTGATGAATATGAACTTGTTAACACTAAATTAGATTCAAAGCCACTTCCGTTTAAGTTATCTTGCGCTAAAGATAAAACTTGATCATTCCATAAACCACCAACAAGAGAGATTTTCTTAACGAAATTAAACTCTTCAACACTTGAAGTTGGTTCGTTTGTTCCTAAATACATATAAGGAAGTTCGACGCCATTTAATTCTTTAGTGAGTACTTCTTGTGTCTTTTCATCCCATTCTGTTTGAGCACCCGGATTGAATACTTCAGTTAATTCAAAATAGATACATGGTTTACTATCAGAATAATCAACATAAACTGTGACAATATTACCATCTTCGTTTTCTATTGTTGCAACTACCTTCTTATCAGAAGATTCGTTAGCTTGATATGTAAAGCCATTTTCTTCTAAGACTTTTCTAGCGTTTGTAAAGATTTCAGAAGTTAAAGCGTTCCCACGAATTTGGAAAGTTCCATCCGTTTCGTTTTCATAAATATATGGGTAATCAGTTCCTAAATAGATATAAGGTAAATCGATTCCATATTTTTCTTTGACCGCTTCTTCAATGCCTGTATCACCCCAAGAACCATTTACTTTACTTGGATCGTATGTTTCATCAAGAGAAATTGTTCCTGACATCCAAAATCTATAATCGGTACTTGGATTTACATTTATGCTAATGCGAACAACTTTTTCGCCAAATTGTTTAGTTGCATTAATTGAGTTTATCCAAGCTTCGTTATTATAATATGTGTCGTTATGAGTTAAAGTTACTGTCCATTCAGCAACCCTTAAAGCTGTAATAGCAGTATAAACTCGATAAGAGAAAGTTGTTGTGTCGGCTAAAAATTGAATAGATAAATTGCCATACTCATCAAAAACAAACTCTAAAGTGTCTCTACCAGTGTCAAAGAAAGGAATTTTTACATCTCCTAAAACTTTTTCTGCGTTTTTAAGTGATTCATCACTCCATTTTGTAGCTCCGCTAGCTGTATTATTTGCTCTATTAATCTCTAAATAAGCAGTTTCGTCGCCCTCGTTGCCATGGGTAAATAAACCAACTTTATAGGTATGCTCGCCATCAACTTTCAAAGCGACCGCTAATACATCGCCATAATTACTATAATCACTACCTGCATCATCCATGACACCATCAACTTCAATAATCCGCTCACTTTCTGCGGAGAAAAGTGTTTTAAAACTCTCTAAAATCCTTGCGTCGTATTGACCGCCAGAAATAACCATTTTGTTAGTATCAAATTCTTTATATTTTTCTGCAGGGAATTCGGTGTTTAATGTTGGATAGGCCGTTCCTAAATAGATGAAAGGAATGACACTAGTAATATCTCCACCATATTTAGCTTTAAACTCGTCTTTGATTTCTGAAGGATATTCACTAATAGTTGAAGGGTCATAAACTTCAGATGTTGAAGCTCTTAAAGTAGGTAATCCATTAGCATTTTGTTCGATAACAACTTCAAAATTTAAATTACCAACTGTTTTTGTAAAGGTAGCAACTTTTTCGTTTACGCCACCTTCCCATCCATCAGCTTTAAAAGCTGTATCTGCCGAAGTTAAAATTGAATCATCCCAAAGTTTGCCAACTAAGCTGATGCTTCTTGCACTAGTTCCATCTTCATCGATTGTTGGATAGACGCTTCCTAAATAAACATAAGGTAAAACTGTATTGTTTAAAGAACTATTCATTGTTTTAACAACTTCATTTGACCAACTTGTTTGATTTGTTGCATCAAATACTTCGTTAAATGAGATAGTAAGTTGAGCTTTGTTGTTAACTTTTTGTAAAGTTGCATTAACTGTACTTCGATCTTCAAAAGTTGCATGTCGAGTTGATAAAACTTCTTCATCTTTACTGATTTGCCAGCCACTAAAAGCACTTTCAAATTCAGTAATTACTGCATCGTTCCAAATTCCGCCAATAACAGTAACATTTCCTTCTTCTGAAATTGAAGATTCATAGTTAACAGTTCCTAAATAAACGAAAGGAACTTCAAATCTTCCAAGATGTTCTTTGAGCAAAAGCGAAGTTTCATCATTCCACTCACTTAGACTACTTGGATTAAATGGTTCATTATAGAATGCTTTTAGTTCAAACAAGCCATCGTAAGTTTTAGTAACTTCAACTTCAACATTGATTAAATCGTTAGAAGCAAAGAAACTTTCGCCAATCATCAATGCGTCCCAATAATGTTCTTTATAAGTAGAAACAGCTTCTTCTAGATTTGAAACTAAGAAATCTTCACCATTTATTAATAAATAGGATTTATACTCTTCATCTTCATCGTTTTGAACAAATTGAGCATCAAGTTCACCTTCTCCTAAGTCAATAAAAGGGAGAATTGCTCCGCCAAGAGCTCCACTCATTACATTTGTAACTTCTTCGCTCCAAGGTGAATCTGCAGGATCAATTAATCCTTCTGAAGGATCTGGCTCATCAATTACCGGATCGCTTGGTTCAGGAT
>CALVMF010000027.1 GCA_944342125.1 uncultured Bacilli bacterium | reverse complement strand
GGCAAAAATATTAATTGGGGAATTCGTGAATTTTTCATGTCAAGCGCTGCAAATGGTATCTTGCTCCATGGCGGATTGAGAACATATGTTGGTTCCTTTATGGTATTTGCTGATTATTGTAAAGCAGCAATAAGAATGAGTGCACTTGAAAAGTTACCTAATATATATTTATTTAGTCATGATTCAATCGCTGTTGGCGAAGATGGACCAACACATCAGCCAATCGAACAAATCGCAATGCTTCGCTCAATTCCTAATCTATATACAATGAGACCAGCTGATGCAAGAGAAGTTTTTGCTTCTTATAATATTGCTTTTTCTTCAACAAATACGCCTTCGGCAATTCTCCTATCAAGACAAGATTTGCCTTTATTAGAAGGTAGCGATGTCGAATTAGCTAAAAAAGGTGGTTATATCGTCTCCAAAGAAGGAAATAATAGATTTGATTACACCTTAATTGCAAGCGGAAGTGAAGTTAGTTTAGCTATCAGCATTAAAAAAGTTTTAGAAAGCAAAGGGTATGGAATTAGAGTAGTTTCTATGCCTTGCTTAGAACTATTTGATAAGCAACCACTTTCATATCAATATGAAGTTCTTGGCGAAAATTATAAAAAGAGAGCCTTTATTGAAATGAGCACACCATTTGGTTTACATAAATATGCCAATTATGTTTTTGGCATCGACGAATTTGGCTTAAGTGGAAAAGCTAACCAAGTTATTGAAAGATTTGGCTTTACAACTACAAGTTTAGCCAAAGAAATAGAGAATCTTTTATAATGATATAAAGGAGTAAATTATGACCAAATATATTTACCTTGATAACTTACGTACAAAAAATGCTCGTTTAGGCATTTCAACAAAAGTTTTTAAATTTATTGCTAAAAAAGCTTTAAGTAAAGTTGATGAAATAATTGAAGATGATGCTAATGAAATAAACATTGGTATTAAAAATAATTTAATTGTTTCATTTAAAATCAATGCTGTTGTAAGAAAAAATACCGATAAAAATGCAATTAAAGATGAAATTAAAACCAATATTTTTAATGCAATGAACTTATTATGTGATTTACCTTTTGAAACAACCATAAAGGTAATTGAAAAGAATTAAAACGATGGAAACAACTCTTACTAGAAACCAAGCGCAAGAAAAAATTGTGCAAATTATGTATTCATTTTTAATTCTTGAAAATACACAAGCAGAAATAGATTTTATTCCTGAAATAGAAAATATTTGTGAGTGTAGTTATGATGAAATTGATGTCTTTGTTAAGGAAGTTTTGCTTAAATCTTTAAAAAATCAATCAAAAGTAATTAATTATATTTCTAAATATTTGATTAATTGGCAGTTTTCGAGATTAAACACCACAATTCAAGCTATTTTAATTACCTCTGTTGTTCAATATGCATTAAAAGAATATGAGATTGATAAAGCAGTAATAATTAATAATGCAGTAAAATTTGCTAAAAAGTTTGGTGATGGTGGTGAAAAAGATTATAAGTTTGTTAATGCTATTTTGGATAAATGCTTAGATGGAACAGAAAATCAACTATCTCTCGATTAGTGAAATAAACGAATTAATCAAAGCAATATTTGATAATTCAGACTTTTTCAAAAACATATGGCTTAAAGGTGAAATTTCTAACTATAAGGGTAGAAATAAATCCGGCCATATTTATTTTACTTTGAAAGATGAAAGGTCTTCCATTAATGCTGTTCTTTTTAAATTTGATTCATTTTCATTAGAATTTGAACCTAAAAACGGCGATGAAGTGCTTGTTTTTGGCTCTATAAGCTCTTATCCACCTAGCGGAACATATCAAATTATTTGCCGAAAAGTGCTTCAATATGGCATTGGACAAGATTATCTTAAAAAAGAAATCCTTAAGAAGAAACTTTTTGAAGAAGGGCTTTTTGATGAAGAACATAAAAAAGAATTACCACCTTATCCAACAAAAATCGCAATTATAACAGGAAAAAATAGTGCTGCAGCACTTGATTTTGAGTTTAATATAAAAAGACGTTTCCCAATTTGCCAAGTAGATATTTACTTTTCGCTAGTGCAAGGTGAAAATGCTTCAAAAGATTTGGTTCAAAATCTTATAAAAGTTGATGAGAATAATTATGATTTAATCATTATTGGAAGAGGTGGAGGATCAAGCGAAGACTTAAGTGCATTTGATGATGAAATGCTTGTAAGAACCATATTTAAGCTAAAAACACCAATAATTAGTGCCGTTGGACATGAAATTAATAAAACTTTATGCGATTTAGTAGCCGATAAATATGCTTCGACGCCAACTGGAGCAGCTGAAATTGCTGTGCCTAATTATGTAGATATTATCGAAGACTTAGAACAGCAGAAGAATTACCTTCATTCATTGATGGTTCGTCATTTAACAATATTAGAAAATAAATTGCTTAATATAAAAAGCAAAAAGTACTTTCAAAATATAGAAGCTGTATATGATGGGTATTTTCAAAAATTGGCTTATCTAAAGGAAAAACTAGAAGATAAAATTAAAAATTACGTTAATAATATAGATAAACAAGTTCTTAATTATAAAAAGAATTTAGAAATGTTAAGTCCAGAAAATATTTTAAAAAAAGGTTATTCGATTGTTAAAACAAAAGATAATAAAATTGTTAGTGATATTAATTTAGTAGATATTGATCAAGAACTAGATATAAGAGTTTCAAATGGCACTATATCTACAAAGGTCATTAAAAAGGAGAAATAATTCTATGAGTGAAAACAAGAAAATATCTTTTGAAGATAAAATGAACAGACTAGAGGAAATTGTTAGTAAAATTGATAGCGGTAGTTCTAGCTTAGAGGAAAATTTGGCGTTATATTCTGAAGGAACTAAGCTTATTAAAGATTTGGAAAAAACCTTAACCGATGCCAAAGAAAAGATAAATAGCGCCACAAAAGTAGATAATTAGTACTTTATTAGTATATAACTAGTAAATAACTAGTAAATAATTAAGATATGTCGAAAATAATATTGCATATAGATTTGAACCAATTCTTTGTCAGATGCGAAGAAATAAAGAATCCTTCTTTAATTGGTAAGCCTGTTGCAGTTGGTGGAGATGGGCGTAAAGGAATTGTTTCGACATGTTCTTATGAAGCAAGAAATTATGGTATTCATTCAGGTATGCCAACATTTCAAGCTAAAATGTTATGCAAAAATCTAATACTCTTACCTGGCGATTATAAATTTTATGAATTGATGTCTAAAGAATTCATAAATTTTATAAAAAAATTCACTCATAAGGTTGAACAAATGTCAATCGATGAATGTTTTTGTGATTTTACGGATATTTTAGACCGAAAAGGAGTTTCTCCAATATCCTTTTTAAGAAATTTACAAAATAATTTGTTTAAAAAAACTGGTTTAAAATGTTCTATTGGTGTATCTACGACTAAATTTTTGGCAAAAATGGGCTCAGATTATAAAAAACCAATGGGAATAACTATTATTCGTAAAAGAGAAATACCTGAAATTCTGTTCCCATTACCGGTAAAAGACCTTTTTGGGATTGGAAAAAAGACATATCCAAAATTAGAAAGAGCAGGCTATAAAACGATAGGCGACTTATATTATGGGCTCAAAAATGATGATGAAGCACTATCAAATTTCTTTGGCTCTTATAAAGAAGACATAATAAATAATCTTGAAGGTAATAGTAGCGATACAATTCATGTTGGTTTTTCAGATCCTAAATCTATGGGAATGACAAGAACACTCGATTTTGATACAAACGATAAGGTTTATATTAGAAAATTTTTAACAAATTTAATGAATACTCTTTTAGATGATTTTTCTAAATCTGGTAAACTCTGCAAAACGATACAACTTACTTATAAAAGTTCAGATTATGAAAATGGTTTTAAAACAAATACGGTTTCAAAATCATTGGATAATTATACCGATTCAATCGATGAATTATATAGAGAAGGACTTAAACTATTTGATAAAACTTATAAAAACGAAGAAATTCGTTTAATTGGGTTTACTCTTAAAAATTTAAAAGAAAAACATGATGTTGTGGTTCAAATGACTTTTGAAAACTATGAACGACATGAAAGTGAAAATAAAACACAACTTTTAATTAACGAGTTAAATAGGAAGTCAAAAAAGGAAACTTTTATTAGGCTGAGCGATTTAAAGGATAAAAAGAAATGAATATAATCGATGCTTTTGAAAATTTTCTTCAATTTTTACGCTTTGAGAAAGGCTTAACTAATCAGACAATTCAAGATTAT
Source organism: uncultured Bacilli bacterium (assembly GCA_944342125.1). Classification (GTDB taxonomy): domain Bacteria; phylum Bacillota_I; class Bacilli_A; order RFN20; family CAG-826; genus Onthovivens. Next base: position 9,743 of record CALVMF010000027.1, on the reverse strand, counting down.
AAGGATGATTTTGCTCAGTTTTTAAAATACTATCCTAGTAAAGTTGATTTAGACGATTTGACTAGTTCTGATTTGAACGAATTTAGCTATGATCAAGCAATTAATGGAAAGTCCTCAGCAACAATAACTAGACGAATAGCAACAATTAAAAACTTCTTTTTATTTCTTGAAAGTGAGAATTTAAAAAGCGATTTACTAAATACTGAAATCTCATTACCAAATAAAGAAAAGAAATTACCTGAAGTTTTAAGTGTAGAAGAGGTAAACGAATTGCTAAAAACTCCAGATAAGCATACCGATTTAGGTAAACGTGATTACGCTCTTTTAGAAGTGTTGTATTCTTGTGGTTTAAGAGTAAGTGAAGCCGAAAAGCTTCAACTAAATCAGATAAACACTCAAGAAAAAATAATAAAAGTTGTAGGAAAAGGTAAAAAAGAGAGAATTATACCTATTAGAGATGAAGCATTAAATGCAATTAAAGACTATATCTATAATGTAAGGAGCGAAAAAAGAATAGTAGATAAAAACTATGTATTTTTAAACCGAAGTGGCAAAAAATTGACTAGACAAGTGATTTACTCTTTAGTAGTCAAATATGCTAAATATGCTGGAATTGAAAAGAGAATTCATCCGCATACTTTAAGGCATTCTTTTGCAACTCATCTTCTTGATAATGGTGCTGATTTAAGAGTTGTTCAAGAATTATTAGGTCACACAAATATAGGAACAACTCAACTTTACACTCATGTAACCACTAAAACCCTAGTAAAATCATATGATTTGTATTGGAAAGATAAGTAAACTATAATTTTTTGAAGGAAAAAGGAAATATGAAATCAAAATTTAAAAGAATATTTGTGATTGTATTGGATAGCGCTGGAATCGGCAACGCCAAAGATGCTTCAAAATTTGAGCAAGTTGGCGGAGTAACTGATTTAGGTTCTAATACTTGGAAGCATATTAGTCAAAAAATGAATGGGGGTCTTTCAGTTCCTTGCTTAGAAGGTTTAGGCTTAGGGGACTTAGATGAAATTGATGGCGTAAAGCAAAATTTATCTCAGCCAAATTCATATACCATTAAATTAAATGAAGCTAGTAATGGTAAAGACACTATGACTGGTCACTGGGAAATGATGGGCATTTTGACAACAAAACCATTCAAGACATTTACTGATACTGGTTTTCCAAGCGATTTAATAGAGGAACTTGAAAAAGAAACTGGACATAAAATTATCGGTAATAAAGCGGCTAGTGGAACTGAAATATTAAAAGAATTAGGTGAAGAACAAATTAAAACCAATTCATTAATAGTTTATACAAGTAGTGATTCAGTCTTACAAATTTGTGGTCATGAAAAATATATGGGTCTTGATGAGCTATATAGATGCTGTGAAATTGCAAGAAAGTTATGTATGCGCCCAGAATGGTTTGTAGGAAGAGTAATTGCTAGACCATATATTGGAGAAAGCAGTGATACTTTCAAAAGGACTTCCAATAGACACGATTATGCCGTTTCTCCAAGTGGAACAACAGCTTTAGATATTTTAAAGAACAACGGATTTACAGTTTATAGTGTTGGTAAAATCAACGATATTTTTAATGGATGTGGAATTACCGATGCAATACATACAGTTTCAAACAGCGATGGAATGCAAAAAACTAAAGAAATCGCAACTAGCGACAAGTTTAAAGAAGGTTTATGCTTTGTAAATTTAGTTGAATTTGATAGCGAATATGGACATAGAAGAAATCCAGTAGGTTATGGTAAAGCTTTAGAAACATTCGATAAGGAATTTAATGATTTTATTAAAGTTTTAAACGAAGATGATTTAGTTATGATTACTGCCGATCATGGAAATGACCCAACTTGGGCAGGAACTGATCATACAAGAGAACAAGTACCTTTAATTTGTTTCTCTAAATCCTATAAGAAAGGTTCTTATTTAGATGAAAGAGATAGCTTTGCTGATATTGGAGCAACAATTCTTGAAAATTTTGATTTAAATAAAGAAAAAGATATGATTGGTAAGACAATCAAAGAATTAATTGCATAAATAAGAGGAAATATTAAATATGAAAAAGAATAAGAAAATACTATTTTTGTTTGGAATTTTTGCAGGTGTTGTTTTAACTTCTTGTGAACCAATTAGTACAAACGATGAATACATCCCAAGTTTAATCACTCCAACAGGAGCGCCTACCTTACCTGCTTATAAATTGATGATTTCTGATAAAATTGATGTGACATCACCAACTGATAATACGGCAATTCCTGCACATTTAACTAAAGGAGATGTCGATTTTGTTATTTTTGATTCAACAAACGCTCAAAAAGTATTAGATAAACAAGGTGAAAATGCTAAATACGAGTTCGTACAAATGCTTACTGGTGGAAATTTCCATCTTTTAGGCTTTAATAAAACTGAAAACGATACTCCTAAAAACGAAGATAACATTTTAGGTTTTATGCCAGAATCAACTCCTGGAATTTTATTTGAAAATATTTATGGCAGCGATTTAACTTTTGATCAATCTTTTAATTCAATTGCTGATTTAACTCCAGTTTTGATCCAAATGAATACAAATTATGAAATAAGTGATGAAGTTGTTGATTGGGCTGTTGTTGCCGAACCTGCTAACACACAAATCCAATCAAAACTAAAAGAAAAGGGTGTAACAAATTTTATCGACATTAATTTGAACGCTGCTTTCAAAGAGAAACATGCTGATATATGGAACAAGGATTACATCTGCCAAGCTGGTCTTTTCGTTAAAAAAGAATTTAAAAAAGCTCACTCGGATGTTTTTGAGTCAACAATATCTTTATTAAATGAAGGAATAAATAAATTATTTTCTGATTTAGATGGTGCTTTTAGTGAAATGACTAGTGGTGATTTATCAAACGCAGAAACTTTTACAAATACTTTTGGCTTTAATTCATCTGTTATTAAAGGCGTTCAAGGTAACAATAGTGCTAAAAATGGATTTGGTGTCGTCCCAACAAATGTGACATTTACCGTTGAAGATATCGATTTATTTAATAGTTTATTAGCTTAAACTGATTGAACATACTTTATAATCTCATTAAAATTGTATTTATGAGATTTATTAATAAAATACCTAAAAAATTTCGAACAATTATATTTGAAACGCTAGGTATTTTATTTTTGCTTTTAATTCGGGAAATTGTAGCGCTTTCAATTAATGATAATTACATTTTTCCAGATATTTTACATATTTTTACCGCTCTAGGGGATGTTTTATCTAATCAAGAAGCATATTTAGCGATTGGCGAATCTTTACTAAGAACTATTTTATCTTTAGTATTTTCGTTTATCTTTGCCTTTATATTTGGGTTATTAGCAGGGCTTTTTAAACCAATTAAAGACTTTTTATCGCCTTTAATCTACCTTTTAAAACTCGTTCCGACCCCTTGTATAGTGTTTTTTATTATTCTTTTCTTTTTAAAACAGCCTAATTTTGGCTCATTAATTATTACTTTTTTGGTTGTATTTCCAATTTTATATGAATCATTTGTTCATGGACTAAATAATATCGATGAATCTATCAAAATGTCTTTAAGAATTGAGGGTTATTATACCAAGAACTCGATTTTCAAAGTTTTAATACCCGAATCCATGCCATATCTAATTTTAGGACTTGTAAATTCGATAGGATTAGGGGTTAAAGTCTCTATCATGAGTGAAATTTTAATCGGGAATCAATCTTTACGGGGAATTGGTCGATTAATTTATATTTATAGAATAAATGGCGATTATTCAAAAATGATTGCTTTAACTTTGCTAGTTATTGTTGTTTTTATTGTTATTGATTTAATTTTTGCATTTTTTAAGAAAAAAGTTTCTAAATAATTTAAAAAATCCATATTAAACACCCTCTAATATATGAAAGGAGGTAATTTAAATGGATAAACCTAAGAATGTTTATTACATCTCTGTAGATAAAAAGGACACATTTTATAACCAACTAGCTTGGGCAGAAGACGTATTTAAACAAGAACATCATTATGTGTTTAATTCCGACAATAAGATTTTTCGTTCTAAAGAAATTTATGCTTACAATCGTAAAATTGACCAAATTAGCGGAAATCACTTGCTTGGACATTGCATAATTCTTGCTGATAGTGGGAAATTTGATAGTAAAGTGATGATTTGCCCAATTTATTCTAAATCCGAAGCTGAAAATAAAGCTGGAATTAATATCGGTCGATTATATCAATTAAAAGACGATGAAGATTATATTGCGGCATTACCAGAAATCAGATTTGTTTCCAAAGCAAGATTTAAGGTTAATAACAATGATAGCAATGCAAAGCAATCGAATTCAACGGAATATCTTAATTATGGAGCAATACAAACATCGAGCTTTTTATTGGTTTTAGATTGTTATCGTAAATTTATTCAAGGATTAATTGAAAAAACTAGAAAAATCACTAAATCGATGTTTACCCAGCAAGAAATTCTATGTGCATAAAATCATTAGTAGATTATTGGTAGGTTTTCAGTAGATAACTAGTATCAATATTTTTATTATTTTAATTATGAATTTAGGGTGTATATAATGCTAAAAAATATACATTTATTCACTTTTTCATCAAAAAATTCATTTTGTATTTTACATAATAGATATTATACGAAGTAGTTATCTATATAAAAGAAGCCAATAATTCTACTTTTTAAACCGTTATTTTAAATAATATGCAAAACATTCTTCAGAAAGTCTATTATTTGTCGATTCGCCTTTATATAACTTGTTTAACAAGAAAATTCTATTCTCATTAAGGGTATAAATAAAACCTTCGTTATAATCGATTTTTAATAAATTAATCATTTTATTTGAGTCATAACCTCTTAAAGGATCTGCTTTATCAGCACTATATACTATCTTGCCAATGCTATTCATTTTTGGCTTTCCTGTACAATGAAACTTTATAGCATCAAGCAGATTTTCATTATGAATATTAAAATATTTTTGAGTAAGATAAACTGATATAAACTGATGATATGTATATGAAGGCAGGTCAAGATATTCTTTGAAATATCTTGTCATATAAGTTTTTAAGGTATTTGTGTCCAATCCTTTTGCTAAATCATGCAATAGACCAGCGACAAGATAATGTTCAGGATTATCCAAATTGTTTGAAAGAGCAATATCAAAAGATAACTGAGCGACGCTGATTGAATGCGCTACTCTACTTTTATTTTTAATAACATCAAACAAAAAGGCGTTTAGTTCTTCATCTACTACTAAACGCTTTTTATCATCTATTTTGATATGACTTAGTACATCTTCTATCATTTTTCCAATATAATATGATCTTTTAACTTGTCATTTGGTCTATATATCAACATAGTGTTTCCTATTGTTTGCACTACTTCGCATTTTAAGTGACTTGTAAGATCGATAATAAGTGTATTTTTGTCACAATTATCTAAAGCACTTTTTAAAAATGATATTTTAATTAATTCTCTAGTGTTAAAAGAGTTGTCGATATTTTTAATAACATCTTTATCGAGTACTTCTTTTCCAATATTTATCTTTAATATATCGCTTGAATGAGCGATTTTTTTAAGTTGCTGTTTTTGTTTATTTGTTATCATTCTTTACTTTACTACGTGATGTATACACGTAAACTCCTTTTGGCACATAGACTCTAAAGTTTTGCTTGTTACCTACAAACGAAATCCAACCAAGACCTAGGATTCCTATATCTCTTGAACCTTCTTCTGTAATTTGAAATTCATATACATCAAAGTCTTTTCTATTGTGAATATTGCTACTAGATGGTTTATTTGAACCTTTTTCAATTATTGAAGCAAAGAATTTTTGGTTGTCGGTAACTATTGCCTTATGAGCTTTCACTTCAACTTTATCTGAGGCGTATAAATAAACAACAGTTTTTTCTTTTGATAGCAATTCAATACAAGCAAGCGAGCCTAAAGCTATGCAACTATCTTTTGTTAATGTATATTTTCTAGCTTTAACTTCTTTTTTAGGTGTAATTGCATTAAAAACAGATCTTTCTACTTTAGACAACATTGAATTGTCGATTGAGGTACCTGGAGTTTCGTAAATATATGTTTTATTAGTGATAGGAATTCTCATACCTCTAAGATTTGTTCCTTCAAATGTGTAAGTTACAATGAGTTTTGAAGTATTGTTTAAATACTTCTTCAAAAATTCGCTTATCAAGGCACTCTTACCGCTTGTACTAGCGCCAACGAAATAAACATCTCTGCCATCTGAATATTTTGTTATTAATTTATACATTTCTTCAAGGTTATAGCCGTCATTGCTTGTTGAGGTGATTACGGTATCAATTACTTTAAACTTAGCAACTCTTAACCTGTGAGCAACATATTGTTTTAACTCATCATCATTGATTTCTTTTGGCAATAAATCTCTTTTGTTAGCAACTACTAAAACATCAACGCCATCTAATAATTCGATAATTTTATTGATAAAAGCTCCTTCAAAAGAAAAAAGATCAACAACATAAACAACTAAAGCTTTTTTATTGCGAATTACATTTAATATTTTTTCGTAATCTGCATCGAAATAAGCTTCTTGTGGATTATTGTTAAACTTCTCTGTTTTGTAGCAATTATTACACAACAATAAACCTTCAGGGTATTTCTCAATAATGCTTGGAGAAATATAACCCTCTTTACTAGGATCTTCTGTTTGCAATAAAGCGCCACAATGGTAACATCTTTGTAATTTATTGAGTTCTGCCATATTATAGTTCCCTCCAATCAGTTAATTTGTTGTGCTTCTTTAAATACCTTCTTACATATTTATCAAAGAATTTATTTATCTTTGTAAAGAATTGATCTTTGCTTACTAAATTATCGCATAAAATCGATTTAATTTTTAGTCTATTTGCAAAATAAACATCAGTAAAAACCTGATCACCAATAATTATACACTCATCTTTTTTAATATGGTTTTTAACGAGATACTTTTTTACTTTAGATATCAACGGTTTTTTACAGCTATAAAGGTAAGAAACTCCTAGACAATCCGAATATCTCTTAACCCTATTTTTAACATTATTTGAAGTTAAAATAAGCGTAATATTATATTCATCAAGTTTTTTCTTGAACTCTATTGCTTGTTGAGAAGGTTCTTTTTGATAATAAGCATCTAATGTATTATCTAAGTCACAAACAACATATTTAATGCCTAAATTAACAAAAAAAGAGATATCTATTTCATAGACATTTTTAGCTACTGCAAATGGTGTAAATCTTCTAAACATAATTAACTACTAATTTAATACTTAAAAACTACTAAAAATCTACTAATTAAATACTAATATGGTTTTTAATTGCTATTTCTTGAATACAAACTATAATCATAGATATGGACAATTTAAGTTTAAACAATAAAGTTTTACTTGTAAAAGTGTTAAGCACAATAGGTGTAATAATCGGTGTTTTTGTACCATTTTTCTCATACTTTTTATTAGTACCTTCACTTATTCTTTGCTTTAAAAGAGAAAACATAACACTTCTACATTTCTTTGTTTTTAATATTGTAGCGATAATTGCTATAACAATCTTAATAATTTATAGCTTCGTTACTAGTCTTTAATAATTAATCTCCCATATCATCAAAGATTGAAATCTGCTCTACTTTTCCTTCAGAGGAATCGTCGCTTTCTTCATTGTCTAATTTTCCATCATAGTCGATCGTAACAACGTTAACTTTACCATCATCTTCTACATCTTTTTTAATTGGAGAAGGTTTAGGACGCTTTTTATCAACCTTAGTATTTGCATCGATTGTTTCAACTTCAAAGTTATAAGCGAATGAAATTTTTCTATTGTCAGCCAAAGTATCAATATTTTTCTTACAATATTTATCTAAAGGTGTGACATGGAAGTCATCAACTTTTAACTCAAATAACGATGAATTATCTAATACACAATCTAAAGTTATTTCACTTGCATTTAATGGAACTTTTCTAAGTAAAACTAATTCGTGCACTTGTGTCTTAAAAGACCTTAATAAAAGATCACATTTTTCTAATCTATGTCTTAAATTTAATACATTAGAATCTAAAATCTTGCACATTCCATAGTTAGTAAGGAAAAGCATTTTACATCTTTCACCAATTTCAAATGATAAAACGGAGGATATTGTCGAATCACTTAAGGTCGCAATACATTTAACACCGCTTGTTTTAAGCCTTGTGTCAGAAATATCATTTTCGTTAAAATAGGTTGCTTTACCAGCTTTTGTAATAATAAGAATATTGCTATTTCCGTGTAAAATACAAGCATCAGCTACTTCATCAGCAGATGTTAATTTCATACAGCCAATTGGTTTATTAATTCTTTGTGAATAAAATTCACTTAGAACAGTCTTTTTGATTTGACCTAATTTTGAAACGGTACAAATAGTTACATTGATATTAAAATCTTTTATTACAAAGCATTTAATAATATTTTCTTGTTGTGGCAAATTGCAGATGTAATTTATGTGTTTGCCTTCATCTTTCCGTTTGCCTTCTAAAATTTCATGAACAGGTAAAATAATGTAGTTTCCTTTGTTTGTGAAACACAAAATATAATCAATTGTATTAGCAACTGATGCCATAACAATAGAATCATTGATTTTAACACCCGGCAAAGATCCATTTGAAGATTTATAGCTCTTGAGACTACTGCGTTTTATGTAGCCATCACGAGTTATAACAACATAAACATCTTCTTTTGCGATAAGATCACGCTTATCAACTTGAACTTCATCAAGCTTTTCTTCAATCATTGTTCTTCTTGGATTTCCGAATTTTTTAACTATTTCTTTTAAATCATTAATAATGATTTTTCTAAGTTTATTTGGATTAGTTAAAATTTCTTCGAAATCTTTAATTTGATTGATTAAATCTTCTTTTTCTTTTATGTAAATTGAAACATCAGTGTTAGTTAAACGATAAAGACGCATTGTGACGATAGCTTCGGATTGAGGTTCCGAAAAATCGAATGCTTTTTGTAAGTTTAATTTAGCATCGGCTTTATCTTTACTAGAACGAATAATCTTAATTACTTCGTTAATAACACTTATTGCTTTAATCAAACCTTCAACTATATGAAGACGGTCTTTTGCTTTTTTTAGTAAGAAGTTTGTTCTTCTTGTAATAACTTCTACTTGGAAATTAATGTAATAATCTAAATAGTTAATTAAAGATAAAGTTCTAGGGTGCTTATCACAAATTGCAACAATGTTTGCTGAATAAGAAACTTTAAGTTGAGTCTTATTCATCAAATAAGCGATGATAATTTGTGGATCAACATCTTTTTTAGTTTCAATTACTATTTCAATATTATCACCACTAGAAAGATCTTTTACTTCATTAATTCCGTCGATTTCATGAGATTTCTTAATTCTATCGATGCTATAAACTAAATTTTGTTTAACAACACCATATGGAATTTCAGAAATAATAATTTCGTTATAGTTTTTATTTGAAGTATCAACTTTTAATTTTGATGCGATTTCGATTTTTCCGCGCCCTGTTTCGTATATATCTTTAATGCCTTGACATTGATATATGATGCCTCCAGTTGGAAAATCAGGACCTTTAACAATCTCTAAAAGTTCATCAAGTTCGCAATTAGGATGTTGAATACGATAAATAACAGCATTTGATATCTCTTCTAAATTATGTGGTGGAATTTGAGTTGCAATCGCAACAGCGATACCATCACTACCAT
>CALVMF010000026.1 GCA_944342125.1 uncultured Bacilli bacterium | reverse complement strand
CTAGAGATGAAAAAAATATTTGAAAAAGAAAATATTGAAGTTAAAGAATTCTCCGTTGGGACTAAAGTTGTTAGAGGCTGTATAGCTTGTGGAAAATGTAAGAAAACTGGCAGATGCGTTTTTGATGATTTAGTTAACGAAGTAGCAAAAGAATTTGAAAGAGCTGATGGATTAGTTGTTGCTTCGCCAGTTTATTATGCCCAAGCCAATGGAACTTTAGTTTCTTTACTTCAAAGACTATTTTATTCAACAAATTTTAGTAAAAGAATGAAAGTAGGGTGTGCAATTGCGGTTGCTAGAAGAAGCGGAACTACTGCAACTTTTGATGAATTAAATAAGTATTTTTCAATTTCAGAAATGCCAATTGTAACCTCATTTTATTGGAACAATCTTCATGGAATGAGTGAAGGCGAAGCAATAAAAGATGAAGAAGGTATTAGTACAGTTAAGCAACTTGCTAAAAACATGATTTTCCTCATGAGAGCTATTAAAAAAGAAAAAGACAATGGCGATTTAGAGCACGAAAAACACGAATACACAAACTTTATTAACAATTAATTTTTAATTTTATGTCTAAAAGGATTGCAATTTTAATTTTTGGATTAAGTAGTATTTCTTCAATTGTAGAAGCTTTGAAAATTTTTAGTATAAAAAATAATGAGTATAATTATGTGTTTTATACCAAAAGTTTTAGTATAAAAAATTATCTAAAATCACTAAAAAACAGCGAAGTGATTGTTGTTGAAGAAGAAAATTTTGATTTGAATAAATTAATAAAAGAATTCGATTTTATACTAAACTTCTCAAATCAAAAATTTGATTTAAAATATAATTTAAGCTTTTATTATTTTGTAAACGCAAATAAAGAATCTTCACTTATTGTTCCTTTCAAAAATCATAAAATATCTATGATTTGCGAGGATATTTTTAAAATTTTCGCGATTATTAAGCAACACAGAGAAATATATTTTATTGAAAACGATAAATTTTTAAATCAAGAATTAATTCAAACGTTAAAAAAACTAGATGAATATAAAGGAGTGTTTGACCCAAAAGATTTCTTTAAAATACATGGCGGAATATATTTAGTTAATGACGAAAAACTAGAATTCTTAAAATCGTTTTATAGTTCACTTAATGACAAGCAAAAGGAAGCAATGGAAAGAAAAAGTATTGGAGGATACTTTTCTAAGATGGTATTTTCATTTCAAAGAGACAATTCTTATGAAAAAGCTTCTTATAATATATTCAATTATTTAGTAGAAGTTAATGAAAATACATTAATTTTTGATCTTGATAAAAACTTATCTAGTTCAGAGATTATCATTGTTTTAAATTTTATAGCTCAACTTTGATACATATAAAAAATGTGGATTACATCTTACTTAATTAACTCTTAAAACTTGATTAACAATATTAATTTATATGGATAAGTTACATTTAAAATTACCAAAAGAAGTTAAATATATCCTTAAAACCTTACAAAAAGCAGGGCATGAAGCTTATGCGGTTGGTGGATGCGTTAGAGATCTTTTGCTTGGAAAAACACCAAGCGATTTTGATATTACAACAAGCGCTAAGCCAGAAGAAACCAAGACTTTATTTTGTGAAACTTTTGATACAGGAATAAAACATGGAACAATTACTGTTCGTAGGAATCATAAATCTTTTGAGGTGACTACTTTTAGAATTGATGGCGATTATAAAGATAATAGACATCCAGATAATGTAACTTTTACTAGTTCTTTAAAGGAAGATTTAAGTAGAAGAGATTTTACGATAAATGCCTTTGCTTATAATGATGAAGTTGGATTAGTAGACGCGTTTAATGGTCTAGCGGACTTAAAAAATAAGTGTATTAGATGCGTTGGAGATCCTTTATTAAGATTTAATGAAGATGCATTAAGAATATTAAGAGCTATTAGATTTAGTGCTCAACTAGGTTTTGAAATTGAAGAAAATACTTCTTTAGCAATGGGCAAATTATCCTATTTAATTCAAAATGTATCCAAGGAAAGAATTAATGTTGAACTATCTAAAACTTTATTATCTGATAGACCTGAAATGTTAATTGAAGCTAGTAAACTTGGTATTACAAAGTACTTTCTTCCTGAATTTGATGCTTTGTTAAATATAGTGAACGGGGAAGTTAGTCTTGGAGAAGAAGCAATAAATAGAATTAAAGATTCGCCAAAGGATATTATCACTAGACTAACAATACTTTTAGAGCATGTTGATCAAGCTGTTAATCAAATAAAAGATTATAAAATTGAGAATATATTAGACTGTGAAAACAATTTATCTAATCGTGAAAAGGTTATTAGATCAATATTAAGAAGGCTTCGTTATTCAAATTATGTAATAAAAACTGTGTCTTTTCTTGCTAATAATATCGATAAAGAAGTTAGTCCTGAAGCAAAAGAAGTTCGTTGGTTAATTAAAAGAATTAGTCCAAAATTATTTCCTTACTATTTAGAAATCAAAAAAGCTCAAAACATTTATTTACAGAGTAATAGCGAATCTTCATCAAGCTTTGATTATGAAAAATTGAAGCATATTTATGAAGAGTCAATAAAAAACAAGGCTTGCTTCTATTTTAAAGATTTAAAAGTAAGCGGAAAAGATCTTATAAAACTAGGCTTTAGTGGAAAACAGATTGGAAAAATCTTGTCGAATATGTTAAAAGCGGTTATAGATGAACCATCTTTGAATAAAAAAGATTATTTGTTAGAACATATTAATGAATTCAGTTCAAATGACATTAAAAGTGATAAAATCTGATTAAAATTAGTCATTAATTCTAATTTTTGCAAAGGAAATTTGGTAAAATAATCAATATGTATAAAGTAATTATTGTCGATGATGAAGACGCAGTTAGAGAAAGACTCTATCAACAACTACTTAGCCTAAATGGTGATTTTGAAATTGTCGGGCAATTTCAAAATGGGTTTGATGCTTTGTTAAGTGGTGTTTCACTTGCGCCAGATCTTTTAATTACTGACATTAAAATGCCTTATATTGATGGCATCGACCTTATAAAAAGAATGAAGTTAGAATTGCCTTTACTTCAGACCATTATCATTAGTGGTTTTGATAGTTTTGATTATGCTAAACAAGCTATTTCTCTAGGAGTCATTGGCTATATTACAAAGCCAATTACGATCGATGAACTTAGTGAAACTCTTAAAAAGGCTAAAGAAGAACTTGATAAACGAAATACTATCGACAATGACTTAGAAGAGTTAAAAAGAAAAGCTGATTCTGGTCTGAAACTAATGCAAAACTCAGATCTTTCTAAATTAATTACTTTGAAAGATATTCCTGAAAATTTTCAGGAAAAGCTTGTTGCCGATGGCATTGACCTAAAATACAAGTACACAATTTTAGCCGCAATTGATTTTGATGATGAGTTAAATCAAATATCTTATTCAAAAATGGAACTTGTCACCTTGTATTTAGAAAAATATATTCAAGATGAACTAGTGAATACAAACATTCGATATATCCTTTTTGATAACTCTTCTGAATTTGGCCTCTTCTTACTTTCAAATGAGAAGTTTGAAAAAGAAAAGTTACAAGAAATTTTGGTTAGAATACTAGCTAAAATTAAGCGTGGATGTGAAACTGAAATGTCGATAGGTTTAAGCGAAGTGAAAGAAGATGTAGAGCAAAAATCATATCGCGAACTTTTTAGACACGCTTTAAGAACTCTAGAATATCGAACAGTTATCGGAAGCAACATTGTTATTTTCTTTGACGACATCAACAAAAATAAGGTGACAAGTGGAAAAGTTGATGAAAATGAGTTTAAAACTATCACTTATGAAGTTTTATACGGTGAGATTTCAAAAGCTAAGGAAAGAATTACGCGTTTACTTAACACAATTAACACCGATAATTTTAAAGAAACTTATCTTTTTATCCTCAATAATTTGATAGATTCGCTTTTAAAAGCTTGCGTGTCTTTGCAATCACTTTTTGAGACTTACTTAACTTATGATGAGATTGCTGTAAAAGCTTATTCAATCAAAAGTAACGAGCAACTTATCGATTTTATCAACATGTTAGTCGATAAAATCGATAAAATTAACAAGGAAAGTAGACAGAGTGGCGTAGAAGCCTCGTTTAGACAAATAATTTCTTTTATTGAAAATAACTACAAAAATTCAATGCTTTCGCTTGAAGATGTTGCAAAAGAACTAAATTATTCGGTTAGTTACATCAGCGCGATTTTAAAGAAAAACAAAACTTCTTTTACAAAGTATTTAACTGATGTTCGTATGGAAAAAGCTAAGTATCTTCTTAAAAATACGGAAGAGAAAATATTAAGCATTGCAAATGAAGTTGGTTACGATGATCCATATTATTTTTCACATTGTTTTAAGAAAAATTCAGGAATGTCGCCTGCTGAATATCGTAAAAAATGAAGAAAAGAACTTACTCAATTCGTTTTAAAATTACAACATATGCAATTTTATGCTTCTTTCTCTTTTTAGGTTTAGTGATTGCGATTGCTTCAACGTTATATGCAACCTCAATTTCTAGTCTAATAGATGAACAAATCATCAATACTTCTAGACAAGTTGTTAGTAACTACGAATACTATTTTAATAATGCAATTGAAGTTACAAACGCCATTCAAATAAAGGTCCAAAATATCGATGTTTTAGAAGAAAAGTCCGCAGTTCAGGAATATTTTGATGACATTCAGGACATGAAAGGTGAGATTATTTCTATCGCTTTATATGATGAAAAAGGTGATTTAATCGTTTCTAATTCTGGTTATGTAAGCGCCGAAGAAAACGTTTATGAAAACGATTCATATCAAAACGCTATAAGCGAACCGATGATTAATATTTTTAGTGCAGTCGGTTATGAAAATGATCGTTATGCTTTCACGCTTTCGCGTTATTTAAACTACAAAAACGAAGAAAATTATTGTGTCGCTTTAATTGAATTCGATTTTTCAAAGATTGTAAGGCAGATTTATCAAAGCGATTTAGGAGAAAATGGTCATATTGTAATTTTTGATCGAAACTATGAAGTTGTTTATTCTTCTAAACCTGAATTTATTGAAGAAGATTATAAGGCGACAAAAGAGCTGGTTCTAGGTTCAAGGAGTGTAAACATTAATAATCAATCTTTTAATTTATATATTTCAACGATAGCTGATACAAGCTGGAAAGTTTCAGTTTTTACAAACAATTCCCAAGTTTACAATTCACTTAACCTTTTTATTGCTTTAACGGTTGCAACAACTATTTGTTTAGGTGTTATTTATCTTATTGCAATTTATTTTGTTATTAAACAAGTTACTAATCCACTTTATAAATTACAAAATGAAATGAACAAGATTAAAGATTTAAATTACGAAGCCAAACGTAGTAGTTTAGCAGGTGGAAGCAAAGAAATTATTCAACTTGAAGCAACTTTTAATGACCTCATGAAAAGAATTAGAGATTTAGCTGGTAAGCTCGTTGAAGAAAGAGACAATCAAAGAAAAAGTGAACTTAAAGCCTTGCAAAATCAAATTAACCCACATTTTCTTTATAATACACTCGATTCAATTATCTATATGATTGATAAAGGCGAAAGCCAAAAAGCTGAACAAATGATTGTGGCGCTTTCAAAATTTTTTAGAATCTCAATTTCAAGAGGTAAAAATATCATTCCTTTAAAGGATGAAATTGAACACGTCAGAAATTACCTTCTTATTCAAAAAATTCGATTTGGAGATCAATTTAATTACACAATTAATGTTTCTAGCGGACTTGAAGGCTACTATTGCATGAAGCTAATTTTACAACCAATTGTTGAAAATGCCATCGAACATGGATTAAATGATGCTCAAAGTGGTGGAAGAATCGATATTAAAGCTTATATTGATGGTGAATTCATAGTTTTAGAAGTGACTGATAATGGATATGGAATAAGTAGTGAAAAACTTAAAGAAATTGAAAAAAGCTTCCAAGACAAGAATATTCATCGTGGAGTTGGCTTACAAAACGTTTACCAAAGAATTAAAATTTATTATGGTGAAAAAGGCGATATTAAAATTCATTCCATTGAAGATGAAGGAACGACAATTTCAATATTAATACCTAAAGAGAGGGCAAAAAACGATGATGAAAAGAAATAAAGTGAATAAAAAAGTCTTAGTTTTACTTAGCGCCCTTGCTTTAACTTTATTTTCTTGTGGTGAAGCACGAGGTCATATTTCCTTGTTCGTCTATTCGGGTGAAGATACTTTTATGAAAGGCTATTCAAATCAAATAGTTGAATCACTTAAAGATAAGTTTGAAGTAAAAATGTTTGATGGAGAAAGCAGTCAAACGTATCAAAATAGTCAGATTGTTAGCGAAATTGAAGATGAAAGTAGTAAAGTTTTACTTATTAATCTTGTTGATAGACTTTCAGCTAGCACAGTAATTGAAAAAGCAGCAAGCGTTAATCGACCAATTATCTTTTTAAACAGAGAACCTCTTGAAAGAGATTTAGCTGGTCAAAAATTAGCCTACTATGTTGGTGCAAAACCTGAAAGTGAAGGTGAGCTTCAAGCCAAAATCGTTAATGAATATTTTAAGTCGAACGACAATTTCATCGCAAATTTTGATCGAAACAAAAACAAAAAAGTTGATGTCATTTTGATTAAAGGTGAACAAGGTCACCAAGATACTGAAAATAGAAGCAAATATTCAATCGATACATTAAAAAGTTTAGGTTATGACGTTAATATTTTAGATGCTTCTTTTTGTGATTGGAGTAGAGAAATGTCCTTAAATCATTTTAAAGAAATATATGATGAATTTAAGGATTCAATCGATTTAATTTTATCTAATAACGATGATATGGCTTTAGGCGTCATAGATTATTTAAAAACTTTAGAAGAATATGACTCTTCTCTTCCTTTATATGAAGAGTTTTATCCAATTATTGGGGTTGATGCTACGGAATATGGCGTAGAAGCAATAAAAAATAAAGAAATGTATGGAACTGTACAAAATGACTATGAAAGGCAAGTTGAAATAATCGTTACTCTTATTGATTATTTATTGGCTAATAAAGACATGAGCGACTTTCCTTATGAGATGGATAAAGAGAATTATTTTCATACAAATGGAATTGCTCTCACTCAACTTGGTGAAGGAAAAATTAAATAATATGTGGAGAAAATGATAGCAAAAATGTATACTATTAAAGAAAAAACTCCGCAAAAGTTAAATATTTTATAAAAAGTGAGGTAAAAATAATGGATGTTATCGTAAGACTTGTAGATGAATTAGGGCTTGAAAAAAGGAAGATTGAAGCAGCGGTTAAACTGATTGATGAAGGAAACACTATTCCTTTTATTGCTCGTTATAGAAAAGAAGTTACTGGCAATTTAGATGATGCAGAACTTAGAAAATTAGCTGATAGATTAACTTATTTACGCAATTTAAACGAAAGAATTGACACTGTTTTAAAATCAATTGAAGAGCAAGGGAAACTAACCGATGAATTAAAAGCTCAAATTGAAAATGTCAAAACTTTAGCTGAGCTTGAAGATTTATATAGACCATATAAACCAAAGAAAAAGACAAGAGGAAGCATCGCTAAAGAAAAAGGCCTTGAGCCACTTGCTAAAATTATTTTAGAAGAAGATACTTCGGTTAATTTAGAAGAAGAAGCGAAAAAATACATCAATGAAGAAAAGAAAGTTTTATCGGTCGATGATGCAATTAACGGAGCAAAAGATATAGTTTGTGAAGTTATAAGCGATGATCCAGATATCAGAAAATATATAAAAGATTTAATCAACAAACATGGTTCGATTTCTTCTAAAGAGATTAAAAAAGATGAAAGAGACACTTATAAAAATTACGCCGATTATCAAGAAGCGATTTCTTCAATCAAACCTCATAGATATCTAGCTTTAAATCGTGGTGAAAACGAAAAATGCTTAAAAGTAAGTTTAGTTTACGATGAAGAAGCAATCGTTATATATATAAAGAAAAAATATAACAAAAAGAAAGAATTTAACGAAATTTATAGCGAAATTATCGCCGATGCTTTAAAAAGACTCATCTTACCAAGCGTTGAAAATGAAATTAGAAACGATCTTTTTGATTCGGCAAGCGAAAAATCTTTCGAAGTTTTCAAAAAGAACTTAAAGAGTTTACTTATGTATCCACCTTTAAAAGGAAAGGATATTCTAGGCTTTGACCCAGGCTTTAGAACAGGATGTAAATATGCTTTAATCGATAAAATGGGCAATCCAAATCGAAATGTTATTGGAGTTAGCCACATCACAGCAAATTCAGCTAGTGAAGTTGAGCTTGCTAAGAAAAAACTTTTACCTGTTTTAAAAGAAAATCATATCGACTATATTGCTTTAGGAAATGGAACCGCTAGTAGAGAAAGCGAAGCAGTGCTTTCTAGCATGATTAAAGAAAATAATTTACCAATTAAAATCTTTATAGTTAATGAAAGTGGGGCTAGTGTTTATAGTGCATCAAAACTTGGAGAAGAAGAATTCCCTGATTTACCTGTTGAAAAAAGAAGTGCCATCTCCTTAGCAAGAAGATTAATGGATCCACTCAGTGAACTTGTTAAAATCGACCCAAAAGCTATTGGGGTTGGTCAATATCAACACGACTTAGATCAAAAGCGACTTGGTGAAGTGCTTGAAGGGGTAGTTGAAGATTGCGTTAATACGGTCGGGGTTAATTTAAATACCGCTAGTGTTTCGCTTTTAAAATATGTTTCTGGCATTAACAAAACAATTGCGCAAAATATCTATAATTATCGTGAAAAAAATGGCGAATTTAAAAATAGAGAAGAGCTTAGAAACGTTCCAAAACTTGGTGATAAAGCTTTCGAACAATGCGCTGGATTTTTACGAATTGTTGATGGGAACGAACCTTTAGACAATACTGGCGTCCACCCAGAAAGCTATAAATATGCAAAAGAAATCATCAAAGAAACTCAAATCGACCTTAAAAATGATGATGAAGATACACTTAACTTAAAATTAAGTTTATTTAAGCTTGATAAATTTGCCTATAAAAATGAAGTCGGAGAGCTTACTTTAAAAGATATTATCGAAGAACTTAAAAAACCAGGTCGAGATATTAGAGATGATGTTAAAATTGTCGAGTTAGATAATAATGTAAAAAGTATTGAAGACTTGAAAGTAGGCATGATTTTAACAGGAACTGTCCGAAATCTTGCAGATTTCGGTGCTTTTGTTGATATCAATGTTCATCAAGATGGCTTAGTTCATATCTCTGAAATATCTAATAAATACATTCGTCATCCTAGCGAAGTTTTATCTATTAATGATATTGTAAAAGTTAAAGTTATTTCGGTTGATACTGTAACAAAACGTATTGGCTTATCAATCAAACAAGCGAAGTAATCAAATTGCAAAAAATTTGCAATAAGATTAAAATTAAATAGACACTGAGTTAACAAATTCGCTAGAATAAAGAAGGAGTTAAGAAAGTGTTTAGAGATACAGCGCAAAGAAGAGCTATTGTTGAAGTCATTAAAAGTTTAGGACATGCTACTGTTCCTAACATAGCAGAAAAATTAGAAGAAAATGGCGAAAATATTGCTCTTTCAACGATTTATCGTTCGCTTGAGTCTTTAGAAAAACAACGCATTGTTCGTCGAATCTCTTATAAATATGGAACAGATGTGTTTGAGGACTATGAACAAGAAACACACGACCACTTCGTTTGTAACCATTGTCATAAAATAGTGGATGTATCAAAAAACGAAGAAAATCAAAAAGAAAAATTTGATAATAACGGGAACCTAATTCAAAGTTCAGTAACCATCTATTATGGTATTTGTAAGGATTGTTTAAAGAAAAGATAGTTAATGCATTTGCATTTAATTATATAAATTAAGCTAGGAGGAGAATTGATGAAAAAGTATTTATGCTTAGTTTGTGGCATCGAATTTGAAAGCGATGATCCAAATCCAGTTTGCCCAGTTTGCGGAGCAAGTGGAGACGATTTACAAGAAGTTAAAGAATAGTTTATTTATATAAAAAGGAGAATTGAAATGGCAAATAAATACGCAGGTACTCAAACCGAAAAGAATTTACAAACCGCTTTTGCTGGCGAATCACAAGCAAGAAACAAATACACATACTTTGCAAGTGTCGCTAAAAAAGAAGGTTATGAACAAATCGCAGCTATCTTCTTAGAAACTGCAGACAATGAAAAAGAACACGCAAAACTTTGGTTCAAAGAACTTGAAGGAATTGGCGATACAGCTGCTAACTTAAAGGCTGCTGCTGAAGGCGAAAACTATGAATGGACAAGCATGTATAAAGAATTCGCCGAAACAGCTGAAAAAGAAGGATTCAAAGATTTAGCTATTAAATTTAGATTAGTTGCTGAAGTTGAAGCAAAACACGAAGAAAGATACAACAAACTTTTAAAGAATGTTGAACTTTGTGAAGTTTTCAAAAAAGATACTGGCATTACAATTTGGAAATGCAGAAACTGTGGATACATTCACGTTGGAAAAGAAGCACCAAAAGTTTGCCCATGCTGTGCACATCCACAAAGCTTCTTCGAAGTTAACGCAACAAACTATTAATTCAAAAACTTTAAGAAGTATGTTTATGACCACCCATAAAAATTTGGGTGGTTTTTAATTTTCAAAATAAATTGAGGCAATCCAGTTAAATAAATAGGTGGTTAAATAATAAGAAAAAACCGCAAAAATAAACTTTTTTAAAAAATTTTTCAAATTTTTTTAAAAATTTAAAAAGTAATCGCCCTCTAAATAATGAGGAGGTATTTTTAACATTAATTTACGTGAAAGAAGTTCACGAATTTGAGTCTATAAAACTCAAGATACATAGACATAATTTTTTAAACCTAGTATTAATGGAAATAAACAATGTTGTAGAATATTTAAAAAGAGGTATCAAAAATGAGAAAGTTACTATTGCTTATCAGTTTAAGCGCATTTATGACAGTCGGGTTAGTGGCTTGTTCAAATGACAACGAGAATGAAAAAGATCCTGATATCACTATAGGTGATGATGAAAATAAAGAGGATGATAATAAAGAAGATGATGACAAAGGTGAGCCGGAAGAGCCTGATAAAGAAGATTTTACTCTTCAAACAAAAGATAATGGCTTAAGCGTTGAAAAAGGAAGTTATCTATTCTCAACCTTAAAAGAAGGAGATATGTATCCTCCAGAAGCTTCAATAATTTTAAATACAGATGATAGTTGGAATCATTGCAGTTCTTTAAATGAAAGATATACACGAATTGTTGCTGAAGATCAAAATGTAATTCCTGATGGAGCTGCAGAGCTAGAAATAGTTACGAATATGGATTTAGTCGGATCTTCAGGAAGCAATGAAATTGAACAAATTAAGCTTAATTTAGATAGAAGTTTAATTAAGCCTGGTAAAACTATGCTTAAACTAGAGGTTCAACCTAATAATGGAAGTAGTTCAATTGCTAAATTAACAACTATTTGTGTTGAAGTTGCAGTTAAAGAATTTGGTACTATTGAAGTTGATACTTATAACATCAATCTGAATGTTGATTTATCTGGTCTTGAAGAAATTTTAAAAGAAGTTGAAAATCCACAATCAATTACTCTTTCTTTAACAGACACAGTAGAAGAAGCTAGTGTTTATGGATACTCTGCAGATTACACTAAATCTATTGAAATACCTTTAGGTAATACTTATTCGACAGCCTCAATTAATAACTTTAAATTTGCTGTTGGGCATGTTTATCGTGGACAAATATTTGTTGAAGCTAAAGAAGTCAGTGGAAGAAGATGGATTTCTCTTGTTACTGATAATAAAGATGAAGATTTGTATACCGTAGTCCCAAACGAAAATGGAGATTCTTCTAACATTAGTGTTTTTCAAGACAATATAACTTTGGAAACATCTATTGGTGAGTATTATTCGCTTAATTAAAGCACTAAAACGCTTTTGATAAGTAAATAATTATATAGTCAGTGCAGTAAAATCTATATCTCCGACAACTCCATAGAAGTTGTTTTCAAAAGAAAATATTTTGTCTGAATAAATGAAGATGTCTTCTAGTAGACGTGTTTCAAGATATCCAAGTGGTGGAGTTTCTATCTTTTCAGCGTTAATAAATTCGATTTCGCCTAATTCACAAAAAGTTTTTGATGTTTCTACATAATCTTCAGTCTCTTCATTATATTTGTAATATGTAGAGGTTG
The DNA here is from genome assembly GCA_944342125.1 of uncultured Bacilli bacterium. Taxonomy (GTDB): domain Bacteria; phylum Bacillota_I; class Bacilli_A; order RFN20; family CAG-826; genus Onthovivens. The sequence continues at coordinate 1,944 of CALVMF010000026.1, read as the reverse complement.
AAGAAACGGGAGGTAAATTTCCAAACATGTAGCAAGATAGAGTAGGACTAGAAATATCGTAATCCGAATAAAAACTTTCGCTTAAGATTTTAAAGTTTGCATAAGAAGTAAAATCTGCTGAAACTATTATCTTGTTGCTGATTCGATAGTTATTTTCGTAGTCCGAGCCAATAAAAGAAATCACTCTATAATTACCACCAGCAGGAACTAAGTCGTTATCGCATTTTTGAACTTTTTCATCGAAGAAAGAATAAAATCTATCAATTTCATCTTGAGAATTCGTGTATTTTACAATATCAAGGCTTCCAGGTCGTACCCCATTATAGCCATCTCTTGTTCTTATTTTAGTTATCTCATCTTTTTCAATATATGAAGGAATAATTTTTGAAATTGTTGTTACATCAGTTGCGTAAAAGCGATTCATTGTTAAAACTAATGTTGAATCTTTAGAAGGCATTTCGATTTTCCATTCATTAAAATCATTAGTCCATGATGTTGTGGTTTCTAGTTCGTTATTTAAAAAGACATATATTTGAGCATCATAAAGAATATTTGCACGAATTAAAAGTTCATCACCAGCATTATAATATCCGCTTTTTGGAGAACTGATTATAGAATCAGCTATGTTACCATCAAAAATAACATCTAATTTATAATCTCCTGAACAAGAAGCTAAACTAGACAAAAATGGCACTAAGATTAGATAAGATAAGCCTTTTCTTCTGTTCATATTTATATTTTAAATCAGATTATTATAGTTTCAAATTAGATATAAAAAGGTATAATTTTTTTAACGAATGAGGTTTTGTTATGAAAGTTAAATATGCAGTTATTCCTTGCGCTGGCAAGGGAACAAGATTTTTACCTATTACAAAAGGTGTCGCTAAAGAAATGTGTCCAATTGTTGATAGACCAACTCTTGACTATATTGTAGAAGAATGCCTTGAAGCTGGTATTACTGATATTGTTTTTATAGTATCTAAAGATAAAGAAGATATAAGAAAATATTATTCAATTGATAAAGAATATGAAAAAGAATTAAGAGAAGCTGGAAAGGATAATTTTGCCGATATTATTCATAAAATTGGCGCAAAAGCCCGTTATCATTTCGTAATTCAACACGAGCAACTAGGCTTAGGACACGCTGTTCTACAAGCAAAAAGCGTAGTTAAAAATGATAATTTTGTTGTTTGCTGTGGAGATGATATTTGCACTTATGAAGGTGATTCTCCTGTAAAGCAACTCGTAAATGCTTTTGAAGAAGTTGGAGAAAAAACTATTGTCGGTGGGCAAAAAGTACCACATGAAAATATTGTTAAATATGGTGCAATGGGTATTAAAAGTCAAATTAATGAAAGATTATTTTCATTATCCCATATTGTAGAAAAACCTAAACTTGAAGAAGCTCCTAGTGATCTTGCAAGTCTTGGTAAATGGGTTTTTAATGCAAAAATTTTTGATGCTTTAGAAGAAACTCCTAAAGGAGCTGGAGGAGAAATTCAATTGACTGATGCAATTGCTTTACTTATGAAAGAAGAAGATGTTTATTACTATGATTTTATAGGTAAAAGATACGATTGCGGAGATAAATTAGGCTACTTAGAAGCAATTATTGATGTAGCTTTGTCTAGAGATGAGTTTAGAAAAGGTTTAATTGCTCATATTAAATCTTTAAAACTCGATTAATAAAATCTTAAATAAATACATTTTAAATCAACAAATTAACAATATTTGTCGATTTTCTTAAAATATTTTTAACAATTTTTTAAAAAGATTATATGTAACCACCTTCTAAATAGTGAAGAAAGAAATTTTTTCAGAATTCATTTAGAAAAGGAGGCTTTAAATTACTTAAAATCGTTTAAGCAAAAACGATTTATTCCGGATGACATAAACGGAATTAATGGCTATCTATAAAATCATATTATTCCTATATATATGACT
>CALVMF010000025.1 GCA_944342125.1 uncultured Bacilli bacterium | reverse complement strand
TTTTGAGCAAGTGAAGAATAATCACCACTATATTGAGTAACTGTTATATTAACGTTTGGCTCAACTTTTTTAAAAGATTCAACATATCTATTGATGACGGCTAAATTTTGCTTACCAGCAGTTGTTTTAAGTTCAATACTTACTGAATTTTTAATAATCGCATTTTCATCGTTAATTGGATTATCTCCTTCTGGACCTCCACAGCTAGCGAGCATCATAAGTGAGAGTGGTAATAAAACTAAACTTTTTCCTCTAAATTTCATATTAATATCTCCTTAAATGAATAGTTTACAAATATATTTTAACATTATCCTTTAATGCCGGCTCTGCCAACACCACGCATAATGTATTTTCTGAATAAGACGAAGAGTAAGAATAATGGGACAGTAACAACAACGGTTGCAGCCATTTGATAGCCATATTCAACAATGCCACTATCAGGATCAGAGAAACTACTTCCTCTAAGACCATTAGAGATAAGTTTGAATTCAACTGATGAAGTAACAAGTTCAGGCCATACGTAAGAGTTCCATGTTCCCATAAACTTCAAAATGGTAATTGAAATTAAAGTTGGAGCAGCAAGAGGAATCATGACTTTTAATAGATAGGAAAAATCGCTCTTCCCATCAACTTTTGCCGCTAAATATAATTCGTTAGGAATTTGTTTGAAATTTTGTCTTAAAAGATAAATGTAATAGACGCTTACCCAAAACGGAACAATCATCGTAAGATAGGCTTCTAAACGGGTTTGATCAGTCCCAATCCAACCAAATGAAGCGACGGTAATATAGTTAGAAATAACCATCATTTCGCCTGGTATCATCATCGTCATCAGGAAAATAAGGAATAAAGATTCTCTTCCTTTAAATTGAAGTCTAGCAAAAGCAAAAGCTGCTAGGACTGTTGTAATAAGCGTTCCAATTGTTGAGAATATAGCAACAACAATTGTATTTATCATGTAGTTAGTAAAATCAAATACTTGGAAGACATAAACATAGTTCGACCACATAACTACTGTTGGGAAAAATGTTTGTGTCATCGCATTGATTTCATCGTTTGTTTTAAGCGAAGTGATTAACATCCAATAAAATGGAAGAATCATGATAAGCGCTAAAAATGTAACGATAATGTAAGTTAAGATAAGCGAAAAAGTTTTTGACACTTTTTCTCTTTTCCTTAATGTTTCAACAGTTTGTTTACCTTCTTTAATAACAAGAGCAATTTCTTGTCCATCGAGGTTTGTTTGCGTAAAATCGATATATTTTTTCATTTCCATACCACAAACCTCCTATGCATTCTTTCTCTTGCTTAAGAATAATTGCAAGAAAGTAAAGAGTAAAATAATTAAGAATAATAAGACAGCACAAGCTGCAGCAAACGATGTATGCTCTTGTAAGTTTTCATAAATATAGAAAACCATTGTATACATTTCAGGGATACCACCTTTACCAGTCGTTGAAGGTCCATTAAAGAGACCGACTACTGCTGTATATTCTTTAAATGCTCCGATAAAGGAAGTGACCATGAGATAAAGAATTTGAGGCCATAAAGCTGGAACTGTAATTCTTAAAAGTACTTTCCAATGTGGTGCTGCATCAATTTTAGCTGCATCATAATATTGTTTATCAACGTTTTGCAAGCCACTTAATAAAATAAGAATCTTAAATGGTAAGCTTCCCCAAACAATGTATAAACAAAGTGGTACCATAGCAGTCCATCTATCAGCACCATAAACCCAGGTTATATCAGTTTGGAAAAGATAATTAATTAAACCAGTATCGTCAAATAAAACACTAAAAACCATACCAACAGCGATTGTATTTGTGACATATGGCAAGAAGAATATTGTTTGATAAATCTTTTGGAACCGTCTTAGATTATTAAGCAAAACACTAATAAGTAAAGCTAAAACAATCGAAACAGGAACTGTGATAAAAACGATAATAAATGTATTAGGCAATGCATAATTTACAAGATTTGTTTCGTAAATCAACGCATCCGTATATGGTTTTAAACCTAAAATAATCAAGAAATTATCAAAAGTTAAACCATCAAATGTACCCGTTGCATATTGGTAATTTTCAGTAAATGATATAAAAATTGTATTAATTAAAGGGTAAATAAGAAATACAGCCATCAAAATAAGGATAGGAGCAAGATAAAACCAAGCTTTCCAGTTGTTTCTTTGCTCTTGATCTAAAACTCCACCGATTGTGTATTCTTTTTTAATTTCTCTACGCGAAACAACATTAACAACTATGTTGTTTTTATTTTCGCCTTCCGTTAATTCTCCTAAAGATGAGTCGCGATAAATACCTTGCTTCATTAGGGCAAAATCTTCGCTATAAGTTATCGCTTCATCTTGCTTTTTTCGCTTAAAAAAGTTAAACATACTCTTTACCTATTTTAGATAAATTCTTTCTTCGGTATCGTGGTCGAAAATAAACATCTTATTTTCTTTTACACCGAACTTAATTTGCCCTTTAACATTTGTTTCTTCACTAGAAATAATGACTCTAAATGATTCTTTAATGCAGTTTGTGTTTTTAGCAATAATTGATATATCTCTACCTAAAACTTGAATCATTTCAACTTCAGCAGTTAAACCATTATTTTTCTTATCTTTTTCGATAAAGAAACCTTCAGGTCTAATTGCTACATATACTTTTTGATTTGGAATATTTTTGGCATTTTCATTGATGCATGAATCGCCAATATAAATCTTTTCATCTTTCACTTCCCCTTCAAAAACATTGATTTGAGGAGTTCCTAAAAATTGAGCCACGAATAAATTTTTAGGGTTGTTATAGACATTTTGTGGTGTATCGATTTGTTGCTCGACACCTTTTTTCATAACTAAAATTTCATCAGAAATAGACATCGCTTCTTCTTGGTCGTGTGTAACGAAGACTGTTGTAATACCAGTTTCTTTTTGAATTCTTCTAATTTCTTCTCTAGTTTGAAGTCTTAAACGAGCATCAAGGTTAGATAAAGGTTCATCAAGAAGTAAGACTTTTGGTTTTTTAACTAAAGCTCTAGCGATAGCAACACGTTGTTGTTGACCTCCAGACAGTTGGGAAGGTTTTCTTTCAAGATATTCATCAATTTGAACAAGCTTTGCAACTTCATTAACGATATCTCTTCTTTCAACAGCATTTAATTTACGATATGAGATACTTGGATTAGTTGAAATTGTTCCTTCGCCTAAAGAAAATTCTTTTTTAAGTAATTCATCAACTTCTTTAATAGTTCCTTCAGTTATCTTTTTAAGTTTAAAGAAAATCTTAGTGCTTTCTTTATCTTCATAAACCTTTAATTCAGCAAGTGATTTTCTATAAGCACCAAGTACTTGTAAAGCTTTAAGTTTTAATAAGTTAGTTTGAATGTTATTTACTCTTTCTCTAACAACTTTTCCCGCAAAATGCTCTTTTAATTCATTAAATAAAGCAATAACTTTATCATGAGTTGTTCTCTTATAATCAATCATAAAATGATTACCATCAGCAGCATTATAGATGCCTTGATTATAAGCTCTAACGTGGTGTGTTTTAATTGAAGTTTTAATAAATTTTAAATCTTCATCACTGATTTCACCTTTTCCTAAAGAGATATCAATAACACCATTTGCAATCTTTTCTTCTTCTTTTAAGTTGTAATCATATTTTAATGTTGAATCAAAAAGTGCTTCGCTTGATTGCTCTTTTGTAAAGTTACGGGTTTCAACTTTAATAATCTTGTCAAAGTTAGCGTCGAAAATTTCAGCGTTCTTTTCGCTAGTATTTAAAAGTTCAACATTAACTGTTAATAAACCATCATTTAAACTAGTTTCAATTTTATATTGATTCTTTTTTAAACCAATTTTAAAAACAAGTGTTCCAATTGATCTTGTAATTCCTTCAATAGAGTCATCACTTTCAAATTTATGTGTGTAAGTAAATTTGAAGTTAAAGAAAGTAACAAGAGGAACTTCAACTTTAAGATTTGTTAATGGGAATTCGACATTTTTAAAAATTGTCATATGAGGATAAAGAGCATAGTTTTGGAAAACTAAGCCAATACCTCTTTTTTCAGGAGAAAGATTTGTGACTTCTTCTTCACCAAACCAAACTTCACCTGAAGTAGGAATTTGTAATCCTGAAATCATATAAAGTGTTGTTGATTTTCCGCATCCTGAAGGTCCAAGTAAACCAACGAGCTTACCATCAGGTACTGTTAAATCAAGATTTGATACTGCAACAGTATCTTTAATATGCTTTTTAGGATTTCCAGGGAAGATTTTTGTTAATCCTTTTAATTTAATTTCCATATAACAACCTCTTATTTCTTCTCTATTTATTTGGCATCACAAGAGTGCCATCATCTATTGAATCTTTATTTAAATTGAGTTTATCTACTCTCTTCTTTTCGCGATAATTCTTATACATTGTTACAAAGTATTTAATGAAGTAACCGCCAAAGATTATCGAGCAAACTCCAGTAAAGACGATATAAATATCAAGTTCGTTATAAACTCTAAAGCTTGAAAGCATTAAAGTTGAACGTAAAGTAATTGTCGTAATAAGTAACAATATTGATTCAATAGCAACTAAGCCCATGAGATTGGTTTCCCAATATTGTTTTGTATTCATTCTTTTAAATTCATCATTTCTATTCTTTTTCTTAAGATAGAAATATAAAACTGCGCTTGTTGTTAAATAAATAAAAGCGAATATTGATGCTGGTAAAACTACAATCAAGGTAGAATCAACATAATATGGATTATTAACCGCTTCAATTGCAACATCGCCATTATAATCAACTATCGGTTGAAGATGACAATCATAAGTTGCAAATCGAGCCGAGAATACTGAGTTTTTGATACCAGCTTGTAATTCTGAATTATAGATATCAACATTAAGATTTAGGTTATAAATAGTTATATTTTCAACATTTGTTGGATCAACACCATCATATAAAACGCCAACTCTAACATTTCCACTTGTTACATCGATTTGTTGAGAAATAGCGTTCTTTTGAATCAAACTTCCATCTTTCATATAGAAGTTAAAGATGGTGCTATTTGAGAAATTAAGTCTAGTCCTAATCCAACTTATTCCAGCTTCAATATCTGCTGAATGAGTTGAATACATTCTTCGATATTGAGCACCTAAGCTTTCATATTGCTCTTGACCAAAGCCAGAACTAACGAAAGCAAAATCTTTATATCCATAAAAAGATGATGAGCCAATAAATTCTAGTGATACTAAATCGTTGAAACTATAGACTCTTTTTAACGCTTCTGGATCTTCTTTTATTGATTTAAAGGCAATATTTCCATTTGCATCTTTTTCAGGATTAAACTTACCAGTTTCATCTTTTACTGCTTTAGCAACGTTTATAACACTAAATTCATCAGTTATAAGCTCTTCGCCTGGCAATAAAGGAATATCGACGTAAGAGTTAACAGTTTCTCCACCGATTGCATCTCCAGCTGCATCAGGTTTACCAATAGCATCATAATAGGAAGTTTTGCTATTTAAATTGACTGGTGTAGTTCTTGTTTCAGTCTTATTTCCAACTTTAACATCGTAAACTAATTCAGCAGGAATGTAATTGTCAGCGTTATCGCCATAGCCAATATAATACGAATTTCCTTCGAATGTATCGTCATATAAAGCAAGTTCAATCTCTTGATTATCGACTGTACCTTTCCGAATTCCACGATGAGTTGAAACGTCTTCATCGTCTTCTTCGCCTTCATCATAATCAAATAAGGTATGGTCAGTTAAAGTTTCATTGATATATTCATCTTCAGCGTTAGTATATTCAACAATTAATTTTTCTGGAACTATAGAGCCATCTTCAGCTTTTCCACTAGGAACGAAGGTGAGCGTATATTCTATTTCAGTGTTGATAGGACTAATCGACAAGTTCCCATCATCATATTCATAGGCAAACCATTCTCCGTTAATTGTTCCAGCAAATTTGTGCATTTCAAAACGGACAGAAACTGAAGCAGAAGTATCGGTTAATGTAATGTTACTGACACTAAAGTCAACTAAAGCAATTACATCTTTATTTGAATCTGCCTCGTCTTCATTATTAATTTCATTACTAAAATTGATGTTATTATGATTTTCCTTGTAATTATTTTCTGAATGCAAATTTTCAATGCTTGTATTTGGCACAAAAGTTAATGCACTAAGTCCAAATCCAAGAGATGCAATCAAAAACATCTTTAAATAATTTTTCTTTCGCATGCGCATATTATAAATAATTTGAATGACCCTTTCAATGCATAAAAATCGCTAATTATCGACACAATTTGCTCTTCTTAAGCAAATACAATATGTCAAAAGTTGCTATAGTAACCATATTTATTTCATTTTAAACTTTTCAATATCGCTATCACCTATTGGCTTTGCTACTTCATTTAACGAAAAATAAATTTTTGAATTTTGTGTGTCAACTTCTTCAATTCCAAGCATATAATCGTGAAAAGTTTGTTTTTTCTTAGAAAAAGCCATCATAGAAAGAGAGATTATTAATGGAATACAAAGAGTAAAAACGCTTAAAACTATCTCGGCAAAAAAGAAAATTACAAAACGAAGTGTAAACGTTTTCCAATCGACATTTAAAACTTTTTGATTAACTAAGCCAGTTTTAAAAAGTAAACGCCCTAATGTCAATCTTCCTCTCCTTAAACATAAAGGAATTATGTAATAAACAATGAGAACTCCAAGAAAAACTGAAATTGGAATTTCGACGAAAAAAAGAACATTAGATAAAGACTTTTGTAATGAAATGTATTCAGGTAATTTTGTATTTAAAAGACCTTGGCAATATCCAACAATAAATGGGCTATAAATGTTTTCAACATAAGCTTTAGATGGTATTTTTGCTTCTTCATTTTTAAAGACTTCCCCATCTTTTTCAATAAAATAAGGTTTGTTTTCGTATAAAATTGAAGTATCTAAGCGATATTCATCGTAATAAGAAAGTGCTTCTTTTTCTACATTTTCCCCGCAATTCTCGCTTAAAAATGTAAAAAAGCTATCTATATCACGTTTTAAATAAACTTCTTTGGCTCCATAAGATACATCATCAACTGAATTATAATAAGAAACGATGTCAATTATTTGATTTTCGCTTTCGACATATAAAGATGTTGCTAGTTTTATCTCATTTAATCTAATAGTTTGATCTTTAATAACCGTGTAATTATTAACGATGGCTTTTATAGCATTAAAAGAAGCAAAGCATAAAAAGAAACAAATTAAAGCATCAAAAAATATTAAGAAAATTCGTTTCCAAAAACTTGGTCGATAATATTCGATTTCTTGCACTTTCTTTTCGCTTTCTACTTCTTTTTTAACTTCGTAAACATCAGAACTCATAATTACGTAACCTATAATATTCATCAACTAATTTAGTATCACAAAGTATCGTTTTGGTAATAATTTCTTTTGGTGATTGATTTAATCTATTAAAAATTAACCATATTAATTCAAATATAACAAAGAGCAAACTTACTAGACTAAAAACAAGTAAATATGTCAAAGACAACACACCTCCAAATCCTGAAGAAGCCATACTTACAATAAAAAGTATTGGCATTGAATTAAGAGTATTAAATAAAAACATAACTAAAACATGTTTTTTTGAAATATAGCTTATGTCTTTAATATAAATATGTTCTACTTTTAAAATCATTTCGGATAATGTTCTACCTTTATGATTTGTTAAAGGTATTATTAAAAATAAAACCAAAGAAGATAAAATAAAGGAAATTACGCTACAAATCGTAACAGCATTCCAATAATAAGCATCAAAATCGTTGATAAAATCAGTATATTCATTATAAGTATATTCATTGTCTTCGCTAGTTAAATCATTTTCCTCGATATCTTTTAAAAGCTCAGAATAGATATTTAAAAAGAAAACACTCTCAAAATGCTCGTATTCTACTTTCCCTTTTTCGCTTAATTCATCGCCTTCAACGAAATTAGGTTTAAAAAGTTCAATTACATCTTCTTTAAACTTGTATGTTCCTAAATTAGTAAATTTAGTTTCATCAAGATAATCTTTTCCAAATTCAAGATAAATATTATTTAAATATGAAACATCTTTACCTCTAATATCGCAGAAATAATGATAAAAAATTTCATTACTTTTATTTGTATCATCTAAAACATAATAGCTAAGTAAATTATCGCTAGTAATCTCTAAACTTTTTTCCATATCAAACTTCTCATCTTCATTCTTATATGTAAGAAGCTCGTTTTTATAAAGTATTCCCATTCTAGCTCGATAGTAATTAGACACTTCTTGAGTTTTATCAGCATATCCTGGTAATGCTTTAAAGGTAGGAAAAACTATAATTTCAAAAATAAATGCTGAAAGTAGTAAACACAAAATTAAATCAGCTAAATATACAAGTATCCTTTTGCCGATTTTTGATGGATAAATATTTATCTCTTTTTTCTCAATTTCTTTATTAATTTGTATTTCTTCCATCAACTAAAAACCTATCTTTTTTGATATAAAACTCTGCAAATCACAACTATTTTATCTTTTTATTGTTAAAGTAATGCCACTTGCGTCCATGCTTTCGACATAGATACTTAAATTGCTAATATCGGTGCCGTTATAAAAATATCCATTAGGGAAAAATCTATCTAATTGATATGAATTTAAGCTATCACCTTCTTGATATAAATCTTGAGTTGTTGTTGCTTCATGAGAAATATTGTTATCCTGACTATATAAGGTTCTAGATTTAGAAACAAGTTCAATTAAGGTTTGATTAGAATCGATACCATTATAAGAAGGTGTATTTGAAGTTGCTACAAGATAAGACGAATAGTTTGAATCGCTTCCACTTCTTTGAGGAATGCTCGTCTCATCTTTTGATAAATATTTTGTAACTGTATAATATTGACCTTTAAATTCATGCAAGGCTAAACGAGCATCTACGTGATAAATTGCTAATCCATTACCATATGTTTTAGGATAATCGTTATTATATCTAACATTATAATCAAGTTCGTTTAATCCTTCTGGTGTTTTATATTCAAGAATCAAATATTCACCAAATGCTGAATCATTAAAATAACTTGAAGGAATAATTAAAGCTTCTCCGCTTGAAGAAGATGGTTTTAAAGTTATAGTGGTTTCTTTTTGATAAATTACAGTTGGTTTAATCCAACCTAAAGCGAATTTAGAGAATGTGTCGTGATCACCGACATTTAAATCCATCATGTCAACGCCACCTAAATATCCATAATTACCAAAATTATTGTCGTAGCTATAATAATCATCTAGTCCTAACATATGACCTGTTTCATGGATTATTGTGTGAGCATCATAGCCATCACTACTATCATCAAACATAAAAGAAATTGCGCAATTTGCGTATCTTACTTTTATTACTTCAGTTTCATCTTCACTAGAAGTTTCGTCTTCAGAATCTGGAGAACTTATTGCGTATAGATTAGTTGTATAAGCCCAAAAAGGTGTTCCATTTTGTTTATTAGATACAAAGCTTTGATCATCACAGTTATAGATCATCCATATTCCATCGATATTACCATCACTATTTGAATCATATCGAGAATCAAATAAGTCAATTGCTTTTCCATCAAGCGTTAAACCGTTACCGTTTAAAGTATTATTAAATATTTCTAATAATAAATCTTGACTACCTAAAGCGCTTGTTCCACCATCTTCTTTTTCAATGAAGTCTCTTGCTGATAAAGTAGGCGTATAAACATCAGTTACAGCAAAGTTAAAATTTAAATTTTTAAAGCTTGACTTCTCATAATACGTTTTTACGCTTTCCCAATATGGATTGTTTGCAGAGTTAAAAGTCGTCTCGATCGCATCTAAATAAGTATGGTTTTTAAAAGGTATATTGTGTTCAAATTCAATTAAAGGAATGCTTTCAAAAAGCGAAAATGAACTTTTAAATTCAACTGGAACAACTAAAATATTGACATCTCCTTTAGAAGGTGTGATTGGTTCTTCAGCTGCAACATTTACATCTTCATAAGTAAAACGCGCGTTATCAATTACTTGATTGTTATCTTTATAGATATTCTTTTTATCGGTTCCATCATCAAATCTTACATTAGGTTCGTTAGGATTAGTAACATCTGTATTTACATTTCCTCCGCCTATAGGAGTACCCTTATTTTGAAGAGCAAAAACTACAAGTAAAGTTATAGCTGTTACAATAAGTAAAGAAAATAAAATTAAAAATATTCTATTTTTGCGTGATTTTTTCATAAATTATCACCTTTTATTAATTTAAAAAACTCTTTTATAACAAAGTCATTGTATTCTCTTGACTTCTCTTTATCATATCTAGATACTTCAAAAATATGAACTTCGTTTTCATAGTCTTTTAAAGTTACATCAACATTATTTACTTTTAAATCTTCATAAGCTTTTAAAGTATAAGGTCTAAAAGAATCTAAGGAGCTTGTTACTATTATAGTTTTAGGAAACTTAACTTTACTTACGAAATTATCTAAAGATGAATTTAAATAAAGCGGATTTTTTCTAAACTTGGATCCAAAAAAAGCTTTCATCATGCAAGTATTAGCAAAGCTTTTAGTTTCGTTTTCTTCAATAAATAGATGATTTAAATAAGGAACAGGATGCTCTAAATTAAGCATTTTAAATTCGATATTAAAATGAGTTACGCCAAATATTTTTTGTAGCTCTTCGCTATTATTGATTGCATGTGTTAAAAGAGCAAGATGACCGCCTGCACTATCTCCGCTTAATAAAACATTTTTAAAATCGATATTAAGATTATCCTTTTCTTTTTCAATATAATGAAAAAAAGAAAATAAATCTTTAACCATATCGATAAACTTCACCTTTGGAATTAAGCGATAAGACATCGATAAAGTAACCATGCCTTGAGAAGAATAATATGCATTATGAAATCTATTTAAATCTTTATCGCCATATATCCAGCCACCTCCATGAATATCAATCATTAAAGGAAGCTTTCTTTTATCGATGACTTCACTAGGATAATACATATTAAAAAGATGATATTTGTTATTATCATTAAGATAAGAAATATTATTGATGCCACTAACTCCATCAATAAATTTTAAATCCTTAAAATTGATTTCATCGTTTTTCTTCATCTGATTAATTAAAAAGCGACTATAAGTATTAAATAGAACAGACATTATTTTCTCCTTCTATTAATACAACTTCAACCCCATTATATTTGTCTTTATTTTTTAAATAATAGTTTTGTGAGTATGAACAAAGGATGTTAACTTTTTTAATATGGTTTTCATAGATATGATCTAGCATTTTTTCGTTTAAATCTTTAGCTAGGCCCTGTCCTCTTCCAATAGGCTCAACAAAAGTTTTAAGGATTGTGATTTCCTCTTCACTATTAGTGGCATAGCTTATATAAGCTAAATCAACTCCATCTCTAGATATTACTATTCTTCCATCCTCTTCAAAATTTACCATGTGATAATTCTACCTTAAATCAATTTTTATTTATAGCAATGTAAACTAGTAAACTTATATAGCTTTTACATTTAACTATAGCTATTCTTCCTTTAAGCACTTAACTGGATCTTTTTTGCTTGCTCCATAGGCTGGGAAAATTGCACTTACTACCGCTAAAATAATTGCAATAGCAACAAGTAAAAACATATGCCACCAGGTTACAACACAAATATCTTGGAAAGCAAAATAGTGAGGATAATAGTAAGCAATAATTGAGTTAACTGGGAAAGCTAATATGTAAGTAAATAAACAACTAAATAAGCCACTTAATAAACCAACAAAAGATGCTTCAAAAACAAACATTCTTGAAACATCAAATTTTGTTGTTCCAATCGCTCTTAATATTCCAATGTCTTTAGTTCTTTCAAGTACATTATTATAAGTAAATAAAACATTCATCGAACAAGCAACGATTAATAAAACCGCAACAAATATTGATAAAACAACCGAAACGAGACTAACCATATTTGAAACGCTATTGATGATTGAAGATTGTAAACTTACATAATAGATTTTTTCTTCTTCATTAGTTTTTGAGTCGTTATATTCATCAAGTCTTTTTAAAATTGTATTTCTTTCTTCAAGTCCTTTAGGGAAAATAGCGATGTTAGATAAGGTTGTATAACTATTTAAATAGCAACCTAAGTTAATGAAATATCTATAAGCTTCATTAATATCTTTTGATTCACTAAACTTATCAATCATTTCATTAATTAATTCATCGACATTATCAGCGTTTAAATCTCTAAAATTTTCAATGACATTATCATCAACAAGTTCTGATCCATATTTTTGAGCATCTTTTAAAAAGCGTGAAAAATTGCTATACGCCCAGCCCGTAATTAAATCAGGATCATTTTCATCGTCATGAAGATGATATGAATCTTCAATATAAAAATAATCAAAGTATTTGTTAGCAAGTTCATTAAAAGTTGTTGAGTTAATTTCAATATCGCCGCTTTTAATTCCATCTAGATAAGATTTTAAATCGTTAACAAAAGACAACATTAAGTCATCTTCACTTTGAGCAAATGTAGGAACTAAATTATTTGTAATATCCTTAGCTATATTGCTTTGAGCTTTCTCTTCGACTAACTCTTCTTGAAGCTCAGGAAGATAGCAAAGAGCTGGCGACATTAAAGTTATCGTGTTTTCTGGTTTTGGTCTTAAAATACCTGAAATTTTTAGTTCGATGCCTTTAGAAGAATCATTATATAAACTTGTTAAATCATTTTCTTTATAACTAACAATTGTTTGATTAAGCGTTCCTGTAAAATCACTAAAAGTTAATTCATTATCGCTTTTATAATATAGTTCGCTATTTTTAAAGACTTTATATTCTTTACCAATAACATCATCAAAAGAAATAGGTTCAACTTTTGTATCTAATTCTTTATTTATGACTTCATCTTGTTCATCATAAAGACTATAAAAACCTAAAGCTTGAAGGGTTGAAAAATTAATAGCGTTATAATCGTCAACCACTAATACAATTTCGTTTTTATTTTGAGGAAGCTTACCAGCTATTAAATCGTAAGACGTGTCAATGTCTCCATATATAACGTGAAAGATATTAGTTGGAATACCATATCCACTTGAAGTATAACTTCCTCCAGCGCTGATGCTTGTTGAAACTTTAGAAACTTGAGAAGGATATCTTTCATTTAAGCTTGTAGGAAATTCTGTTGCTAAATTATAAGAATAAGAATTTCCATAATTTAAAATATATTCAACTGCAAGCCCTTCATCGACTAATGAATCTAATAAATCGAAATATTCTTCATTGTAGTTATTGTATGTATACGTGTATTCGCTACTTGTTGGTACATAAGGAAAAATTGCTTCATTATCTGGAAAAGGAGTTGATTGATTAATCTCTTCCCAAGATTCGCTTTCACTTTTTAAAGTATAAGCAGGAACGTTAATAGGAAGCGAAGAAGCTGTTTCATAGCTCACTCTATCTGAATAAACAGTAAATCCATTTGTAATTGCTAAAATAAATCCAAGAGCAACTAAGCCAAAACAATTAGCTACCGCAGTAATAATCGTTTTAAGTTTTTTAGAAAATATATTTTTTAAAGAGAGTTTAAAAATAACAGCGGTTGAAATAAGTTTTCTTTTTTTAAGTTCAAACTTGTTATTAGAAATAACTTCAGAATTTTCTAGGATCTCTTTCTCTTCATCTATTATTTTGCCATCGTTTAAATGAATAATCTTATCACTATATCGTTCAGCAAGTTCCTTATTATGCGTGACAAGAATTACTAATCTATCCTTACTTAATTCTTTTAAAATATCCATTACTTCAAGGCTTGTTTTACTATCTAAAGCGCCTGTAGGTTCATCAGCAAGGATTATTTTAGGATTATTAATTAAAGCACGAGCAATAGCAACTCTTTGCATTTGACCGCCACTAAGATTATTACTTTTCTTGTCCTTTAAATCGCTTAAATTGACATCTTTTAAAAACCTTTCAATCTTTTCATTAATTTCTTGGCGATTAGTTTCGCCACCTAAAACTAAAGGTAATTCGATATTTTCAAAGCAATTTAGGTTTTTAATTAAATGATATGATTGAAAAACAAAGCCGATTACTTTGTTTCTGAATTGATCAACTTCACTACTATGTAAACTTTTAGTATTAATTCCATCAACAATTATTTCACCTTCCGTTGGTCTATCTAAAAGCCCAATTAAATTCAACAATGTGGATTTTCCACAACCTGATGGACCTAAAACAGAATAAAACCCACTCGAATTAAATTTTAAGTTTATACCTTGTAAAGCATGCGTAACTATATCGCCACTTTTATAATCTTTTTTAACGTTAATCAATTCAACCATAACCAAAAATCTCTTTAATGATTTTATCATTAATTCGCCATTTTTTTGAAAAGAAAATAACCATTAATAAGTTTTTTCTTATTGTGATTTAACAAAAAAATTGATCAAATCACAAACGTAAAAAAGTTAATAAAAGAATTTTAATAGGAAAGTTAGAAATATC
>CALVMF010000024.1 GCA_944342125.1 uncultured Bacilli bacterium | reverse complement strand
ATGATTTAAAATTATTATTCTATTAAAAACAGGGTATTTCTTTCTTAATTTTTTAAAAATGTTTCGTTTATAAAACAATGATATTACATATGAAAGAAAAATGGCGTTTTGCAAGTTTTCTGACTTTAAAACGGAACTTTAATATTTAGCAAAATAAAAACCACTAGCTATGCTAGTGGATAAGGATCTGTCTGGGGCGAAATACCGGGATCGAACCGGTGCATGCTTGGTTCACAGCCAAGTGAGTTAACCACTTCTCCAATTTCGCCAGATGCCTTGTAATTATAGCGATACTTTAGCAGAAGTGTCAACGATATTTATTTCCACAAGAGTTATTCTTCGTTGAATAAACATGATTTAAGGATTACTTTTTAGATAAATTATTCGATTTTAGCACTCCGCACTTGACAGTGCTAAAAATTTGTAGATAATTATATTAGCACTTAAATAAATAGAGTGCTAAATGAAGGAGGTACACGATATGAATGGTTATCAAGGACCTGAAGATTACAGCAAAGATGAAAATATTTTATCTAAATTTGGTAGAAATATAACTGAATTAGTTAAATCTAATAAGATAGATCCAATTATCGGTCGAGATGATGAAATTAGAAAAATCATCACTATTTTAGCTAGAAAAACTAAAAACAATGTCATTTTACTTGGTGAACCTGGTGTTGGTAAAACTGCAATTATTGAAGGATTAGCCCAAAGAATAGTTAAAAATGATGTTCCAGCAACATTAAAAGATAAGGAAATTTTTGAGCTTGATATGGGCGCACTTGTTGCAGGTGCTAAATATCAGGGCGAATTTGAAGAAAGACTAAAAGCTGTTTTAAACAAAATTAAAGAAAGTGATCATAAAATCATCATGTTCATAGATGAAATTCACTTAATAGTTGGTGCTGGTCGTAGTCAAGGCGCTCTCGATGCTTCAAATATGTTAAAACCAATGCTTGCTAGAGGTGATATCGATTGTATTGGTGCAACTACATTAAAGGAATATCAAGAATATATCGAAAAAGATAGAGCCCTTGAAAGACGTTTTCAACCAGTTTATGTTTATGAACCAACTAAAGAAGATACCTTATCTATATTAAGAGGATTAAAGGATCGTTTTGAATCGCATCATGGTGTTCATATTACCGATAATGCGCTTGTTGCAGCAGTTAATTACTCAACAAGATACATCACAAATAGATTTTTACCTGATAAAGCTATCGACTTAGTCGATGAAGCTTGCGCAGAAACTCGAGTTGAAATCGAATCAATGCCAAGTGAACTTGATGATGTCTCTCGTAGAATTAGACAGCTTGAAATTGAAAGATTAGCTCTCTCTCAAGAAAAAGATGAGCAATCTAAGTTAAGACTTGAAAAACTTGATGAAGAGCTCAATAAACTCAACAATGAAGCTGCCGAACTTACAAAAGAATGGCAAAAAGAGAAGAGCGAAATTAAAGAAATCAAGGATTTAAAAGCTAAACTTGATAATTTAAATTTTAACTTGCAAAATGCTTTTAATAATGGCGATTACAAAAGAGCTAGTGAAATTCAATATCGAGAAATTCCTAGTGTTAAAAATCGTATTGATGAACTTGAAAAAGGTCAAAGAGAAAATCGAATATTATCTGATGTGATTACTGAAGATAATATCGCTTCAATCGTAAGTAAAATGACTAATATTCCTGTTAGCAGAATTACTCAAGGTGAAAAAGAAAGAGTTTTAAATCTTGATAAGCAACTTGAAAAGAGAGTTATTGGTCAAGACAAAGCTATCAAATTGATTAGTGATGCTATTATTAGACAAAGAGCAGGCATAAATGACCCAAATAGACCAATAGGAAGCTTCTTATTTTTAGGTCCAACTGGTGTAGGTAAAACAGAAGTAGCAAAAGCTCTTGCGGAAGCACTTTTTGACAGTGATACTCATATTATTAGAATTGATATGAGTGAATATATGGAAAAATATAGCGTTTCAAGATTAATTGGCGCTGCTCCTGGCTATATAGGCTATGAAGAAGGCGGTCAATTAACCGAACCTGTTAGACATAATCCATATTCCATAGTGCTTTTTGATGAAATCGAAAAAGCTGCACCTGATGTTTTAAACTTATTGCTTCAAATTATGGATGATGGAAGACTTACAGATGCTCAAGGTAGACTTTGCGACTTCAAAAACACAGTCATAATTATGACAAGTAATTTAGGAAGTGAACAAATTTTAAGCGGTCACCTAGAGCTTGTTGAAAAAATCTTGCATACATCGTTTAAGCCAGAATTTTTAAATAGAATTGATGAAATTGTTTACTTTAATAGCCTTTCAAAAGAAGTTCAATATAAAGTTGTTGAGAAAATGCTTAACGATTTAAAGAAGAGATTACTCAATGAATATTACATTGTTGACTTTACTAATAACATTAAAGACTATGTACTAGACAACGCATATTCTCCAGATTTTGGTGCTAGACCTTTAAAGAGATTTATTCAACATAATGTCGAAACTGTCCTCGCAAAAATGATAATTGAGCAAGAATTAAAGACAGGTAAGAAATATATTGTCGATTATGACAAATCTAAAGGCATAATTGTAAATAAAGCCTAAAGCCAATAAAAAGATAGAATATTTATAAAAAAGTCTGCAAAAGTCCACTATTTTTCAAAAATAACGATAAAGTAGTGGACTTTTTTCTTTACACTTTTTTGACAAAAGTTAAAATTTGTTCTTTATTTTATTTACAATTTCTTTACATTTTCGCTTAGATTTTTTTATAATTTTTCTCGTGGATTTTAGTGCGATTTTATCTCTTTATGCTGAATTTCCAATGCTCATCATAGCTACCTTATTGGTACTTGGTGTTATTTTTATTAACGGCTGGACTGATGCTCCAAATGCTATCGCCACCTGCATATCTACAAGATGTATAAGACCTAAAGCTGCAATTTTAATGGCAGCATTTTTTAATTTTTTAGGTGTCTTAACTATGTTTTTTATATCAAAGCAAACCGCTCAGACTATATCAGACATGGTTGATTTTGGAACAAATTATGCAGTTGCTCTTGATGCTTTATGTGCTGGAATGGTTGGAGTTATTGTTTGGGGTGTGCTTGCTTGGTGGTTTGGCATTCCTAGTAGCGAATCACACGCTTTAATTGCTGGAATAACTGGGGCAGGGCTTGCTGCTATGACAATGGGGTTAAATGCAACTATTGAGTTTGGACCTTTATCAAGCTGGGCTTTAACAATTTATGGTCTTATTTTAAGTTGTTTGTTTGGCTTTTTTGTTGGATTTGGGTTGACTAAACTTATTGAAGTGTGCTGTAAAAATATAAATAGAAATAAAGCCAGACCATTTTTTAAAAAAGCTGAAGTTGTTAGTGGCGCTGCCATGGCTTATGTTCATGGCGCTCAAGATGGTTTAAAGTTTATTGGTGTTTTATTTTTAGCAATTGAACTCGCAGCTAAAGCTAAAGATCCATCTAGCACTTTAGCGTTAACTAATGATTCTAGTTTATGGTGGCTTGCAATCGTTGTTGCTCTTGTAATGGGGATAGGAACTTCGATCGGCGGATATAAAATTATTAAAAAAGTTGGCATGGGAATGGCAAATCTTGAACCTTATCAAGGCTTTGCTACCGACACAACAAGTGCAATTGGGATTTTGCTCTCGACTTTATTTGGTCTTCCTGTTTCAACAACCCAAGTTAAAACGGTTTCAATTCTTGGCGTTGGTGCAACAAGAGGAATTAAGCGAGTTAAATGGTCTATAGCAAAAGAAATGGTTTTAACTTGGCTATTTACTTTCCCAGGATGTGGAATTATAGGGTATATCATAACGCTGATATTTATAGCGATTTTTAGGTAGGTAAGAGTATGTTTGGAAGA
The DNA here is from genome assembly GCA_944342125.1 of uncultured Bacilli bacterium. Lineage (GTDB taxonomy): Bacteria > Bacillota_I > Bacilli_A > RFN20 > CAG-826 > Onthovivens. The sequence continues at coordinate 10,735 of CALVMF010000024.1, read as the reverse complement.
AATAAAAACAATTATTTTTATGAATCGTTTGAAAATTTATGTGAATACGCAATCAAAGAAATTGAAGTCTTAAATAAAGGACTTGCCGATTTTAGTAATTCAACCTTAATCGAATTAAAAGATAGTGTTCATAAAATTGAGCATGAAGCTGATGTTAAAAAGAAAGAAATCGAAGAAAAGCTTGCTAAAGAATTCATTACTCCAATCGATAGAGAAGATATTTTTGTTTTATTAGATAATATCGATGATTTATGTGATGCTATCGAAGAAATTTCGTTCAAACTATACATTAGAAACTATAAAAAACTTCCTCCAAAAACGATGCTATTTGCTGAAAAAAGTAAAGAAGCCATTGTTGCTGTCTCCGAAGTTTTACACAATTTTGAACATATCAACAATAAAGAAATTATGGATCCACTCATCAACAAGGTTTTAATTTTAGAAGAAGCCGTTGATAAGATTTATGAAATCCATGTCCATAATTTATATCTTGAAAATAAAGATTATGACGAAATTAGACTTGGTGAAAGAGTTTATTCTTACTTTGAATATGTGACTGATAAATGTCGCGATATCTGTAAAACAATTCTTATCATAATGTATAAAAATTTATAAAAACTTTGCAAAACTTAGTTTTTTATAACAAAAAAGGCGCCCGAAACGGCGCCTTTTAAAGTTTAAAATCTAGAAAAATTAAAGCTCTTTAACCCACAAACCATGGAGGTTGCAGAATTCGTAAACTTTTAATGCCTTTTCATCATCAGCTAAAACAAATGTATGTTCTGGGGCATCAGTATGTTCAAAATCGTGTCTTCTAATTTCTTTATCAGTTACTAAAATAACAAAAGCAATATAATGTTCAGCTGTCATTGGGTGAGTAACGCTTCCAACTTGAACATGAACTTTATTTCCTTCGACTGTAACTGCAGGAACGTGCTTTTCTAAAGCTGCATCTTTTGTATTAGCTTTCATTTCTTCCATTGGTTCACCACAACAAACTGTTGCACAACCATGAGTTCCTGGGAATCTTTCGACTATTTTTCCACAATGTTTGCAATAAAGTAATGTAACATCTCTCATATTTTAATTCTCCTTTTCCTTTGTTAAGGAATTTTACAAAATTATGTTAACATAATTTTATGAGTAATTTTAATGATTTGCATAACGATGTTTTAAGTTTAAAAAATGATAAGAATGCAAAATTTGCATCTACAATTTTAAAAACAAAACTTAATGTTTTAGGTTTATACACAAAAGATATTAAACTTTTGATTAAAAAGTATATCGACATCGATATTTCAACCTTCAACTTAAACGAATCATACGAAATCAATTTGCTTTATTTTTCAATTGGCCTTAAACAGATTAAAAACTTCGATGAACAGGTCGAATTTTTAAAAACGAATGCTTATTTAATTGATTCATGGGCGATTACTGATTCAACTTATCAATATTTAAAAGTGGCTGATTTTTTTGAAGCTTTGCCTATTATAAAAGAATTTATTTCAAGCGATAAAGAATTTTTAGTCCGATATGGTTATTTAATGCTATTCAACTATTTAAAAGATGAAAAATATTTTAACGAGATAACTGCCTTATTTAAAAATAGCGACTATTTTTATGTTCAAATGGTTGAAGCGCGGGTATTATCGTATCTTTTTGTCTATTTTCCTGAGAAATCTTATGAATTTTTAGTTAGTTCAAAATTAAGTAAAACAATTAAGAAAATGACCATCCAAAAAGCGATCGATTCTTTTCGAGTTTCGGTGGAAACTAAAGAGAAATTAAAAGCTTATAGAAAAGAGCTTAAAAGCAACAATTTTTAAGTGTAAAAAATAACAATATAGGCGTTAATTTTGATATAATTTCGATTAGAGGTTTTAAGTATGATATATAAAAATAGAGAAGTTTGTAAAGACACATATTATGTAGGAGCAAGCGATAGAAGATTAGCTCTTTTTGAAAACATTTATCCTTTAACAAATGGAGCAAGTTACAATTCGTATTTAATTTTAGACGAAAAAACTTGTGTGTTAGATGGTGTTGATCATTTAGTTAGAGATATCTATGTTGATAAGGTCAAAGCTGGATTAAATGGTAGAAAATTAGATTATTTAATCGTTCAACATATGGAGCCAGATCACGCTTGTTGTTTAAAAGATTTAATTGCACTTTATCCTGATTTAACAGTTGTTTTAAACGCAAAAACCTGGGAAATGTTTAAAAACTTCAATGAAGGCGTTGAAGTTAAAAATGTTAAAATTGTCGAAGAGATGGACACGCTTTCTCTTGGCAAACATACTTTGGTTTTTGTTTTTGCACCTATGGTGCATTGGCCTGAAGTTATGGTCACTTATGATGCTTATACGAAAACATTATTTAGTGCCGATGCTTTTGGTACTTTTGGTGCTTTAAGCGGAAATCTTTTTGCTGATAGAGTTAAATTCGAAAAAGAATTTGAAGATGAAGCAAGAAGATATTACACAAATATTGTTGGAAAATACGGTACCCAAGTTCAAGCCGTTTTAAAGAAAGCTGCCACAATTGAAATTGAAACAATTTGTCCATTACATGGACCAATTTGGAGACAAGATTTAAATTATTTAATTAATCTTTATGATAAATGGTCAAGATATGAACCAGAAGTTAATGGTGCTTTGATTGTTTATGGCAGTGTTTATGGGCATAGCGAAGTTGCAGCAAATATTATCGCCGACAATTTAGCTGAACTCGGATTAAAAGACATTGCCTTATATGATGCAAGTAAAACCGATAAATCATATTTAGTTGCTGAAGCATTTAAGTATTCACACATCATAATTTGCGCATCAACTTACAATATGGGTATTTTTACTCCAGTTGAAGAATTCTTATTAGATTTAAAATATCATAACTTACAAAATAGAAAATTTGCTGTTGTTGAAAATGGTAGTTGGGCGCCAAATAGTGGTTCATTAATTGTAAAAATCTTAAGTGATTTACGTGATTTTGAGCAAATTGGCGACAAAATTACTTTCAAGAGCTCAGTTAAAACGAATGACGCAAAAGCTCTTTATGAACTTTCTAAACAAATTTATAACACAATTCCTCAAAGAGAAGCTGATACAAATCCACTCTTTAACTTAACTTATGGTCTATTTGCTCTTTCTACTTTTGATGGTAAAAAGCAAAATGCCTGCATCATCAATACGGTAAACCAAGTCGCTAACAATCCAGATCGTTTAATGATTTGCGTTAATAAGCAAAACTATACAGCTGAAGTTATTAAAAATACCAAAAAAGCAAATATTAGTGTTTTAACAAAACATACACCATTCTCGGTTATTAAACGTTTTGGATTCCAAAGCGGTAAAAATGTCGATAAATTTGCTGATTTCGAGGATGTTAAGCTCTCTAAAAACGGAATTTATTACTTAACTAAATATGCAAATGCATTTATCTCTTTAGATGTTGTCGAAATGTTAGACTTAGGAACTCATTATGGATTTATTTGCACAATGAGTGAAAGTAAAACTTTAAATACCGATACAAGTTTAACTTACGAATATTACATGAACGAAATTAAACCAATTCCACCAAAGACAAATAAAAAAGTTGGTTGGATTTGTAAGATTTGTGGCTATGTTTATGAAGGAGAAGTTTTACCAAAAGATTTCATTTGTCCACTTTGTAAACACGGTGCCGAAGATTTTGAAAGGTTAAAATAATATGGCTGAAAAATTAGGTTTTAACGAATATCAAAAACACGCCTATAATCTCATCAGTGAAGATGGCAAAAAAGACATGATTACCAATGGGGTTTTAGGTCTTGCTGGTGAAAGCGGAGAATGCTGTGACATCGTTAAAAAACATAAATATCAAGGACACGAACTTGATAAAGAGCATTTAAAAGATGAACTTGGCGATGTTTTATGGTACGTTGCTGAAACTGCGAGTGGTCTAGGAATTACCTTAGAAGAAGTTGCTCAATATAACCTTGATAAACTTCATAAAAGATATCATGGAGAAAAATTTAACGCCGAGGACAGCATAAATAGAAAAAACTGATATGAACCAAAATAAGATTTACGATGTAATTATTATTGGCGGCGGAGTTATTGGAACAGCTATAGCGCGATATTTAATGCGCTTTGATGTGAAAGTTTTGCTTCTTGAAAGACATAATGATGTTGGTGAAGAAGCAAGCGGAGCTAATAGTGGCATTGTTCATAGCGGTTATGACCCTAAACCAGGCACTAAAAAAGCAAAGTTTAATGTGCTTGGAAATAAGATGATGCCAGAAGTTGCTAAAGAATTAGATTTAAATTTTAAACAAATTGGTTCTTTAACTTTATCTTTTAGTGAAGAAGATGACAAAACGCTTTTAGACCTTAAAAAGCGTGCGGAAGAAAATGGCGTTGATGTAAAACTTTTAAGTAAAGGAGAAGTTTTTAAAATTGAACCAAATCTTTCTAAAGAAATTCATGGTGCTCTTTTAGCTCCTAGTGCAGGAATAGTTTCTCCTTTTGGCTTGACTGTTAACTTGATGGAAAACGCTATGGATAATGGAGCGGAGCTCTTATTAAATCACGAAGTTATAGAAATTGAAAAAATAAGTGAGTTTTGCAGGGTTTTTTGTGGAAATGGAGCTTTTTTTGATGCAAAAACAGTGGTTGATGCAGCTGGAGCTCTAGCTGATAAAGTGCAAGAAATGATTGAAAAACCAAGTTTTAGTATCACACCAAGAAAGGGCGAATATTTTGTTTTAGATCATTTTAATAATGATTTCATAAAGCATACGATTTTTATGTGTCCTACAAAAGTTGGCAAAGGAGTTTTAATTTCTCAAACCACAAGTGGCAACTATTTAGTTGGTCCGAGTAATGATTCTTGTGATGTAGATGATGTATCAACTGATGCTTTGACGCTTGAAGATATTAAGAAAACTGCATTAAAAATATGCCCAAATTTGCCATTTAATGAAACTATTCGTGAGTTTAGTGGTGTAAGACCTAACTCTAACGTGGATGATTTTGTTATCGAAGAAAGCAAAAATTTTAATGGATTATTTATTGTTGGAGGAATTTCTTCACCTGGTTTAGCAAGTGCGATTGCAATTGGAGACTATGTTTCAAAATTAATAAGAGATAAGCTGAGTTTAAAAGATAATTTAAATTACAATCCAAATATTAGAAAACACATTTCACTATCGAAAATAGGCAAAGAAAAATACAACGAACTTATAAAGAAAAATCCAAGTTATGGGAAGCTTATTTGTAGATGTGAAAAAGTGAGTGAAGGTGAAATTGTTGATTCAATTCATCGAAATTGTGGTGCTCACACAATTAAAGGTGTTAAAAAAAGAATTAGGCCAGGTTTTGGTAAGTGCCAAGGGACTTTTTGTGAAGCTGAAGTTTTAAAAATATTAGCTAGAGAATTAAAACTGCCACTTGAAGAGATTTGTTATAGTGAACTTGGAACAAATATTCTTTTAAAAGCTCAAAAAGGAGCCGAAAATGAATAAAAAAGATTTAGTTATTATCGGTGGCGGAAGTGCAGGATTAGCTAGCGCTATTTCAGCTTATGATGAGGGAGTTAAAGACATCCTTCTTATTGAAAGAAATGCTGAACTTGGCGGAATATTAAATCAATGCATTCACCCAGGTTTTGGATTACATCATTTTAATGAAGAATTAACTGGCCCAGAATATGCCCATCGCTATATTGAAGAACTTAAAAGAAGAAATATCGAATATCTTTTAAATACCCAAGTTACTTCGATTAGTAAAGATAAAATCGTCACTTTTATGAATGAAAATGGCATTCAAAAACTTGAATGCAAGGCAATTATATTTGCAACTGGATGTAATGAAAGGACAAGAGGGCAAATTTTAACTCCAGGCTATCGACCAAAAGGAATTTATACAGCTGGTCTTGCTCAAAAATATATGAATATTGATGGTCGCTTAGTTGGGAAAAATATTTATATACTCGGAAGTGGTGATATAGGTCTAATTATGGCAAGAAGAATGACGCTTGAAGGGGCAAAAGTCATCGGAGTTAGTGAAATAATGCCTTATTCAAATGGGTTAAAAAGAAATATTGCTCAATGTTTAGATGATTTTAATATACCTTTAAGACTTTCTAATACTGTTACAAAGATTTTTGGAAAAGATAAACTTGAAGCGATTGAACTTTCTGATGTAGATAAAAACTTAAAACCAATACCAGGAAGTGAAAAAATTGTTAAATGCGATACATTATTATTAAGTGTTGGACTTTATCCATTTAATGCCATGTTAAAAAATGCAGGTTGTAAGGTCAATTTAGAAACAAAAGGAAGTCTCGTAGATCAAAATCTTGAAACGACCATTGAAGGAATTTTTTCAACTGGGAATGTCTTACACGTTCATGATTTAGTAGATTTTGTTAGTGAAGAAAGTGAAAGAGCTGGTAAAAATGCAGCCAGATATATTCTTAATAAAAGAGGAAAGAGCTTAAATACTCTAAACGTAAAACATAGTGAAAACGTATCTTATGTTTTGCCTACAATTATAAAAGTTTATGAAAATAACGAACCTATTATTTTCTCTTTTAGAGTAAAAAAACCTATTAAAAAAACTACTATTTGTATTAAAAACTCCGCAAAAATCCTATTAAATATGAAAAAAATGAATTTATTGCCTGCTGAAATGATTAAAATAACGGCAAAAGATTTAGATCTTAAAAATAGTGATGATTTAGTTTTAGAGGTGAAAGAAGATGAGTAAGAAAAAACTTATTTGTATTGTTTGCCCTAATGGATGTGAGATTGAAATTGATGGCGATAAAATTAGTGGCTACACCTGTAAGAGGGGACTAGATTACGCTAAAAGTGAGTTTTTAAATCCAGTTCGTAGCTTATCTTCAACTGTTAAAATTGCTGATTCTGATTTAGTGTGCCCTGTTAAAACTTCAAAGCCAATTCCAAAAGGTAAAATGTTTGAAGTCATAAAAGAAATTAATAAAGTTTCCATTAAAAAACCAATAAAATATCATCAAATAATTATAAAAAACGTTTTAAATTTAGGTGTCGATATAATAGCAACTAAGGAGTTTTAGTTAGTGGCATCAATCCAAAAGTTTATAAGCACATATAAAGATAAAACTTTTGATGAGGTTCCTTTTAGTGAGGTTGATATTGCTGTTGCAGCATTATTTTCTTATGCAACTTTTGAGAAAACAACCCTTTATAAAAAATATGATTTATCGAGAAACTTTTGTCGTGCTTCAAACTTTTATAAACCAGATATCATAGAAATATTGAGCAAAAATTATATTAACCCTAAAGAATTTAAAAAATTTATCTCGCCGATTTTGTCATTTAAAAGATATCGCAATATAAAAATTGGCTACATGAGAAACTATTTTTCAAATTCCCATACAATGCAATTTTTTGCGTTCACTTTGATAACCAAAAATTATAACATCATCGTTTTTAGAGGAACTGATATCTCTCTTGTTGGATGGGAAGAAGATTTTAATATGATGCTTGAAGATAACATCCCTTCTCAAGAAGCAGCTAAGCGCTATGTCCAAGAAATATCTGAATATGATAATAAGCCACTCATAATTACTGGACATTCTAAAGGTGGTCATCTAGCTTATTATGCTTATTTTAATTCAAGTGAAGAGGTTAAAAGTAGGGTTAACCATGTCTATAATCTCGATGGGCCAGGGTTTAAAGATGATAAATATGATTATTCAGAATTTGGAACAAAACTTTTTAAGTTCGTTCCTAGAGATGATGTCTTTGGAGTCATGTTTGATTATTCAGATAATATAATTCCGATTAAAAGCAGAAAATCTGGCGTAAATGCCCACGATATTTTAACTTGGCAGGTGTCAAAGAAAAGCAATTATTGTGAATTCGAAAGAGTTGATAGTTTGACAAGATTATCTAGGACTTTTCGTATTTCGTTAGCAACATGGTATAAGACATTAAAAGAGGATGATTTAAGAAAAGCTGCAAATTTTATTGTTGATATTGCAACTTGTAACAATCAAACAGACCTCTTTTCATTAAAACTCGATATTATTAAAAAAAGAAAAGTTTATCTAGATTGCATCGCAAACTATGACCAAGCAACTAAAGATAGGTTAAAGCAGATCTCAAGAGACCTCGTTAAAACTTATTTTGTAGTTTTATTACATTTAAGAGACTATAACAACAAAGGAGAAAGGATCAAACAATGAAAGAAAAGTATATTTTGGTTGTCGATCAAGGCACCACATCATCTCGTGCCATTATCTTTAACAATAAAGAAGAGATTGTGTATAAAGCTCAGCAAGAATTAGAATGTCTTTTTCCTCATGATGGTTGGGTCGAACAAAATGCGATTGATATTTATGCTAGTGTTTTAAATGTAATAAATGACGCTTTATTAAAAACCAATTTAACTTATGATGATATTGATTCGCTTGGCATAACTAATCAAAGAGAAACCACAATCGTTTGGGATAAACATACTGGCATGCCAGTTTATAACGCTATAGTCTGGCAATCACGTCAAAGTGCCGAAATTTGCGATTCGTGGAAAATACATCAAGAAATCGTGAAAAGTAAAACTGGGCTGATAATTAACCCATATTTTAGCGCTTCTAAGATTCGTTTTATCTTAGATAATATACCAAATGGTCAAAAAAGAGCCGAAAATGGCGAGTTATTATTCGGAACTGTTGATACATGGCTTATGTATAAACTTTCACGTGGAAATATTTTTAAAACCGATTATACCAACGCAAGTAGAACTATGTTCTTTAATATCAATACTTTGGAATATGATGATGAATTATTAAAAATCTTTAATATTCCAAAATGTATGTTAGCAGAAGTTTATCCTTCATCTAATTTTTTTGGCAACGCAACTGCTTTAAATGAGAATTTAAAGATTCGTGCTGTAGCTGGCGATCAGCAAGCTGCTCTTTTTGGTCAAAACTGCTTTGAAAAAGGTGAAAGCAAAAATACATATGGAACTGGTTGTTTCATGCTAATGAATATTGGTGAAAAACCTATTTTTTCTAAGTCTGGATTAATCACAACGATAGCATGTTCATATAATGAAAAAGTAGTTTATGCTCTTGAAGGAAGCGTCTTTATCGGTGGAGCCTGTATTCAATGGCTTCGCGATCAGATGAGGATGATTAAAAGTGCTCCTGAAAGCGAAAAATATGCAACAAAGGTTAAAAATTCAGATGGGGTGTATGTTGTACCTGCTTTTGTTGGTCTAGGCGCACCTTATTGGGATGATGAATGTAGAGGTGCAATTTTTGGAATAACTAGAGGAACTACAAAAGAGCATTTTATCAATGCAACTTTAAATTCGATTGCTTTACAGACGCTTGATGTTATCGATGTTATGCAAAAAGAGAGCAAAGTTAAAATTGAGACTTTAAAAGTTGATGGTGGCGCAACAACGAATAATTATTTGATGCAATATCAAGCAAATATTCTTAACGCTAAAGTTTTGCTTCCAAATTGCCTAGAAACAACAGCTTTAGGAGCGTGTTTCTTGGCGGGTTTGAATAGTGGATTTTTTAAAGATATCGACGAAATTAAAACAATTCATCAATATAAACGTGAATTTTTGCCAAATATGGACGAAAGTGAAAGAAAAATAATAAAAGAAAAATGGAAAAAAGCAATTCAAGCAACCAGAGTTTTCAAGTAATAGAAGATTTTTTAAACGACAATTTTTACTTTAAGAATGAAAAGTATAAAACTATTTATGAATCTTTATATATAAAAAATAAAGAAGACATCAATAGTTTTGTCGATTATTTACATTCTTTAACTAACCATAGTGACTTAAATGATTTAATTTATTTAAAATCTAGATATTATCGATTATTAGCTTATATTTCATCGAATGAACGATTTTTAAATATATCAACTGAATGCATATCCTTTTCTATTCATAAAGATATTTATAATCTTACTTTCCCAGCGATTAGTTTCAATTATAAGATCAATGTACCTATCCTTATTGTTAAAAATAAAAGTGATTTAGATTGTTTTTTAGCTCTGTATCGATTGTTTTTTGCTTTTTATCAAAAAAATAATGTAATTGTTGACTCAATAATCGTCATAGATATTAACATGGAAAATTTTAGAGCTGAAAATCCTTTCGAAAGCATCGAAATAGATTTAATTAAAGATAATAATGAATCTTTAATTTTTAAAAATAAGAGAATTAATAAGGTTATTTTTGATAATATTACTGATTTTACTTATTTTTCGAGTCTTGAAGCATATAAAAAGTGTTTTGTTTTTAAAGGAAAAGATTTTTTTGATTCATTAGGTGGAGAATTATTAAATCTAGAAGCGGAAAGCCTATAAATTTTTAATGCATTTTTATTATATATAAGAAGATATATATAAATACCTAAAACTGATGATTTTAATGTAAGCGCTACCATAAATTTTCTTATGATTTTTTGTAAAAATGCCTTGCATTGACTCTTTAAGTTGAGATAAACTATTGAAGTTGTCGCGCAATTGACCAAACGATACTTTATAGAATTATATTCTATAAAAAAGTTATGGAAAACTTGTTGACAACGTAATATCGTCTTGATATTATTATAAAGCACTTTTCGAAATAATTAATTTCGTATTAAGATTCTGAGAAAGAATCGGTGCAAGAGATCTTTGAAAACTAAATAGATGTACAAACAAAAACAACGTCAATTTTTAAGGAAAACTTTATTTATTCGC
>CALVMF010000023.1 GCA_944342125.1 uncultured Bacilli bacterium | reverse complement strand
GTGGCTGAAGGGGTGGGCTTGGAAAGCTCATAGTTCTGTAACAGGAAGCAGGGGTTCAAATCCCCTTTTCTCCGCCAGATGTCTATAACACGATAATTATCGTGTTTTTTTATTGCTTGAAATTAATTTAAAGTTAAAAATTAATAAAAGACCTTCCAAACAAATACAATTTTACAGGATATTTATCGCTCTAACTAGAGTTTTAAAAATAGGTGATACAGGTAAAATAAAAATAACCTTTTGGGGATGCGGAACATTTTTGAATATAGAAAGTTCAACTTGTTTAGGATCTATTAAAATCATTTTTAAATTGCTTGAAGAATTCCTTTTCACTAATGTTCCAAGCAAACAATCTATAAAAACGGATTGTCAAGATCCGGTTGTTCCACCAATTAAAATATTTGATAATTTTCTAATGTCACCATGTATAATACGGCCTTTATCATCTTCGCCATAACCAATGCTAAAAGAATTATCTGTTTCTTTGGATAACTTATTAAACATTTCGTCAAAAGAAAGGATCATTTTTCGGTTTTTATCAGATATCATATTGAATGTTAATAGTTTGTCCAAACACATTCGCTACTGTATAACGAATCAGTATAGTACGCATCTGTGCAATAAATCTTAAAACCATGTCCTAAATTATATGCCCAACTATCGTAACCAGTAGGCTTTTCACCAGCGAAAGATATCCATTTAGCTTTGGTTCCATTAAAGTTAATTGTTTTTAGAACATTATTGCTACTTCCGTAACCGCCAAAGACAGCTCTTCCCAATGCTTTTAATGTGCTTGGCAGATTAATGGTTTTGAAATATGTGTTTGAAAAAGCCCACTCGTTAATTTCTTGTAAACCTTCAGGCAAAGTTATTTCATCACCAATTTTCCCCATCTCGCTATAAGCATATGCACCAATTTTTTTAACAGATGATGGGCAAACAAACGCGCCAGCTCCTGCAAAAGCACTTTCTCCGACTTCTGTAATATTTTCATCAAAAATAAAGTTGGTAACAGTTTCAAGACCTTTAAAGAATTCTTTTGGTATCACAGTTCCTTTTGTAACTTCTATTGTCTTTAGAGAAGAAGGAACAGTTAGATTAGAAACATAACTTTGACTACTAGAAAAGAAATATCCTACGCAATATTTACTACTTAATTCTGTTTTAATTCTTGTTAATGATGAACAACCAATCAAAACATGGGTGCCAACATGCTCAAGAGTATTTGGGAGTTCAATTGTTTCTAACGCGGTGCATTGATAAAATGCATAATCATCTAAATAAGATAATTTGTTAGATAATTTAATGCTCTTCAGATCTGGCATTCTAGCAAAGGCATATGTATCAATTTCAACAATTGTATCTGGCATTTCTATACTAGTAATTCCCGAAACGTTATAGAAAGCATTGTCATATATTAATGTAACATTTAAACCGTCAATTGAATCAGGAAGTACTAATTCACTATATGGATAATTCCCTTTAAGGCCTTTGATATAAATTTCTTTATTACTGTTGTATTTACCATAATCTAAGTATTGTAATGAAGAATATTCCCATTTAGCTTTAATAGTGCAATTGGCATCAATAGTCCAAGTTGAACCTACCTTTGTTTCATTATAGTACCAGCCCAAGAAAGAACACCCGTGTTTCGTTGGTGTTGGGAAGGTGCATGATGAATTGTATGTTACAGTATAAGAAGATTGACCAGAATAAGTACCACCATTTGCGTCTAGATTAACAGTATATGTTTTAGCTTTCCAGTTAGCAGTTAAATTCTTATCGCCACTGCTGTGATGAGGAATTGATGTTATACTCTGTCCATTGCAAGTCCAACCCGTGAACTGATAACCAGTCTTTGAAGGATCGTACAAATTAATATTCGATGATTCATAATTGTAAATGGCTGGATTTAACGAATTGTTTGTTCCACCATTTAAATTGTAATTTATATGATAGTTGATAATAGAAAAATCTGCTTTCAAATACAATTTGCTTTCGTAGCTATTTGGTTCAACAAAAATTGAGAAATTGGTCATATCCCATTTATTAAAAGAATAGTAATCCTTTGTACATGTATTACTAATTGGTGCATAAGTTGTAATTGTTTCTTGAGTTTTTGGAGAAGTTCCTCCATTTAAATCATACGAAACGAATGTTGAGCCTTTGGCCGCACACATATTTTCAATACCATCGTTATAATTTCCTATTTTAAAAGACTCACCGGCCTTTGAAACACTATAGAGATTGTTCGAATCTTTAAAGTTTAGGCCATTAAAAATTTCCGAGGCTTCCTTATATTGTCCGTTATTTATCAATGTAATACCGTTTTCATATTTTTGAGTATTTTCTTTTAATTGAGCGTTAGGAATAAATACAGCAGTTACAAGAATTATTATGACAGCAATAACGGCACACACAATTGAACTAACTGTAATAATTATTCTTTTTTTCTTTTTCTTAGCTGCTGCTTGTTTAGCAAGCTGTGCATTTTTCTTATTTAGTTCTTTTTCGTCTTCGATTGCTTTTTCGCACTTTCTTACCATTTCGATTGTATCTTTATATGAGACAATCTTTTTGAAAGCAACTAATGCATCGTTGTAATTTTGGGAATTAAATAACTTTTGTGCTTCATTATATTTTTCTTCCAAGAGAACGTTACATTTATTTATATAATCATTAGAATCTTTATGGCCTAAAATAGATTGGAGGCTCATTAAGGCGTCATAATATTTGCCAGCATTAAAACTAGATAATGCGAAATTATAAATACTATCTTTTTTTGAATAGATATTTTTATCAGATCTAAATTTGATAATTAACTTTTCTGAATCTTTGAAAGGCTCAATTTGCTCCAAAATACTTATAGCTGAATCAAATTCACCAATTTGTGTTTTTGCTATTGCATCGTTATATTTTGCCTCAAGAATATCTAAGCATTCTTTACAGAGAGCATCAGAGTCTTTGTGCCCTAAAATAGATTGGAAGCTCATTAAGGCGTCATAATATTTGCCAGCATTAAAACTAGATAATGCAGAATTATAAATACTTTCTTTTTTTGAATAGATTTTTTTATGAGAACTAAATTTGATAATTAACTTTTTTGAATCTTTGAAAGGCTTAATTTGCTCCAAAATACTTATAGCTGAATCAAATTCACAAATCTGTGTTTTTGCTATTGCATCGTTGTATTTTGCCTCAAGAATATCTAAACATTCTTTACAGAGGGCATCAGAGTCTTTGTGGCCCTTAATGCTTCCAAATTCAACATAAGCATTATAAAAGTCACCACTTTGTTTTTTTGCTAATGCATTCTGATAAATTTTATCTTTTCTAGCAAAGAGATCTTCGGCATTTAATCTTGATTCATAAAGAGAAACTGATTTTTTAACGTTATTTATATAATCATTCTCTTTAGTTTTATAATCATTAATATATTTTGAAAACTTATCATTAAATTTTTCAGAAGAAATTGATTTGTCATCAGGCATGTTGCTCTTAAGCAAATTGTTGAATTCATTTTCTTTAGAAAATTCTTTCTCTAATAATTTTTTAATATCCATACTTATGCCTCCATCAAATTTTTATTGACTCATAAGAACTTATGAATGCTAGTGCTTTTTTGAGCAAAGTTTCATAAGAAATGTAATTTTGATTTATATTATTTAGTTCTTTCAAGGCTTTTACAGTAATTGATTGAGATTCTGAAGTTACATTATCTTGTAATTGATTTACAAAACTTATCGTTCCTTTACTGCAAAGCGAAATATTATTCACATTCGTTGAAATAAATGTATTTAATAATTGAATTTCTTGATTAAGACCGTCACTAGTTATTGTGACAATATCCTTGTCGGAATAAGAACATTTTAGGCCTTTGTAGCCGATTTGAGCCAAACAAGAGCCACAATTATGAATTAATTCGGCACCATTTATTATTTTATTATTTAAAATATTAATTTCGTTTTGTAAATTATTAATTGTCTTTTTAAAAGCATTAAAACTAGATTGCAAATAAGGAATGTCTTGTTGAATCTTATTAATTAAGTTTTGCTTTTTTGATATACATGCATCGATATTTGAAATCATAGCTGTTAAAGATTGAATATTGTTTTCACATCTTCTTTGAAGATCATACAATCTTCTTATAGCATTTTCATCATCGGAAATCTGTGATTTTAAACTATCAATACATCTACCGTTATTATAAGTAGCCTCATAGTCCTCTTCCTCATACCATCTTTCTGAATACTCATCGTATCTTTCTCTATAAACAGGATACTCTGTGTTAGATATATTAGTTTTACATTGAGCAATATCTTCTTTATATGTCTCAATTTCTCCAGGTATTTCAGCCAATCTTTGCCTATTTGATTGTAATAATGAATCACATAAATTAATTTGTTCTTTTAAATGAGCGATATCGTTCTGTTCAGATTGTATCTTATTGTTGCAATTTAAAATTTCAGTATCATAAATTTTTGTTTCGCACACTAAAACGTCAGTCAATTCTTTAATAAACTTTTTGCAGTATTGACTTGCTATGTACATTTCGCTTTCTTGAATAGTACCACTCATTTTTTAAACCTTATAATTGTTTGGGGTAAAAGAGCAAGGAACCACTTCACTTGCATCTGCATGAACTTTTGAAACACTATTAGAAAAATTACTCTCACTAAGTTTTGCTTTAGTTTCTATGTCATTAATTTTATTAGTTACTTCATTAGCCCTTTTGTCTGACCAATTAATTAAAATTAATTTTTCCATATTTAATTATTAACTGCTTTTGACAATATCTGAGCCTTTTTCACAAGTTGGTCTCTTAATTTTTGCAATTCGGTCAACTCTTTAGCGGCATCTTTGATAGATTGACTCAAAACAGCAGTAAACTTATTGTATTGATCACCCTTCCGAAAATTTGCCATTTGTTGATGCTTGCTCTTCATTTTATTAATATTAACAATTGACTCTTTAATAAAAACATCTAATGTTTTAATAAATTGATTAATTACAATAACAGGATCTTTAACTGATGATTGAATAGTATTATTCATATGGTACCTCATTTCAATTTTGAATTATAAGCAGTATATAAAGCATGATCTTCTTTAACTTCTTTTGAAAGCTTATTTAGCTCTAAGGAAAAGTTATCAAATGCTTTTTTAAATTTTTTCAAATGCAAATCAACTTGAACACTAATATTATCTTTCATTAATGTTTGATATCGATTGTTAGCTTTTGAAATTAAATTAATATTATTATTAATTACAGCAACATTTTTATTCAAAAAAGAGGCGTAATTATCAAGTTCGTTTATATCAACATAAAACTTTTTGATCATTTTGAAATCTCCTTGCAAAATTTATTAATCAATTCTTTTTCTTTACCATCAAAAATAAATGGTCTAATCTTAGAAACTTGAGGGAACATAACAACGTAATTTGAAGGTAAATCATTAATTGTTACTGAAGAACCATTCTCTGACATTAAGCAGTTCTCTAACTCCCTTGAATCACAACAAATTACGCGTGAATAATCAGCAAAATTATCAAACTTATTTAAATAAGCAGATCTCTTGTCTTGGATAACCATAAAAATGTTATAAGTATGTCCATTTTCATAAATAGTTTTAATTTTATCGATGAGAGAGATTTCAGAATCGTTGCCTGTGTCTCCAAATCCCATCTCACTCAATGAATTCAAATCATCCATAACCGACATAGAACCACCAGCACCGTTTGTTTCTTCTTTTATTTCACCTAAGCATGAATAGGAATTTACCAGTACTAAAATAGGTGTTTTAATGTCTCTACTTCTTTGACGACTTAGTTCTTTTCTTTCCTTAAATATTTCATAAACTCTATTAATAGAATCTATAATATCTTGTACTTCCACGGAATAAGTCATTAAATCAGCAAAATTATCCTTATATGTATCAAATGGGCTTGGATTTCTAAGGGCATCACTACTGTAATTTAGATCTAAATAGAATAAACACTCTTTACTTATTTCGTAATTAAATTGCTTTAAGCAATATAAAAAGGAAAGGCCAATAGAAGCTTCAATAGATCTCGTTTTCTTGAGGTCTCCAATTAAAATATAATTGCAAAAGTCTTCATCGTTAAAAACTAATGATATATTTTGATTAGATAATGCCGATTGTCCAAAGCACGCAAAAATTGAATTTTTCTCATCTACATCAATTGATGTATTTTTAACAAATGGAGCATTAGCTTCTACCACTGATAGAGTGTCAGGATTTCCTGAAATGATGATGTCATTATTTGCTGATGGATATTTTTTATTAATTTCAGCGATAATTTTTTGAGCTTTTTCTTCATCAAGCTTTCCACAATAAGCAGCTTTAAATAATTGTTTACTGTCACCACCATTTTGTGTTTTATAGACTAAACCTTTTTCTTTATTTAACTCAATATTCATTGTGTCACCCGAGAAATTTGGGAAAGCGGTTTGAAGAGTGGATGCCGAAGATCTCATAATGTATCTATTATTAATTTGTTCTAATGCATCTCTCTCAATATCAATTCCTTGACTAGATAAAATTAAAGAAATACCAACATTTCTAATTTCCTTAAGCAACGACAATAATTTACCTGCACATTTATTGCAGAGAATCATGGTCGATGTATTTGTTGATATTAAGAAATTCTGATATTCATCAATAATAACAACAGTCCTTTTGAAAGACGGAAGTTTGCCCGAGATAACATCAGGGTGTTTTTGATATGAAATTAGGTTTTGAGCATTTACCTTTCCAAAACACTTATTTCTATATTCTTTTTCTAAATAAACTTTCTCTAAAATATCATAAGCATCTTCAACCTTATTTTTTAGCGACAAGAAAGTAACGTGAGGGATTATCGCCTTGCCATTTGTTTTATTTAAGTAAGAACCAAACTCAACTCCATCTTTAAAATCTATTAAATAGTATTCAAGTTCATCAGGTGAATAATATGATGCACCAGAGAGAATAATTGTATGTAGGAAAGAGGATTTACCGGAACCATTAACACCAGCAACAATTGCTGAAGATGTTCCGGTTCCTTCAATATCTAATTCAAAGTAGACTAGTTCACCGCCATCTTTACCAACAGGGATTTTAATTTGATCAAAATAATCCTTTTTTTCGTATGTGTTATTAAGTATAGAATCAAGATAAATAATTTTAGAGGTTCCTTCTTTAGCACAACCCTCATTCATTAATTTAAAAAATTGATTTACGTCAGTTGTCTTAAATGAATAATTTGGGCTTAAAATCATATCCTTTATATGATACGTCTTTGTTTTAACATCATAATCAATAACGGTTGATGAATTAGATATTTTGCTAATAAACTCTTTGTGCGCATCAGAATTATATTGATAAAATTCTTTTGCTAACGGAGTTGTAGTGTTATTCAAAATAATAGAATATACGCCACACATATTACCATTTAAAATCAAACTACTTATTTTGTCTGATAATGAAAAATCAAGGCATTTTGGGCAATTAACATAAACCATTAAATACAACTCTTGTGTATTTTCAGGAGACATATCATTATATTCGAAAACATTGTTGCAATACTTAGGACCAAGCTTATCGCCTTTTACTTCATTTATTTTTCTGTTCAAAGAAACAACCATTTCTTTAAAACTTTCCTCATCGGTTGCAATATTCCCATTAAATAACAATTTGTTATTTTTTAAATACTCTTTTGAAAAATCAAAAACAAAATCAAAATCATCAGAATCATCAACATCTACTAATGCAAGATTAATTTTCTTATATGGTACTGAAGACACAAATTGCATTATTAATTGATGAATAAAATTGTTTAAATTCTCATCGCTACCGTTTGTGTTAATTAATATATTGCCTTTTTTAGTTAAATCAACATAGTAAGGAACGTTTATATCTTTCTTAACTAAATTCTCATAATTAATTTTTTCAATAGCATTTGCATATATATCAAAATTTTTAAATTGATATGGGGCGCTTCCTATGTTAATTTTTCTTCTAAAATCAACAGGTATGTTCAATGTATCAACTGTTTGAAAATCATTTAAATTTAAGTTATTTTGTTCCAAATACGGTCCACATTCATTTTTGAAAAAAGTTTCGCAGCTTGATATTAATTTCCTTTTCGATTCATCAAAAGAGGATGAGATTTCATCAGTAAATTGATCGGAAACTTTTCCTTTTATTACTGATAATTCTTCCTTGAATGCATTTCCATTATAGTAATTTACGATAAAATCAATGTTGCTAAGCACGTCAAGACATGCAGAATAAATATCCTTAATAAGTGGAAGATAATTTTTATCTGTATCAAAATCTTTATCGGTTAATTCTGGAAAATTTGGAGCAACATATTCTTTATTATTAATAGTGGCTTTCTCACCATTAAAAGAAAAAGTCGCAGTACTTGATTCAAAATTAAATTCGTTTAATTCAGCTAACTTTGTCTTTAATGTTTCGTTTCTCTCGTTTAATGTTTTAATTGCCTTATCAATGGAATCGAAGTGTTCTTCTTTGTAGTAGATTCCAAAAGAATTTAAATCGACGTTTCTTGAACTAAAACCATCAATAATTTTTTGAACATTATTTTTTAAATTCAAAAAAATGCCAACTCTTTCTTTAATTAAATTATCTACATAATTGTTTTGGTCATTTTCAGCTTTGCTGATTTCTCTTCCTTCATCGTTGTTTAACTTATTCATCGAATTTGAAAAACGAACAAAGTAATCATCAAATTTGTCGATAGATGATTTAAATTCTTCAAATGTTGGTGTTTTAGACATAGTTTATCTCCTTTATCTCTATAGGGTAATTAATCTCTGCTTATAATTAAGATCGATATAATGGATTCCTAATTTTTCATTAGACGAATATTTAATGCTAGAAACTTTATTATTCTTTAAAATATAGTCATTAAGAACATTTTTATCTAAATATTCTATCCTATTTACAAACTTAAAATAAATAATTTTAGTATTTGTTCGAATAGATTTTTTAATAAACATAAATAAATCTTTAATCTTAAAAAATTCAGTATTTGTTAATTCAAAATAGTTTAATTGATTGGTGCACATATAAAAATATTTCTTATTATATTCTTCAGGCACATAACTTTCATATACATCACATACGCACAAATTAAAATAATCATATCTGATAAAATCATCAGAAATAGTATTATCAAAGGTTATATCCAAAAAATACCATTTATCATTTATTTTTACGGCATTCCATGAATGCGGTGTTTTAGCCTTGTGTTCATCGATATGTTCCCCACAAATAATATGGGATTCAATGTTTGAAATTTTAAATAATGCTTGTGCAGTTTTCGATATACCTTCACATACACCATATCCATTAAGCAAAGGACCAATAATGCAATGCGATTCTTTGCCGTTATCAAGATATTTAACGTTCTTGCAAAGATAATCGTGAATAAATTTTTCTTTATCTAAATCATCATCAAATTGAATGATTTCTTCTTTTAAAGATGATAATTTATTAAGAATTTTATCAATTAAAAAATTGTACTCATCTTTGCTAAATAAATATTCAGGCTCAAGCGTAGCAATTTGCGTGTCTTTATCATATCTATATGTAATAGTGCCTACATGAAAAGTTACTACGTAATCGTATCTTAAAATATCGATAATGAGTTTGATATTCTCTTCGCAAGAAGTTTTAAATTCAATCACTTTATCAAAATTTACTAATTGCTTAGCTAGAATTTTAAAAGACTCTGAATTATCAATCATAGTTTATGACAAATTGACCTTTATTACAGGTCTTACTCCACTAGTTACTGAAAAATTATCCTCAAATGCAAACATTGGATTTTTATAAACTTTGTTGTAAACAAATTCGTACTGAGACATAGAATTATCTTTATTATCAAAGTAAGCATTTTTACACCAATACGTATTATAGTTAAGAGAATCTAGGTCTAAATATATAGAGCCAATATCGTCTTCTAATTCAGAGTACATATTACCAGTCCACTCAGCGTTTCTATCTTCCGATATTGGAAAGTATCCTTCCAATTCATCGCTAGTAAAAATCGTTACATATTCATTTGTACTTCTTGCGCCTTTATTCATTTCATTTTGGGATGGTGTGCTATTAATAAGGTTTAAAACACTTTTTTCTTCATTAGTAAAATATTTAGACACAAAAGTGCCATTTAAGTAATTCCTTATTAATGAATTTTCCCATGTCGTATAGTCTTCACTAGAGCTGTAAGGCATATCAATTAATATTTTTTCACTAATCATAAGAGCTTTATTATCACTAATGGATAAAACTTTCCAAGTAATATACTCAAGCCCATTTAAAATATCTGTATCCATTTCATATTGCCCAAATTTTACAATCGATCCAACTTTAGCATTCTTCAAGTTTGCTATAGTATCGTATGAAGAATCTTTTCCGTCTTCGCCAGATTCTTTAATGTATGAATAGTTATTTTCGTACGTTTTGCAAGTATTATTTGAAAAATATATGTTCGTCCACTTAAACATAACAGCCAAATCTTTATAAGATGTTGAATAGAATAATTCATTCTTTTCATTATTAGTAGGACACTTAAACTCTGTGGTATAACTATTTGTGGCTCCAGGCTTAATTTCTCCACTAAATGAAACATTAAACACAACTAAATCAACATGATAAGAATTTTGAAATACAATGGTTCCGTATAAGTCAGTAGCACTTATGCTACTATTGTTTGTAATAGAAAAATCACAGTTAACATAAAAATTGTAATAATCATTTTTAATTTCTTTTTTGTTTTCAATTTTAATAACAAAATTATTTGAGTCATAATTTGCCTTGCCACCACCATTAGAACATGAGCGTACACCAAAAATAATGCCTATGATGCTTGCAACAAATACAATTACTGTAATAAATATTGCTAACACTTTTGAATTCGGCTTTTTCTTTTTTGCGACCGTTGATTGTTTTGGGATACTGATTGGCGTTTTGAATGTCTTTTGATTTTGTTGACTATCTTGTCTTTTGTCTGCTTCACAATAAGGGCATACAGCCAATTTATTCTTTTTGTCTTTCCAATAAAAATGTGAGCCATTATTGGAACATTGAATGACATCAGCATCGTATTTTTCTAAAGCCTTTAGCCATTCCTCTGCACTAGGTCTACATTCAGGGAGTTCTTTTCCGTCAATAAATGCTTTTTGCCACAAACTAGAAAGATATTCGGGAAACGACTTCAAATCAGGAGTAGCTGCAGATAATGGCTTATTGCCCGGTTTAAAACAATAACTATCTCTTTCAACAGCTAAAGAGCCTATTCCCGGAGATGCTGTCGATGCACTTTCATCTTCTTTTATTCCGTTAAACGGAGTAAAACCATTCATTAATAGTTTAAAAATATGAATCGCCAAAGCAAATCTATCTGTTTCTAAAGTAAAAGTTGGTAAAGGGCACTCCTCATACGTGTACCAAGGATCTCTTGATTTACATTTTTTTAGTAATTCAGGCGCGATATAACCGTTACATCCGACCTTGCATCTATATTGAGTGTTTGTTTGACTATCGAAAATATGGAAGGAATCAGCATCGAAGAAACCTATATTTGCATTAGTTAAATTTACTCCTATATTCAATGGATTAAAATCGCCAAAAATATATCCAGCTTTATGGACAGCATCAATGACTTTGCATAAATTTATTGCGACTGAAATTCTTTTCTTATAATCCATAACAGGCGGAATGCCTGCCTTAGGATCGTTATATTTATAAAGATGACTTAATTCACAATCAGTGATTAATTTAGGCATAACAAACCCAAGGAATTTATCGGTCGCACCATCTCTAATAACATCAGTCGGCCAAGCTAAATCGTTCAAAACTGAACAGGCAGGAGGATTAGAACACATAAATTCAATTTTTTGTTCAATCTCATTGTCGGCATTAAAATAAATTTTAATAACTGAGCTTTCATCGCCTTCAATTGAATAAATAGCGCCTTCTCCGCCCTCAGCTATTTTATTTCCTAATTTATAAATTCTTTTTCTTCCAAAATATTCCCTACCACTATTCATGTTTATTACCGTTTTCGTCAGTCTTTTCTTCAGAATCTTTATTTAAATCGGAATTCTCTAAATTTAGATTTGGATATGCTTCCCTAAAGTATTTTTCCTCTCTGATTTTCTTAAGTTTATCCCGATCAGGTATTTGATAATATTCATCTGGTTGTCTCTTTACTTTCACGGAATCATCCAATAAAACAACTAACGTTTTGTCATCGTTAACTTCTTCTTTTGGTATTGAATCAAGAAAATTTTCAATCTTATTTTTTACTGAATAAATATTTCTTTTATTGAAATTTAATGAATCATTATTCATTAAATATTCACATAATGGAACGTATATCTTAATTTCTTGATCGTTGAGAAGATATGGAAATAATGTGTTAAATATTCCATCTGTGGCTAGCAAAACGCTGGCTACATTATCTTTAAAACCAAATTGCCATTTTTCAGGTCCAAAACACAATGGATAAACCAATCCGTTTTCATCTATTTGTTTTTCACTAATCTGTTCGTAAGCACCATCAGAATTCAATACTAAAACACCACTATCTCCGGAATTACCAAAGAAAACATCGCCATCGATAAAAATAACAGCAGATAATGTTGTATCCATCTGGTCAATATCGATAGCATTTGCTTTTGCAAATTCTTCAATCTTTTTTAACGCTTCATTAAAACTATTTTTTAATATTTGCAAATAATTATTTATATCAGTTTTTCTTGTAATATTGGCTGATAAAAAATCTATCACTGTTTCGCAAGCTAATTTGGAAGCGATATCAGTATGTGTTTCACTGCCTAATCCATCTGCTACAGTGGCAATACAAAAACGTTTGTCTATCTGTTTAATTAAATGATAATCCTGACAAACTATATTTTTTTCTAGATGATAAAAGCCAATTTTTGTAAAACCGTAGTTGAAAATCATAATTACATCAATTCATCAATTGTTACTGTTTTAGGTAACGCTTCACCTTTTGGTTTTTCTCCCGGAGAACTTGTAGATACTGCCCTCATTGATTTATTAACCCAGTCAAAGAAACCCTTAAAGTCATAATCTTCAAGATTAAGGACTCTTTTACCTGATAGTTTATGAAGTAATTCGTTATTTGCACCAGGTACAGCTAAAGACCAAAATGCTAATTTTTCTTTTGAAACCATTTCATTTATTTTACTTTCCAATTCTTCAGGATTATCGAATGGTTCACCATCGCTTATTAATACAATCCATGGTTTGTATGGCTCGGTACCAGATCTCCTATAAAATCTAGATCTTTCGTCTACCATTTGAATAGCTTTATCCAAAGCATCTTTCATGTATGTAGAGCCTCTAGCTTCAAGTGATTGTGTTTCCATATATTGAACAGGTACAAAATCTTGCAGAACTTTCCAATTAGAATTAAATTCAATAATTGCAACATCAAGAATAGCTTTTGTTTTTTCGTCTTGGCACACTTGTTGTTTAAAACGATTTATCCCGTTATTCAATTCTTCAATAGGCATTCCAGCCATTGAACCTGAAGTGTCCAACAAGAAAAGTAATGCCATATGTGGTTCATTAACATTTACAATTTTTGGAACATCTCCTAAATTAATGTTTTCCATATTACTATCCTCACTTTCTAATATTTTAAACTTTTTAAAAAGTTTTTATTAATTTTTCTTTATTTTTCGTCATATTTCGACAATTGCGTTACTGCCTCATATATCATGTCTGCGCTATATTTGATTTTACGCCTCCAGTTTCTGTACCAAAAACAGGCATCACAATATTTCTAATATTGTTTTTCGAAGCACGTAACAATGTAGATCTTGTACAAGTGTAAATAATAAAATCGTCTTTAATAATCGATGGCTTTTGCATTGTTGGGCAATGTATCAATTTTATTCCATTAATTCCTGTGTCAATTATAAAAGCAGAGCCAACAGGTTGTTCTCCTTTGTAATTTAGTTTTATATACTTCTGAACTTTTAATTGGAAATCTCAAACAAGTGCATCGCTTAATCCTTGATCATAACCCCCCAGTCATTTTCACATACCAATTTGCTGGCCTTACTAAACAATCAATACATTCCTTATGGGTTTTAAAATATGATTCTATATCATCATTAACAATAGTAATATTTTTAAGTTTAGAAAACTTCTTAGTTAAAATTGATACCATTTGTTCGTTATAGTCTACAAATGTGATGTGCATATCATGGATTCCAAATTTCTTGAAAACTTTGTAACCACGTTTTGTTTGCAGCATCTACATAAATTAAAAAAAATAAATTGTATAATATATCAGTCGAGAGTAAAGACGTTAAACCTCTAAATGGAGAAGAGAACAATGACAGAATTTATTGTTGCCGTGTTGGCCTCCATCGTAGCAAACATAATTTGATGAGCAATCATTAAATTGTTACGATGGCTGAAACGCAAGTAGAAGCCCACGGCAGTGCACCGACACTCTAATCCGGTTTTTCTTTTATTTGCATATTCTCATACCCTAGTGTGTTTTGACATTTAAGGACAATTACTAAACTAATAAAACGCGAATAAAGTTTCGCGTTTTTTTATTTGTTTTTAAAAAAATCGCCGCAATTGGCGATTATT
>CALVMF010000022.1 GCA_944342125.1 uncultured Bacilli bacterium | reverse complement strand
TGAAGGTGTCGCTTGGAATCTAGACATGACTTTATATATGATCTTTGGTCTTGGTGCCGCTTTTATAACATCTTTAGTCATTATTAACACATTGATGAAATTTATTAAAAAGCATACCTTTATAGGCTTTGGCTATTATAGAATTGTATTAGGCGTGATTCTTATTGGATTATTTGCCTTTGGAGTTTTGAATTAACATGGCTAATAAATATAAAGTTATAGATATTGAAAAATGGAATAGAAAAACTCAATTTTTGCGGTTCAATTCTTTTGAAAACACAACTTATGGTTTAGATGTTAGGCTTGATGTTACTAATATTGTTAACTACTCAAAGAAAACAAAAACCTCATTTTTTATCAATTTTTTATACGCTTTAACCGTCGCTTTAAATGAAGTGGAAGAATTTAGATTAAGAATAGTAAATGGTGAAGTAAGGCTTTATGAAGCTATTAGACCAACTTATACGATTAAATGTGTCGATGGAACTTTTAATAATGGAAGACATGAATACACTAAATCGTATAGTGAGTTTTATAAAAGAGCTCATCAAGAAGTAGAGTTTCAAAAAACAAACACAAATCATCGCGAAAATTATAACGACAGCGATTATTATGATGATTTTTATTTTTCTTGCTTACCTACTTTAGATTTTGTTGGCATGACTCATCCAATGATTTATGGAGATAAATCTTCTCAAAGTTGCACTCGTGCACTTTGGGGGAAATACGTTTTAGAAAATGGTCGATATAAGATGACCTTAAATCTAACTGCATCACACGCTCTTGTTGATGGCTTTCCAATGGCAGAAGGCTTTAATAAGACCCAAGAAATAATTGACGATTTTGAAAATTTTATCGAAATCAATAAATAGGACATTATTTAAGATTTTATACGCACATTTTTCAATGTAAGCAGTGAAAAATTTTTTTAATAAGTGTAAAATACACTTGTTTGAATTAAGGAAAAGAAGAATGAAGAAAGTTTTTGAATTAGAATTTTATGGAAAAAAGCTTGTCGTAGAGAGTGGCGAAATTGCCAAGCAAGCTGATGGTGCCGTACTAGTTAGATTTAATGACACCGTTATTTTATCTACTGTTTGTTG
Organism: uncultured Bacilli bacterium; assembly: GCA_944342125.1. Lineage (GTDB taxonomy): Bacteria > Bacillota_I > Bacilli_A > RFN20 > CAG-826 > Onthovivens. The sequence continues at coordinate 13,605 of CALVMF010000022.1, read as the reverse complement.
TAGTGATGAACCAAAAGAAGGGGACTTTTTCCCTTTAACAGTTGGTTATGAAGAAAAACAATACGCAATCGGTCGTATTCCTGGCGGCTTTTTAAGAAGAGAAGGAAGACCTGGAGAGCATGCAACTTTAACTGCAAGATTAATTGATAGACCAATTAGACCAATGTTCCCAGAAGGATTTAGAAATGAAGTCCAAATTGTTAACACAGTAATGAGCGTAGATTTAGATGCTACCCCTGAAATGAGCGCTATGTTCGGCTCGTCTTTAGCTCTTTCAATTAGTGATATCCCTTTCGATGGCCCAATTGCTGGCGTTTATGTTGGTAGAGTTGATGGAAAATTTGTTATTAACCCAAGCGTTGAAGAAAGAGAAAAAAGCGATTTAAATCTTGCTGTTGCTGGAACAAAAGAAGCTATCAATATGGTTGAAGCTGGAGCAAATGAATTAAGCGAAGATGTAATGCTTGATGCTATCATGTTTGGACATGAAGCAATTAAAAAACTTTGCCTTTTCCAAGAAGAAATCGCTAAAGAAATCGGAAAAGAAAAAAGAAGCGTTTCTCTTTATGCTCCTGATGAAACAATCAAAAAAGATATCTATGACCGCATTTACGATAAGATGGTCAAAGCAATCTCAATTTTCGATAAGTTAGAAAGACAAAACGCAATCGATGCACTTAAAAAAGAAATTATCGATGATTATGATGCAAGAGAATATAAAGATGAAAAAGACCATCGCTTAAGCATGTTAATGGTATCTGATATCTTAGAAAAAATGGTTGCTGATGAAGTTAGAAGACTTATTACCGTTGAAAAGATTAGACCTGATGGAAGAAAGGTCGATGAAATTAGACCACTTGATGCTCAAGTAGATTTACTTCCTAGAGTTCATGGCTCAGCAATGTTTACTAGAGGTCAAACACAAGTTATTTCTACCTGTACGTTAGGAATTAAGGATGATGAACAGATTTTAGAGAGTTTATCACCTGAAGATCACAAAAGATGGATGCATCACTATAATTTCCCACCATTTTCAGTTGGCGAAATTGGAAGAATGGGTAATCCTGGAAGAAGGGAAATTGGACATGGTGCACTTGGTGAAAGAGCATTAAGCTATGTGCTTCCTAGCGAAGAAGAATTCCCATATACAATAAGATGCGTCGCTGAAGTTTGTGAATCAAATGGTTCTTCTTCACAAGCATCAATCTGCGCTTCTTGTATGGCTTTAATGGCAGCTGGCGTACCTATTAAAAGAATGGTTAGCGGAATTGCAATGGGCTTAATTACTAGCGGACCATTAGATGGAAATCATCCATATACAATTTTAACCGATATTCAAGGCTTAGAAGATCACTTTGGAGACATGGACTTTAAAGTGGCTGGTACTGAAGTTGGTGTTACTGCCTTACAAATGGATATCAAAATTAAAGGTGTTACGAGAGAAATTCTTCACGATGCTTTAATGCAAGCTCATGATGCAAGAGCTCAAATTAGAGAAGTTATGTCAAAAGCAATCAGTGAACCAAGAAAAGAATTATCAAAATACGCTCCAAAATTTGAAACATTCTATATTAATAAAGATAAGATTAAAGATGTTATCGGAAGTGGCGGAAAAGTCATTAATGACATTATTGAAAAATGTAACGATGTTAAAATTGATATCGAAGATGATGGTAAAGTTACAATTTATCATACCGATAAAGAAGCTATCGAAAAGGCTAAAAATATTATTGAAGGCATCGTTAGAGAAGTTGAAATTGGTGAAGTTTTTGAAGGTAAAGTTACTAGAGTTGAAGAATATGGCGCTTTCGTTAATCTATTTGGTGATAAAGAAGGACTTTGCCACGTTTCTAAATTAGCCAATGGATACTTAAAATCAGCAGCTGATTTTGTTAAAGTTGGTGATACTTTAAAAGTAAAAGTTATCGATGTTGATGATCATGGTAAGATCAAACTCTCTCATAAAGAATTTGATTCTTCTAAACCTTCTAGCGATAGACCAGAGCGTAAAAAACCTTATGAAAATAAGAAAAACCGCGCAGAAGTCAAAGATTTTTCTAAAAAACCTTTAAAAGATAACAGTGTTAACTTTGAAAAAGAAGATGTAAAAAACGATCTTGACGGTTTTAAAGAATTTAAAGGTGAAACGAAAGAAGAAAAAGTCGAAGAGAAGCTTGATGATAAAAAAAGCGGACTCTTTGGTTTCTTTAAGAAAAAATAATGGCAAAAATATTGATTGCTAGCGATTTACATGGCTCGATTTTTTCGAGCCAAAAAATCGTTGAATTAGATAAAATACATAATTTTGAAAAAATCATCTTGCTTGGTGACATCAATTATAGTGGTGCAAGAAATATCCCACCCAAAGATTACTATCCTATAGCGGTTTGTGAAAATTTATTAAAGTTAAAGGATAAGTTAACTGTTATTAGGGGAAATTGCGATTCAAGAGTTGATGAATTTGTTCTTGGGGTAAAATTTGAAGATCTTTTAGAGATTACTTTAAATTCTCATCATGTCTATCTAACACATGGAGATTTATTTAATGAAGAAAATCTCGATTTAAAAGAAAATGATATTTTGATGTATGGGCATACACATATTTATGTATTAAAAAAGGAAAGCAAAGGCTACTTTGTTTTAAATCCAGGAAGCTTGACTTTACCAAAAAATAATAACCCTAAAACCTATGCAATTTATGATTTAGATTTAGATTCGATTTCTATTTTTGATATCGATGATAAAACCATAAAAACACTTGAACTAAAATGATTAATTTAAGATAATAAGCACGTATAAGTATATATGAATAAAATTAGAGTTATGGCCCTAGGTGGTCTTGATGAAGATGGAAAAGATCTTTATCTTATTGAAATTAACGATGACATTTTTGTTATTGGCGCTGGTTTTAAATACCCAAATAAAAGCACGCCAGGTATCGATTTTATAATCGCGAATTTTGATTATTTAAAGCAAAATAAAGAAAAAGTTAAAGCTTATATTTTGCCTAAATGTAAGAAAAATAGTTTCGGTGCCCTTCCTTATATTATTAAAGAAGTCCCAGCACCTATTTATTGCACCCGTTTAACAAGCATTTACCTTGATCTTTTTACTAAAGAAAGACAAGTAAATTATGAATACCAATATCGCTTTATTAATTTACCAGCTAAGATGAATATTTCTGGTCATGAATTTACTTTCTTTTCAACTTGTGCTTCAATGCCTTCAGCATTTGGCTTAAGCGTTAGAACAGAACTTGGAAATATTGTTTATAGTGGCGATTTTATTGTTGAATATGCTAACAATAAACATTTTAAGTTAGACTTAAATACTCTCGGTAAAATTAGTGAATATCCAACTTTATTACTTCTAGGTGAGTCAGTAAACGCAACAAAAAGTGGATATTGTTCACCAAATCATAAATTATACAATCATTTAGTTAGTCAGTTTAAAAGTGCACCAGGAAGAATTTTTGTCGCTCTTCATAATGACAACTTATATCACGTCGATGAAGTTTTTAGAGCATGTGCTGAATTCAATAAAAAGATTTGTTTATATGATGAAACTTCTAAATGGATTTATAATTTAAGAAAATTTGAAGATGATCCTTATTTTAATAATAAAAATATTGTTCCAATTGAAGATGTTTTACGCTATAAGGATCAAGATTTAGTAATAATTCTTTCAGATGAAGGCGAAAGAATATATGACAAGATTTCACTTTTAGCAAATGGTGAAAACGAAGAAAAACAATTAAAACTAACTGAAACGGATACTTTCTTTATTGGTTGCGTAGCAAATGATAATAACGAAGTTATTGCAACAAGCACCATCGATGAAGTTTATAAAAGTGGATGCCGAGTTTTCTATTTAACTAGGAAAACTTTAGGGAAAATGCATGCTTATGAGGAAGATATCAAAATGCTTTTATCCTTATTAAAGCCAAAATATTACCTTCCTATTGAAGGATATTATGTAAATCTTCTTCAAAACGCAAAACTTGCTTTTGATATGAGAATAGGTCTTTCTCATCACAATATCTTCTTATTAGATAATGGAAATTCTCTTTTAATCGATGATGCTGGAGTCAGAGTTGACTTTAATTTAGACAATAAAGTTCCATCTGGAGAAGTGATGATTGATGGAATCGGAGTTGGCGACGTAGTTAATGAAATTATCAGCGATAGAACAAGATTAAGTGAGGATGGTGTTGCTGTTTTTGCAGTTGGAGTTTCTGAGAAGAATAGACAAGTAGTCGCAGGACCAGATGTTCAAATGAGAGGTTTCTTGTTCTTGAAAGACAAAGAAGCTGATAATATGCTTAAAGACATGTCTAAAATGTTTATGGACATGGTCAATAAATGGCTTGAAACTACTAAAGATTTCGACACTAAGAAGATTGAAGATCAGATAGTCAATACGATTGCGAGATATTTATTAAGAGGAAGCAATCGTAATCCAGTTGTAAAAGTAAACATCTTAAAAATTGATGATGCTTTATTACAAAACTAATTAAGTCGGTTCCGCCGACTTTTTTTAAGAATTTAGCTAGATAAAAAAAGACATAAAATATAGGTTAACATCTTACAATTTTAGATGTAATTTTTTATAATATTGACGTGAATAAATTCGGTAAAAAGATCTTAGATCTAGTAGATTTAAATTGGACAAGAGTTTCTCTTGGATTTTTTGTTTGTTTGATTGCAATTTTTGGCGCTTTATCAAATGCTCCCGTAAATGATTGGCTAATTTATGTTAGCCGTTTTATCAATTGGTGCGTTTCATTTTTAACTGGCGCAATATTAGCTTATGCGGTATATGCAATTATGATTATTTTTGGCGTAAGCTTGATGTTCTCTTATAAAAAACCCGCAAAACTAAACTTTAATTTAACAATTTTAGGTGCAATTTTTATAACAGTAGCTTGTTTAATTTTAGTCACTAATGCAATGGTAGACCCTAACTTAGGTTATTTAACTTTTGGCAATTTCGAAGGATATTTTGCTTACGTTTATCAAGGTTTCCCAAGCGTACAAAATTATTCTAACGGTGGAATCATCGGAATGGTTCTTGTGGCCTTGATTAATAGTGGCATGACAAATATTGGGTCAAATGTTATTGGCTCTATCCTTCTTGTGCTTGGAGCTTTCTTTGCTTTTGGTAAACCTTGTATCAAAGCAACAAAAATAATTATCGATTATAAAAATCAAGTTTTTAGAAAAGATGTAAAAGAAAATAATCCTAATTTTGATGTTGCAAAAGATGTTAATTATAACTATCAAAATGTAAATAACATTAAAAGTTCAGCTCTTCCAAGCGAAAATAATCATATTGTTAAAATAAAAGAAGCAGAAGTTAAACCAGAAAATGAGCAGGTTTTAGCTAACTTTATGAATCCTCAACAAGCAACAAGCGAAAATGTTGAACAGACTTATAAAGAACCCGTTCAAGATAGAAGTTTCCGAGCTCAAACGATAAATAGCAATATTAATCAAACAGAAGGATTAGTAAAAGCTCATTTTAGCTTTAATGAAGAAAAACAAGATGCTATTGAGCATAAAGTACAAGAAAACGTTGGTGTTAATCAAGTTCAAAATCAAAATATCACTCCAAGTGTAAGTACAAGTCAGATTTTAAGTCCAAATGCACAATCAGAAAGCATAAATTACAATAATAAGGTTACCCAAGAGACGATAAAAGAGGCTTTAGTTAAAGAAGAAAAGCCTGTTATTCAAGAAAAAGTTGAGCCAAAAGTTCAAACAGTTCAAGCTACAAATATTAATCAAGAGATTAAAACAGAAAGAATTCCAAACGCTATGCCTCAAAAACCAGCTATGAGTCAAAAGGAAATTGATGAACTCGCAAGTCGAAAACCAGTTTTTGAAAGTGAGGAAACAACATATTCAAATAAAGTCGAAATTAAAAGCGATCGACAATATGAAGGAGAATACGAATATCCTCCAATTGATTTATTAGAAAATAGAGATTCAAGCGATACGAGAAATGAAAATATTGAAGTTTGTAACGCAAGAAAAGATAAAATTAATCAAATATTTGCTGATTTAAATATCGGCGCATCAATTGTTGATTATACAATTGGTCCTAGCGTTACTCGTTTTGACCTTCAAACCGATAAAAATGTCTCTATTAACGGAATTAATAAATACATAGATGATATTTCGGTTCGTTTAGGGGGTATTGGATGTCGTTTTGTTCCTATTGTTCAAGGCAAATCGACTTCTGGTATCGAAATAGCTAATGCTAAAGTTAGCATGGTTAACTTTAAAGATTGCGTTGAAAGATTACCAAAAGGCGAAAAATATGGTTTATATATTCCTTTTGGTCAGGATATTAGTGGTAATTATGTAAGCGCGGATTTAAAAGAATTTCCTCATTTATTAGTTTGCGGAACAACTGGTAGTGGTAAATCCATTTTCATGCATAGCGTTATAATGAGTTTAATCATGAGAAATGCTGTCGATGATTTAAAAATGGTTATGATTGATCCAAAAAGAGTTGAATTTGGTAAATATAAGGAAATGCCACATTTACTTTGCCCACCAATTAATGATTCACATAAAGCTTATATTGGTCTTCAAAAGTTATGCGATGAAATGGATAGACGCTATGAACTTTTTGAAAACTGTGGTGTAAGTAACATTAAACAATATAACGAAGAAGCTTTAGAAACTGGCAAAAATAAACTCCCATATATTGTTGTTATTTGTGATGAGTTCGCTGATTTAATGGATACAAATCGAAAATGTAGTGAGCCAGTTGTTAGACTAGGTCAAAAAGCAAGAGCAAGTGGAATTCACATGATTATTGCTACTCAAAGACCATCAACTAATGTTATTACAGGTACAATTAAAGCTAATCTTCCTGTTAGGGTTGCTTTATCTTGCTCAAGTAGTGTCGATTCGGTAACAATTTTAGGAGAAGGTGGAGCAGAAAAACTTCTTGGAAATGGCGATATGTTAGTTTCTTGCCCATTAATTTCTAAACAAGGATTTGTTAGAGTTCAAGGAAGTTTTGTTGATAATAAGGAAATTAGAAAAACTGTAGAATTTTTAAAATCACATTATCCTGTTAAATATGACCCTACTTTCCTTGATTTAGAGGAAAAAACACGTTCGACGGTCTCTTTAGAAGACATGGCTCAACAAAAAGAAGAAGGATACAATTCAATGTATGAAGAAATCAAGAAATGGGTAATGAGTCAAGAATATACTTCGATTTCTAAAATTCAAAGAACCTTCTCTTTAGGATTTCCTAGAGCCGGAAAAATGTTCGCTCGCTTGGAAGATGAAGGAATCATTGAAGGAGAGGGCGCTTCAAATAATGCTAAAGGAAGAAGAGTTTTGATTCACCTTCCTGAAGAGCCACAAAACGAATATGAGAATTTAGGTTCAATCGAGCAAACAACAATGGATTATTCAAAATAATTTATGAATGTTGGAGTTGATTTGACATATATTCCTCGTTTTGTTAATAAAGAAAAATTAGCGCAAAAAGTACTATCAAAAAGTGAACTAAACGAGTATCATTTAAGCGTTTGCAAAGAGGAATTCTTAGCGAGCCGTTTTGCTTTAAAAGAAGCCTTTCTTAAATCTATTAAAAAAGGAATTCTTGAAATTAATCTAAATGAAATTATTGTTGTAAAAGAAGATACTGGAGCGATTCATATTGAATATCAAAAAAATCAATTTCCAGCCTCTTTATCCCATGAAAACGAATATTGCATAGGAGTAGTAATTTATGATTAACACATTTTTTGGAGCTAATCTAGTTGATTATCACACGATTCGAATTGCTATTTTTTCAGAAATTAGCAAAAGCCAATCTTCACCATTTAATTTAATCATTGATGGAGAAGAAATCGTTATTTTAGAAGTAGTAAAGCAAAGTTTTTTAAATGGACTTTGTCTATATGAATGTCGCTCAAAAAATAAAATTGAGCTCGGAAAAAATTATGTAATTCAATGCCGAGATTTTGGAGTAACGTCTTTAAATGTTAATGAAGCGACAACTTTCCCTGATTTTGATAGCGACTTTTACTATTCAGGAGATGATTTAGGTTTTACATATTCTAAAGAAAGAACAACTTTTAAAATTTGGGCACCTCTTGCTAGCAAAGTTTCTTTATTTATTAGAAATAACAATAAGAACACTTTTTCAACCTATAAAATGAAAAGAGGTGATAGAGGTGTTTATTCTATTACCCTTGAAGGTGATTATGAAGGATATGCTTATCGTTATTCCATTACAAATAGTGGGCTTAGCTTTATAACAACTGACCCATACGGAAAAGCTTCAACTGCAAATGGTAAAGATAGTTTGGTAATCGACTTTAATAAGGTCAAAATTGATTTAAACGAAGATAAATTACCTACTTATAAACAATATGATCAAGCTATTATTTACGAATTAAATGTTAGAGACATGACAATTGATCATACAACTGACATAGTTAATAAAGGTAAATATCTTGGCTTAACTGAAGAAGGCAGAAAAACAAAAGGTGGTAATCCTGCTGGATTAGATTACATTAAGTATTTAGGAGTAACTCATGTTCAACTTTTACCAATTTATGATTTTAAAACGGTCGATGAGTTAAATCCTGATGCTTCATACAACTGGGGTTATGACCCAGCTCAATATTTTGTACCTGAAGGAAGCTTTGCAACAAAACCAAATGACCCATATTCTAGAATTGTTGAGTTAAAGAAAATGATATCTGCATTTCATAAAAACGGAATCAAAGTTAATATGGATGTTGTTTATAACCATGTTTACGCTAGTGAATTTTCAGTTTTTGAAAGAGTAGTACCAAACTATTACTTTAGAAAAAATAAAAACGGAACTTTATGCAACGCAAGTGGATGTGGAAATGATTTAGATACATCAAGGACTATGGTTCGCAAAATGATTGTCGATGGTCTAGTTTATTGGATGAAAGAATATGGAATCGACGGATATCGTTTCGATTTAATGGGCTTAATCGATATCGATACAATGAATTTAGCTTTGAAAGAATTAAGAAAAATTAAGCCAGATTGTATGCTTTATGGAGAAGGGTGGGATATGCCTACTGCCTTACCAAGCGATAAAAAGACTACAATTTTTAACTCCTTTAAAATGCCAGAAATTGGCTATTTTAATGATACTTTCCGCGATATTTGTCGAGGCAATAATGATTTAAAAAATAATAGTTACCCTGGCTACATATTAGGAAATACAAACTTTTTAGAAGGATTTAAATTTGTCTATTTAGGAAGTTGCGTTAATTATTGTTATGCACCACGTTTTAAGAGCCAACAGCAATCGATAAACTACCTTGAATGTCACGATAATTGCACTTTATTTGATAAAATTACTCGTGAATTTAAGGACGAAGATGATGAATTTAAACTTAAAGTTTTAAGATTAGCAAATTCTATTGTCCTTTTCTCCTTTGGTGTTCCTTTCTTCCACGCAGGTCAAGAGATCGGATTATCCAAAAAAATGGAAGATAACACTTATAATAAGGGCGATGAATATAATAAGTTTGATTATAGTGTTCTCGATAAAAGATTTTCTAACGCTAGATATCTTTCTAGTTTGATAAACGCAAGAAAGAATTATTCAAAGACATTTGATGGTTATAATGGAAGTGAACAAATTGCTAAGTCAAATGTATTTAAAAATTTAGAGGGCGGAGCTCTTCAAGTTGAAATTTTTGGAAAAGATGAAGACTACATTTATGTTTTTAATCCAACAAGAGGGAATATAAATGTTTCTTTCGATGACTATTGTCAAGTGATAGTAGGAGAAGCGGGTTATCTTAAAAACTCTGAAATCTATATTCAAAATTTAGTAGTTGCTCCTTTTACATGCAATGTGTTTGTGAAGAAAAAGAAAGATGTTAAAGTATCTAAGAGTAATAATTAAAGTTTTACCTAGTTTAATTGGCGCATATTTTTCTTGGATGATTAAATATTCAAAACATCCAGAAAAATACGATATTAATCTACGTTTTAATAGAGTGCAAAAACTTGTAAGAAAGGTTCTTATAGCTTTTAAAGTTAACGTTCAATATTTTAACTTTGATGAATTTTATCAAAAAGCAGATAAAAATAGACCATATCTTATAGTTGCTAACCATATTAGCGATTTTGATCCACTTATTTTTATAGCGATTGCAAAAAAGCCTTTGACGGTAGTTGGAAAAGTGGAAATCTCAAAATATCCTTTTGTAAATCGTATTATCAAGTGTTTAGATGGTGAATTCTTAGACAGAAATGACCTTAAACAATCTTTAAAAGTCTTTAAAAATATAGCTTCTAAGATGGAAAAAATCGATAATCTCGACTGGTTAATTTTTCCAGAAGGAACTAGAAACAAAATCAACATTAATGAAGTACAAGCTTTTCATTACGGAACCTTTAAACCTGCGATGAAAACTAATTCAGATATTCATGTTATGTCTTTATTAGGTACTCAAAAGGTACTTGATGTTAAATGCAAAAACAAAATGTACCCAGTTTTGGTTAAATATGATGGAACTTTTTCTTCTGAAGATTACGCAAAATTGACTACAGTTGTAGTTAGTGAACAGGCGCAAAAACTTTGTAATGAAGGTGTTAAATCGTTGATAGAAGAAGAGAGAAGTTTAAATTTTAAGTTAAATAAAAATTAGTGTCTTAAACCTTTAGGATAAAAATTTTTTAATTGACCATTAACATATTTGGTGTAGCCTAAATTTATATCTAGGTAGGAAACGGTGTAAAAGCCGTTTTTTAAATTTAGTTCTTTTTTAATTTGATCTCCATGTAAATAAGATTTAAATTCTTCCTCGTTTAATTTAATTGAAGAAGTAGAGTCGAGGAAATGAGCTAAATGAAAAGAAGGTGTAAAAATTCCTTTATTATATGTTCCGATATCTAAACCTGGTTTTATTACATTTAATTTTGATAAATCTATTATATTGTTATTAGCAAAAATTTCTTCATTTATGAGTTTAGTGTTCAAAAAAGATAGATTTAATTCTTTTAGTATGTTGTCATATTGCGTACTCTTATTTGATTTTTTTAATTGTCTTTCTTGTCTTACGCCTTTTTTATGAAGTATACATATAAATTGACCTTCGCCTTGATATAAATTAGGAAAAAGATGTATGGCTTGAGGTAAGGAAGAGTGTCTATAAAACTGCTTATTATTTGATAAATCAATTACTTCAATGTCAGGATGCGATTTTATAATATCTAAAATAACATCTTCATTTTCTTCTTTTGAAAAACTACAAGTTGAATATGAAATGAAACCACCTTTATTGAGCATTTTAATTGCTGATGATAATAGTCTTTTTTGTATGGATTGAAACTTAAGAACTTTATTCATTGACCGTTCTTTTAAAGCTTGCTCATTTTTCCTAAACATTGCACTTCCAGAACAAGGCGCATCAAGAATAATAAGATCAAAAGTATTTTCAAAATTAGAATCGATTTTTTCTAAATCGTTGTTTGCAATTATAACGTTATCAAAGCCTTGGCGTTCAACATTTTTTTCTAACTCAATCACCCTTTTAAAATTTAAGTCGTTTGCTATAAACTCGAAGTTGATAGAAGTAGAACTCAATAAGAAAGAGATTAATTTTCCACCAGGTGCTGAGCACATATCTAGACCAAGTAAGTGTTTTTTGCTTTCAAAGTAATCAACTAGTTGTTTTTCAGTAGATAATAAGTATGAAACTAGTAATGAACTAGTATCAATTAAATAAATTACGCCATTATCAAATAACCAACTCTTGCCAAATTGATAATCGTTTTTGTCGTAAGTAAATACATTATTAATAAAAGGATGTTTCTTAACTTTCGGGAATAAAGCCACGAAATCTTCGCTTTTAATTTTTCGTGTGTTTAAAATTAAAGAATTTACTCTTTCTTTTTGTTGAGCACCTAAAATGCCTTTTACAACGTCTTTAGGTAGATATGATAAGAGATTTTCTTCAAAATTCATGCCATAATAATAGTTAATTTCTACTTATTTATAAAGTTTTAATGATTAAAACCATCTATAAAAAGTTATAATTAACACGAAAGGAATTTAAATTATGGATATTTTGGAAATTATTGAAGCTAAAAGAGATAAAAAAGTACTAAACAGAGAGCAAATTCATTATTTTATTGAAAATTATGTAAATGGCGTTGTCAAAGATTATCAAGCTAGCGCTTTATTAATGGCGATTTATCTCAATGGCATGAATGATGAAGAAATAGCTATTTTAACCGATGAAATGCAACATAGCGGAGATACTTTAGATTTAAGTGACATTCCAGGAATCAAAGTAGATAAACACTCTACTGGTGGAGTTGGCGACAAGGTTTCATTGGTTTTAGGACCTATGATTGCATCTTTAGGAGCAAAATTAGCTAAGATGAGTGGTCGTGGATTAGGTCATACGGGTGGAACCCTTGATAAATTAGAGTCAATTCCAGGATGCAGAATTAACTTAACTGAAGAAGAATTTAAAAAACAAGTTAGAGAAATTGGTATTTCTATTATTGGTCAAAATACTGAACTCGATCCTGCCGACAAAAAACTATATGCTTTAAGAGATGTAACAGGAACGGTCGCCTCAATTCCTTTAATTGCTAGTAGCGTAATGTCAAAAAAACTTGCAAGCGGAAGTGATGCAATTTTACTTGATGTTAAATATGGTAGTGGCGCTTTTATGAAAACTTTAAAGGACGCTAAAAAGTTAGCTCAAACAATGGTTAATATTGGAAAATCATTAAATAAAGATGTTAAAGCTGAGGTTACAGATATGGATCAGCCTTTAGGTTATGCTGTTGGAAATAACCTTGAAGTTAAGGAAGTTATTGAAACTTTACATGGTCGTGGTCCAAAAGATTTGACTGAACTCTGCTTAAATAGTGGTTCTATCTTATTAGAACAAGCCAAAATCTTTAATAATCGAAAAGAAGCTAAAGAAGCCTTAAAAGAGAACATTAAAAATGGCAAAGCTTTTGAAAAGTTTGTTGAGTTTATAAAATGGCAAGGTGGAGATATATCTTATTTATATAATCCAGAAAAGTTCGAAATGGCTAAAAACATTATTCCTATTGTGAGCAATAAATCTGGAATCGTTACAAAAATTGATGCTTTAACAATTGGTGAGTGCTCAATGCGTTTAGGTGGTGGAAGAGAAACTTTAGACGATGTAATCGACATGAGCGCTGGAATTGTTCTTGCTAAAAAGATTGGCGACACAGTAAAACAAGGCGATGTTATTGCGACTTTATATACAAATAAAGATAGTTTTGATGAAATTAAAGAAAGAGTAGAACACGCTTTCAATATTTCTAAAAATGGTCGAATTCGTAAAAAAGAAGAGATATTAATCGAATAAATTCCTATATATCTTATATATAGATTAAGCTTCATAAACATTGCTTAAAATTTGTGCAAAAAATTTTAAAAAAATACTTGCATATAATTTTATTACGCAGTATCATTATTGAGCACGCGTTAAATTAGTCTTTAATGCGCAAGAGATCTTTGAAAACTAAATAGATGTACAAACAAAAACAACGTCAATTTTTAAGGAAAACTTTATTTATTCGC
>CALVMF010000021.1 GCA_944342125.1 uncultured Bacilli bacterium | reverse complement strand
AGGTCATAGGTTCGATCCCTATAGTACCCACCAGATTGATAAGATATCCCTGTTCTGCAGGGATTTTTTATTTATTTAGTCCCCATTTGAGCGCATTTTTAGCAGATTCATTAAAGTTATTTTCAATAAAATCGGAAAATTTTATTAATTTAATGCTCAAAAATTTAATCTCGATTGATGAAGATTTTTGTTATCATTTTTAAATTTTTTAGATAAAAATTTATGAAATTAATGCCTCTAAAATTGTAAATTTTTAATTTTTAAAAAGTCCGCAAAACTAAGGTTTTTTAAAGATTTAAATTTGCACCACTTTTAAGTGTCATCCTAAGTCATTAATAAATAAAAAATGCTAGCGATTCGCTAGCATTTTTTGTTTCATTATTTTTATCCTTTAATTAAGAAAGTTTTATAGGCAAGGTATGCTTCGTAGACGTCAATCTTACTAACAATTTCCATTGGAGCGTGCATATTTAAGACTGAGATACCAGCATCGATTACATCCATATTTAAATTTGCCAAGATGTAAGCAATTGTTCCGCCACCACCTTGATCAACTTTACCTAATTCAGCGGTTTGGTAATAAATTCCATCTTCATCCATAATTTTTCTTAAATGAGCGATGAATTTTGGTGAAGCATCATTGCATCCGCCCTTACCAGCTCTACCAGTATATTTATTAAAAACGATACCTTTATTTAAATATGCGCTGTTTTTAAGTTCGTTAACTCCTAAAAATAAAGGATCAACGCCAGCTGAAACATCGCTAGAAAGCATTCTTGAATTTGTTAATGCTCTTCTTAAAGCAAGTTCAGAATATTCGCCTTTAAGGTTCATTACTTCAGCAATTAAATTTTCAAAGTAACGGGATTGGGCACCAGTTGCACCAATTGATCCAACTTCTTCTTTATCAACTAAAATACAGCAAGATGTTCTTTCTGGTTTCTCAACTTCTAAAATTGCTCTTAAAGAAGTATAAGCACAAACTTTGTCATCGTGACCATAACCAGCAATCATACTTCTATCAAGGCCATATTCTCTTGCTCTTCCTGCAGGAACAACTTCGATTTCAGCGCTTGAAAGATCGTCTTCTTCTATATCGTATTTATCTTTTAAGATTTTTAATACGTTAGCTTTAATGGAATCTTTTTCACCTTCTTTAAGTGGTAAAGAACCCATCGTTAAATCAAGTGCTTCTCCTTCAATTACTTTTGCAGCCGTTTTTTGAAGTTGATCAGCAGATAAGTGAATTAATAGATCGCTAATTCCAAAAACTGGATCATCTTCATGATCGCCGATTGCAACTTCAATTTCACTACCATCTTTTTTATAGACAGTTCCATATAAAGCTAAAGGAATTGTGACCCATTGATACTTTTTAACTCCACCATAATAGTGAGTATCAAAAAGAGCAAATCCAGTTGATTCATATAGTGGATTTTGTTTTAAATCTAAACGTGGTGAATCAATATGAGCCCCTAAAATATTTAAACCTTTTTCAATTGGCTCTTTTCCAATAACAAAAAGTGCAATATTTTTTCCTCTATTAAGCGAATAAACCTTGTCACCAGCTTTTAAAGATTTGACTTCTTCGATGTTTTTAAATCCAAACTTTTCAGCAAGTTCAACCGAATTTTTAGTAAATATCCTTTCAGTCTTGCTTCTAGAAAGAAAATCAATGTAATCTTTTGAGAATGTTTCAAGTTTTTCGTTATTTTTACCTACATATTTTTCATAAGCATATTTGTTATACATAGTTTCATCTCCTCCAAGAAGAAATTATATCTGCTTTTAAAAATTTGTCTTTAAAAATGATTGTCATTTTTTGGTAACTTTTTTATTGAGAAACGAGGATATCAAAGCGATTTTATAGTTCTAGTTTCATGAGTTAAAAAAGTTATCTTGCCTTCTTCAATTTTAAATTCTTTTTTATAGAATTCTTTCATAAGGCTAAACATACTTTCGGTGTCTTTTGTGCCAAGTGTTTCATAAGCAGAATGCATTGCGAGTTGAGGTAAACCAATATCGCAGGTTAACATGCTAACTTGCGAAATTGAAATATTGCCTAAAGTCGACCCACCTCTAACATCACTTCTATTAAAGAAAATTTGATATGGGATATTATTTTTACTTAATAATGTTTTTATAAAAGCTGAAGTTAAGGCATCGCTTGTATAAGCCATATTCGAGTTAAACTTAACAAGGATTCCTTCATTTAATTTACAAATGTTCTTATTATCGCTCATTTCTGGATGATATGGGTGAATTGCGTGCCCATTGTCGGCACTAATTACAAAAGATTTTTTAATCGCGTTATTTTTCTCTTCTTCATTTAATTGATAGCTAAAAGCAATCTTATTAATAAAATTTCTTAATAAATCACTATCGGCTCCTGAAAAAGATAAAGAGCCAGTCTCTTCGTTGTTAAAAAATGAAGCAACCTTTATCGAATTTGAAAAATAGTCATCTTTTGCTTCTATTAAAGATTTTAAAGATATGAAAGCCGAAGCTAAATCGTCCTCTTTTTGACCCGAGATTAAATCATCATTAATTCCAATATATTGAGCTTTATCGAAGTTATAAAAGTATAAATCATAACTAATGATATTGTTTTCTTGGCTTAAATCTTTTAAAAATGTATCAAAAACGCTCTCTTTGGTATTATTTAAGGCAACAAGAGGAAGAAGATCAACTTGTGGATTATATTTAAAATCTGTATTAATATTGCGATTTTGATGAATAGCAACATTTGGTATGATCGCTATTGCTTTTTTACTATCGACAATTTTAGAAAGAATTTGATTATCTTTTTCATAAACCACTCTTCCTGCAATTCCAAGAGGACGATCTACATAACTTTGATAAATTAATCCTCCATATACTTCAACTTTCCACTTCTCATATCCGTTTTCAATTAAAGCAGGATTTTCTTTTAACTTTAAAGATGGTGAATCAAGATGAGTTGAAACAATTTTAAAATAAAGCTCATCTTTATTAATTCTATAAGGCGTTTTAAAAGCGATTAAGGAATTAGAATTTCTAGTAAAAAAATAGGAAGAATTTTCTTTTAAAATCCACTTTTCATTTTCTTTCAATTCTTTAAAACCATTTTTTAAAAGAATTTCTTTGATATTAGTGACTGCTAAATATTCATTGTGACTTTCATTAAGAAAAGAAATTAATTCATCGTTTAATATTGTTTTCATACTTCCTCCAAAATTAGTTAATTAAACTTGTTAAATTTGCTGTATACGCACTAACAACAACAATGATTGTTATAATTTCTAAAATTAAAGCAACGAGTAAAATAAGGTTTAACCCTAAAATCGTTCCTTGCTTAAGCTTACAAAATGAGATGTATCTTGTTGCGATTAAAAATATTGAAGTAAGTAAACCACAGCAAGAAAAAACAAAACTAACTAAAACGATTGGATTTCCATCTTTTGAAGTCAAGGAATAAAAGCTTTCTAAATAATTTTGTCCATTTTCTTTAGCGATATTTAAAGAAGGAATAAAAGCAATAATTACAAAGAATAAAAAAGCCACTAGGCACATAATCCAATAAAGAAAATTGCCAATTGATTTACCTGCTTCTAAGGCTGAAGTTTCTTTAATGCTTTCATCATTTATAATCTCTTTTTCATCAACTTCAAAACATTTAGCAATTTTTTTAACTTCGATTCGAGTTGGTATAATTACATTTTTTTCAATCTTTTTTAAATCGCTAACTTTAATTTCAGTTTTTTCGCTAATTTCTTCAAAAGTTAATTTTCGATTAATTCTTAAATTTTTAATCTTTTCTCCAATCGTCATAAAAACCTCATCTGTATTAAAATCTTTGCAAAAGTCTATTCTTTTTTGTGTTGAATAGATTTGCTATAAATTATTTTAATACAAAATGAGGTGATTAAAAACTAAGTTATTTGCCTTATTTTATTGTGTAATTTTTTAAATTAGTTCCTACGAAAGGAAGTTCAAAAAAGTCTTTATAATTTTGTCTTATTAAATAATCGATATAATTTCCGATTGCTAAAGCAAATACATAATAACCCATGGCATTAGGATGAAATCCCATTGCAAATTTTTCACGTGTTTTTTCATCATAAACTGGCCCATAATTTGCTAAATCTATTAAATAAGTATATGAATATTTTTTCACTACTTTTTCCATTTCTTTTGCTACATAATAAGTCATTTCATCTTTTTCTTTTGAAGTATGGTCGATTTGAATTGAAGTAAGAAAGATGCGTGCATCTTTTTGTAAACTTTTTAATTTGGATAAGACCTTACCCATATAACCAAAATAGGTATCAGGATTATTTTCAGGATGAAGTGGATCTATATCATCTGCACTACCAACTTTTTGGTTAAAAACAAATAAATCATTATTACCTAAGCAGACAATATATCCTTGTCTTTTTTCCCAGAAATTGTTTTTATCGGCCCAAGTTTCATAAAATTCTTTAAAGCTCATACCTCCACGCGAGTAATTAAAGTATTTTGTGCCAGTAATTCTTTCTAAAATTGCAGGCCATGAGTATTCATACATATCGTGATATGAAACGTTGCCTTTTTCGTCGGTTGACTCAAATTCTCCGCTTGAAAGTGAATCGCCAACAACCCCGATTTCTTTAAAAATCCCTGCAAAACCGCAGTTTTCTTTAATATTATCTAATGGTTTTTCATTTTGAGTTAATTCAAACATTTTACTATTCATCTTTTTTCTCTTCCTTTTTTGTGTCCCATTCTAAGCCTGTAACTTTAGTTAAATCGAGACCTTTTGTTTCTCCAACGCATTTTAACATAACTATAATTGCCCCTATCAATCCAGGTACTGTTAAACATAAATAGAAATAACCAAAAGTTTCAACAGGAATTAAAGGGACAACAACCATCATAATAATTGAAGCGACACCACCAATAATACCATTAAGTAATGTATTGATAACCGTTACTGAACTTCTTAAATTGGTTGGTGCAGATTCTGAGAACATAATTGAGCCAATCGTATCGCCAGCACCCCAATAACAACCCATAAATCCACCAATTAAAAAACCTGTAAGGAAAGGCGTCCAGCTTAACATTGAAGAAGCAATAAATAATGAATAGCAAACTAAAGATCCAGTTCCCATTGCAATAATTGTTGTTTTTCGACCGAATTTATCACTTACTAAACCAGTAATTAAAGTTGCTAAAGCATTACCAACTGGATATAAATATAAGGCGTAAGTTATATCTTGTTCACTCATATTGGCACTTTCTGCCATAACTGTGTTATAACTAGATGTTGCAAGTGAAGCAAAATAAAAGAAAACACAAGCTATGATAAGCCATCTAAGTTGATGATGCTTAAACGCAAATTTAACTGCGTTAATAATTCCACCTTGGGCATTATTAAGCTTCTCTTCTTTATTTTTTCTTTCTCTTTCTTCAATAGGTGTTTTTAAATATTTAATTCTATTTGTTAAAAAGGTATGAGTTTCTTTTGCGCATAATAAGGCGACAAAAGATAATGCAAAGCCAATAATTGCAGGAACAAGATAAACTAAATGCCATTTTTCTGAAACATTTTGCATAAGTGTTTCTCTTAATAATGGAATTAATAATGTTCCTAAAATAGCTACTGATTTAATAATTGAATAATTTCTTGCTCTACTTTTTTCATCAGAACACTCAAGAATATAAACTGCTTGCATATCGTGAGAAACCATAAAGCCCATCAAGGTTCCACCAATCATATAAACGACAATTTCTTGTGATAAATAAACGATAAATAAACCTAAAGCCATACAGAAAGTATTGATGACTAAGAAAGGTTTTCTACCAAATCTATCAGCTAATGGTCGATAAAGCACCATTAATAGAGAAATTGGGTAGGTTATAAAACCTAAGGCTGAAAATATCGATAAACCTTGCCCATATTCCATCCCCATGTTTTGAACAAAAAATTCATTAACGATGTTGGATTGGAATTGAATCGATATTGTGGAAGCTATCTCGTCTGTAATAAAGACAAGAGAAAGAATCATAAAAAGATAGATAAGATAAAATTTATTTTCCTTAAATTTTACCTGCTTTTCTCTTCTTACAAGTTCTTTTGCTTCTCTAGTTTTCAATTTTTCAATTTTTGCTGCGTCCATTTTTATTACCTCCATATTGAAAATCAAAAACCATGAAGTTTTTTGTCATATTTGGTGTAATGTCCATTTCTCTACGTAACCTATCAATTACTTGTAAAAACCCTGCAGAAGTTGAACATTTTTCCAAAAGTTGATTCTTTTTAATCAACTTATACCAAAAAATATTAAGGACAATTTCATCGGTTGCTAAAGATACTAAAGCTGCATTTTTTGTATAAACTGAAATCGATTGCTCACCACTATTTTCACCAATTAAGGTGTCATTACTATCGACAATAATTGTCATTCTTCGATATGGGAAAAGATTGGTTGCATCTTTAACTTTATATGAAAAAATTCTAGCTCCTTTGATTTCAATATCTTCAAAAGAAAAAATATAGACCCTAACGCCTTTTTCAATTGCTTTAAAAATATCGTCTTTAATCAATTCAAACTCTTGTTTCCAAATTGAAATCGAGATTTCTTTTTTAGCCAAGGAAATTAATTCTTTCGCTTTTTCAATAAACTTATCAAAGCCTTTTATATTAAAAATAAATTCATTATCTTTTTCTTTTTTTGAAAGAGCTTTAAGTTTTTCTTCGGCGATAATTAAATTCTTTCTATTTTCACTATCGATTTTATCAATCGCTTTATCATAATCTAAGGCAACATAATAGTTTATTGTTCCTTCACTTTTAATAATAAAGCCTTTATTTAATAAACGATCGATTACATCGTAAACCAAAGATCTGGAAACGCCAGAAAACTTAGCTATCTCATAGCCATTTAACGCCTTATTTTGAAGTAAGGTAATATAAACTTTCGCTTCGTTTAATGAAAACCCAACTTTTAATAAAAAATCGTATTGGTTATCGGTAGTAATACTATTCATAACGACTATTATAGAAATTTAAATTCTTGCCTGTCGATAGTGATAATAAATATAACTACAAAATTCTTTTTAAATACCAACTACTATCTTATAATCAAGGCATGAAAAAATTATTGATTGTTATCGATTATCAAGTCGATTTTGTTAGCGGATCGCTTGGGTCAAAAAGAACCGAAGCGATATATTCAAATGTTTTAAATAAAGTAAATGAGTTTATAGTTAATGGAGATAATATAATCTTTACTAAAGACACTCATTATGAAAACTACATGTCAACTCTTGAAGGCAAATACTTACCTGTTCCACATTGCATTTTAGGTACCGAAGGCCATAAGTTATTTGGCAAATTAGAGGAGATAGCCAAAAATTACCCTGTAATCGAAAAAGAAACTTTCCCAGGGATTAAGCTCGTTGACTTTTTAAGAGAAAAAGATGAAGAGTTTTGTGAAATTCAAATCTGCGGGATCCTTACAGATATTTGTGTCATTTCTAACGCAATTTTAGTTAAATCAATTTACCCTAACACGCCAATTAAAATCATCAAAAATTGTTGTGCGACCACCAACGATAAAATTGAAAATGAAACTTACGATGTAATGACTTCTCTTCAATTTGAATTAATCTAGTTTGTTAAATTGTCAAACTAGATTATTTATTTTTGTCGACCAAAATAAAGCTCTTCTCTTTTGGAGAATAAGTTAATTCAAAATGTGTGTTGTCTCTAATGAACTCTTTAATGTCCTTAATGTAACGGAAACAAGTTCTTTTAGAGCAACCAGTAATCCTCTCTAAGTCTTCAGTGTTGAATTTTTCCCTTTTAATTACCATTTTGAAAATGGTTAATATTGCAATATTCGTTTTCATACTAATATAGACACAAAACCGATGAAATTTATTTCATCTTTTTTTATTTTTTTTAAATGAATTTTTTGTCAGTGTAAAAAATGTCAGTCTCTATTAGTAATTTTTGGATATTTTAGTTTTCAGTTTAGATTTCAAAATAGGCGGTTGTAGGATTTTCGCCATTTAATGAAGCGACGATTTCGAGCGTATATGTCGCATTTTCTTCAAGTTCTGTGATTAAAAATGGGGTATTTGGATCAAAGGTAATTTCATCCATTTGTTTAATTACATTCCAACTGCTGTCATATAAAGTTAATGCGTCAATTTTTGCACCTTCAATTAAACCTTTTATAGTGACAGAAACATAAGTTGAATATCGAGAATAAGAGATATTATCAAAATAGTTTAATGTTCTAAATTTTTGACCAGCAATCTTAGTTAACTTCATCATTTCGCCATTACGTTTATCAACATAAGCGAATAAGCCAAATTCATAATCTGTATAAGGTTTTAGATTATCAAATTCAAAAACTAAGTTTTCGGAAGTAATTTCATAATCTTCATTTATTAAAAGGGACTGACCATCTGTTAAATATAATTTAGGTGAGATTAAAACACTAGCGGAGTCAACTAATTTATATTCAAATGTTGCTTTGTCCATTTCGATTTTTTCTTCAACTTTGTCGCATTCATAGTTTTCAAATTCAATAGTTGATAAAGAAATAGTATCATCGCCATCTTTTTCACAAATTTTGCTATCACCATCTAATGTGAAAATAGAATCGCCAACTTGATAAGTATTTTCAACATCATCCATTAATCCAACATCGATGATGATATTGGTAAAGCTACTTCCTTCGTAGAACATATCTGAAGTGTAAACTTGATATTCGCCACCATTTTTAGAAATTTCAACTGAGTCGATTTCGATTTCATCTGGATTAGAATAAGAAAGACTTAAATAAACTTCTGAATTTAATTCTATGGTTCCCGAAATTGAACTTTCGATTTCACTAGGTGAAGTAATTAAATCATCAAGTGGAGTAAAAGCGTTTTTAACATTACTTTCTTTAATCAAATAAGTTTCATTATTAACAGGTGGCAATTCATCTTCGCTTAAAAGTTTTACACCCTTAAAAATAGGCTCAGTTTTGACAATTGGTGTATCAATTGTTGGTGAACCGCCTAAAATATTTGGAAGTAATACGCTTAAAAGGATGCTACTTAAGGCTAAAACACTAACTCCACCAATCACTCCAGCTTTAAATTTATTACTAGACCAAAGATCAACTAAAAGTGTTAAAAATGACTTTTTGGCAGGTAATGGCTTTATATTTTGTGCTTCTATCGTTTCTTTTATTAAAGAAAGGTTATTTTCGATATGAGGGTTATTTCTTAACTCTTCGAAAAAATTCTTCTTATTCGAACTCATAATCGATACCTCCTTCTTCTAGCAAAAAGGAACGTAATTTACTTACCGTTCGACTGTATTTTGTAATAATGGTATTAACTTTTTTCTTAAAGATATAGGCAATATCATTAAAAGAATACCCTTGAACAGCATGCAACAACAAAATATCACAATCTAAATCATTAACTTTAAGCTTATCAACTAAAATAGAAAATATTAAATCTACATCATAGTTTACGCTACTTGTATCTGGCTCGTTTAAAAAAGACTCATCAAAAGTTAAGTCAACTTTTTGGTCTCTTAAATAATTTAAAGCAATATTTTTAGTTGTTTTATAAAGGAAAGCTAGGCAACAGCGGTCATCCTTAACACTATTTGCGTTTTTATAAAACTCTATATAGACATCTTGAGATAAATCATTAGCTACTTCGGAATTTTTTACAAAATAAATTAACTTATAATAAACACTTTTATAAGTTGCATTATAAAAAGAATCAAATGCTTTTTTGTTCCCACCTTTAAAAGCGCGAAAAAAATCTACTATTTGATCGTTATCAAGAAGTGCGTTTGTATCGCTAGAAGCGAGTTCAAAAACATCTCTATGAAGAGTATGAATAGAAAAAAGTGACAGGTAATTTAAAACCAGTTTCTTCTGCATAGCA
Organism: uncultured Bacilli bacterium; assembly: GCA_944342125.1. Lineage (GTDB taxonomy): Bacteria > Bacillota_I > Bacilli_A > RFN20 > CAG-826 > Onthovivens. The sequence continues at coordinate 5,103 of CALVMF010000021.1, read as the reverse complement.
ATATTTTAATACAAGGACAATTTTCTGACTATATTATGTCTAAATTGACATTGTTTATTTTGCTGGAATATTACTATTTAAAATCTATTTAAATATTGACGATTAAGCCTTTTAAAAATCAAAAAAGTTAAGTTTTGCGGAGTTTTTGATTATTTTCTTATATAAAAACAAGATTTATTTTAAAATCGAATTGAAAAATTGATGGTTAAATTTTTGAAAATTATGGCCTTAAAAATTAATAATCAAACTAGTTTAATTAATTAAATCAAAAGAATAGAATATTTAATTATGTCTCTCTTGCTCCTTATTATTATCTATTTAATCTTTATATCTCTAGGCCTACCAGATTCCTTAATTTCATCTTCTTGGCCAGCCATATCTCAAAGCTTATCTCTTGATCCAAAACGGCAAGGTTTAATATCTTTTTTAATAGCTTTATTTACAATCATTTCATCTTTTTCGACTGCAAAATTTATAAAAATATTCACGACTAAAGGCGTTATATTAATTTCAATAATTTTAACAATTATTGGGCTAACTATCGTTACATTTTCACCTAACTTTTATGTTCTTTTAATTGCAACGCTTCCTTTAGGATTTGGCGCAGGAGCAATCGATGCTGCACTTAATAGTTATGTTGCCACTCATTATAAGGCTATTCACTTAAATTGGTTAAATGCTTTTTGGGGAATTGGAGCAGCTACTTCTCCTTTCATATGTGGCATCTTTCTTACAGATTTAAATGGATGGCGAAATGCTGCTTTTTGCCTTGCCTTAATTCAAAGTGCAATTTGGTTTATCTGCTTAATTTCAATAAACGTTTGGAAAAAAGCTGAAATTGAGTTAGAAACTAGACTTCCATCTTTAAAAGAAGATGGCGAAGATAAAAATATTAAATCGCCTTCTTTATTTAGTGTTTTAAAAATTAGAGGTGTTATTTTTGCTCTTGTGGCTTTCTTCTGTTATGGAGTTTTAGAGACAACTGTCTTAAGTTGGTATACTTCAATGCTTGTTTTTGATGTTAATATCACCGAGGTCGACGCTGCTAACTGGATGGCTTTATTTTATATTGGTTTAGTCGTTGGAAGAATAATATCTGGTTTTGTTTCTCTTAAAGTTCACGATAGTTCACTTATTAGATGTGGGTCTTTTTTAGCTTTATGCGCATTAATTTTGATGTGTTTTTATAATGTTACTATTTTAATGCCTATTTCTATATTGCTTCTAGGTCTAGGAATTTCCCCTTTATATCCTTCGCTTATTCATTCCACTCCTTATAGATTTGATAGATTTAATTCACAAAAAATAATGTCCTTACAAATTGGATTATTTTATTTAGGAAATATAAGTTTATCGCCACTTTTTGGAATAGTAGCTCAAGAAACCTCTTTTTTGATTTTACCTTACTTTTTAATAGGCATGCTTATTCTATTTACTTTCTTAAACGAAGTTGTAAATAGAATCACTTTTAAATATCAAGCTAAAAGACAATAGATTTAATTGCCCAGATTAACTCAAAAATATATCTGATTTAGTAAAAACTCCGCAAATCTCAACTATTTTTCATAAAAAGTTAGCTTATTTTTTAATTTCTCCGCCCTTATAACTAGTCTTATAACCTTTATTTTCCGTTGGTCGATAGTTGTTTGGATAAAGTATATCGCTTTTAATATCGTTAGCGATTCTTTGAAGTTCGCTATAAATGTAATAACAATTAGTTATGTCTTCTAATAATATTTTTCCATTGCTATAAGCAATATAAATATCACCAACCTTACACATTTTTTCAATAAGACCAATTCGTAAATTAATACTGATAATTGAAGAATAATAAATGCTAATAATATTTGGTGCTAGTAAACCTACTTTAACTATAATTCGTTTATCTGTAAAAGCATATTCTTCTATTTTTAATCTTCTAAATGATGTTACAACGTTACCAATATATAACCATAAAGGCATTAAATGGAAAAGGAAGAAGAAACCTAAAATCAAATAAAACCACCAATCTAGTTCCATAAAAAGAATCATACAGGTAATAAGCGAAATGTCGATTCCAGCCCAAAGAATTGCGATTGGTAAAAATTTAAAAATCGCTGATAAAATATAAGATTTTTTAAATGGTTTCCCGCGCCATAAAATTGTTTCATCTTCGCTTAAAACAGCTTCGATTGAATTAACTACTTCTTTATCATCGATAAAATATTTTTTATTTGGCTTTTTCATATTAATCACCTATTTACCTTTGCTAACTTTCTTCCCTTTAATCTAATTTTAATTGATAAATAGCGCAAAAGACAATGATTCTATCAAAAAATGAAGTCCCAAAAAAATTCCTTAAGAAATATAGTTTTTTTCGAGCAAATTAAAACTGGTCGTATTTCAGACCAGTTTCATAACTTGTTACTCTACAAAAATTAATTAATGTCGAAATTTAAAGTGTTATCAACAATTGTTCCATCTTTAAGTTCAACATTAAGAACGCAGAAAGCGTAAAAAGTTTTCTTATTCCAGTTGCATGGAGCAACAGCATAAGTAAGTTCTTGATCAGCATAATCAAATAAGAAGCTATATTGATTAGCATTCTTACTATAAAGGCTTAAGGTGTTCTCTTCATTTTCAGGATCTACAAGCTTTATGCTTGTGTAAAAAGGTGTCTCTTCAACTTTGACTTTAGCCTTCACATAGTAAACATTGTTTGTTAAATCTTGGGTATAATCAAGTTTCATTAATTCCTCAAAAGTTTTGTCGTTTTGGAAAGTTTTAGTTGAATATTCATTCTCACCATAAAGATTTGCATCAATTACAGCATCAAGAATGCAACTTTGTCCTTTATTATTTTTCTCTTCGACTACGCCATATTGAGTTCTTGTTCCATGTAAAACTACTTCATCGCCGACTTTTAAAGTAGAAAGTGTTTTGGTGTCAGTTAAAACTGCGATAACACCAGTTTCATCGATTAGATAGAACCCATCTCTATTGACAAGAGAAGGACCAACAATAGCTCTTACACTAACTTGCGTATCAATATTAGCATCAATTGAACCTTTGACATTGGTGTAATTTAAAGATTCTATGTCTTTAGCATGAATAACTTTTTCATATTCTGCAGTTTTACCAGCATAACTAACTTGAGCGGTAACTTTAACATCTTTATTGTCAAAATTTAAAACGTTCATATAAGTTTTACCATCTTTTTGGTTAAACTTAATAACGTTCTCATCTTCAGAAGTGTATGACACTTGTGCGTTTTCGATATTAATTAAATTGTTAGAAACAATTGTAGGAACTTCAAGATTTGGGTCGGCATAATATGTGTCGACATCAAATTTGTCGTTAACATAATAATCTAATACAAATTGAGCTCCTTCTTCTTGATTAAAAGTGAAATTGTCATCAATAATCTCAATAGGTAAAAATCTTGCATTAACTCCACTGCCTTCTGATTTATAGTTAAGAACCATCATATAGACAGTGCAAATCTTTTTATCGAATTCTCTAACCCACTCGAAATCACTTCCGCTAGCTTGTGAATAAGCATATGAGCCAGTTGTTCCATCGAGATCAAAGAAATAATAGTTGGTAAAGCCTTTCCCTTCTTTTTCTTCAATGTAAGCGTTGACCTTAAAGATTTGAGTTGTGATATTTTCTTCGCTTGGATCGGCTTCCATCAGATTTTTAACAGTAGTTGATTCAACCCAAGTTTTATCCCAATCATTATTCTTTTCATCGTTAGAAACTAAATGAGCATCTGTTAATTGAATGCAACCAGAATATCCCCATTTTTCAGCGCTACTTTGTTCATCTTCTAAAATCCGGTTATCTCTTGTTGCTGCAATTTTGACCTTATTACCTTTTTCAAGTTGAATTGCAATTTGAGAATCGTAAACATAAATTGAACTTGTGCCATCGACTAAAATAAATCCTGTCTTATTTAAGGAATCATTATAAGTAAATTGAGCAACAACACCATCAACTTGAACTTTTGCGCCTTTATCTAAAGCACGAGCTTCAGCAATCGATTTTGCTTCATAGTCGTTGATATCAAATTCTTCATCTTCTTTATGATGAACTTCCATTATCCATCCTTGTTGAATCTCAGGAGTTGTTTTAAACATTTGAACGTTTGCGTATAGTAAAATTTCATCTCCTGCATATGGTTTGTCTTCAAGGTCTTCATAATAAGTTTTACCATCGCTTCCTCTAGTTCCATAAACAAAAATTTCGCCTGTTTCATCATAAACTGTCATTTGACCATAGTCAGGTTTACTTACTTCTTTAACCGTAACATATGTATAAAATCTTTCGGTTGAAGGGTCATCTGTATAGTTTTTACTAAGTTCAATTAATTCTTTAACAGTGTATGTATCCCATTTAGCATATAAAGTAAAACTTTCAGTCGCCGTTAAGTCAAAATCGTATTCATTTTCAAATTGGTTATCTAAATACCAACCACCAAATTTATATCCATTTTTTGTAGGATTTGTTGGCTCAAGTACTTTTTCACCACTAATAAGCTCTTGAGAGTTAACAGTGCTTCCACCCATTGAATCAAACGTTACAACTACTCCGCTTTCCCGTTTTGCAAAAAGCGTGGTGTCGGCGTTGACAGTCTCACTGTCAAAAAGAAATTCATCAGTTAAATTTGCATCTTTATACCAGCCAGCAAAAATAAATCCTTCCTTTGTTGGCTCATTAGGTTCAACTACCTTTCCATCAGTAGAAACATATAAAGGAACTTCGCTTCCACCATTAGAATTAAATGTAACTTTAAAGCCATTATTTCCACAACCTGTAATAGCAAAGACACTAAAACCCGCAAGGAATAAACCTGCAAAACGACACTTTTTTCTCATTTTTCAGCCTCCTAAAATCAGACAAGGCTCTGTTTTAATTTTGCGCTAGTTGCGGGGGTGTCATGCTTCTTGCTGACGGAATTACTTTAAAATTATTAAATCTATCAGTCAATAAAAAAGCGGTTTATAAAAAGGATTTCATACATATTTAATATGAAATTAATACTGCATTGAATGATGTAGCAAGCCGCTTTGCTACATCAACTGTTTTTCCTCGGAAAAAAGTCTCTGAATTTTAAGCTTGTTG
>CALVMF010000020.1 GCA_944342125.1 uncultured Bacilli bacterium | reverse complement strand
TGGCGGAGAAAAGGGGATTTGAACCCCTGCTTCCTGTTACAGAACTATGAGCTTTCCAAGCCCACCCCTTCAGCCACTTGGGTATTTCTCCGTGCATTGAGTATTTTAACAGCATTAAGGGGTTTTTACCAATAAAATTTTTACCTATTTATGAAAGAAGTTTTGATCACAAAAGAAAACTCTAATCAAAGAGTTGATAAGTTCATTAGGAAGTATCTTAATGATGCTCCATTGTCTTTTATATACAAAACTTTCAGAAAAAAAGACGTGAAAATAAACGGAAAATGGGTAAAAGAAAATTACATTCTTAAAGAAAACGATTTATTAAGAATATATATCAGTGATGAGCAATTAAAAGAGTTTAATAAACCTATAGATATAAGTAAGATTAATTATCAAAACGAAATCAATATAGTTTATGAAGATAATAATATTTTAATTGTTAATAAACCTAAAGGGATATTGATACATGGAGATAAGGGCGAAAAAAGAAAAACTTTAGCTAATTCTGTCCTTTCTTATTTATATAAAAAAGGCGAATTTAAAAACGATGGAACAAGTTTTATTCCTTCTCCAACTCATCGACTTGATCGAAATACAAGTGGTCTAGTTGTTTTTGCTAAAAATGTTTTGGCTTCTCAAGAAATGATGAATCTATTTAAAACCCATGAAGCAATCAAAAAAACTTATTTATTATTAGCTTTTAACTCCACGAAAAACAAGGAAGGCGAAATAAGTTTTCCATTAATCAAAGATTCTAAAAATGGATTTGTAAGAGTTGGAAAACTTGAAGAAGGCGCAAAAGAAGCAAAAACTCTATATAAAGTAATTGATGAAAATAATGACTATTCACTTATCGAAGCTACCTTAATTACTGGCAGAACCCATCAATTAAGAGTTCATTTTAAAGCTATTAACTTACCTATTGTTGGCGATGAAAAATATGGTGATTTTGCTAAAAATAAGATTTTTGAGGACAAATATCAATATCGCACACAATTTTTGATTGCTTATAAGCTTTCTTTTGGAGAAGTTAATGGAGTATTGTCATATCTATCGCATAGAAGTTTTAAAGCTGCTTTAAGCCAAAAAGAAGAGGAAATATTAAAAAAATTAGGTCTAAACGTAAAAAAATAAGACTGAAAGTAGTAAATTAGACAAATTTTCTATCTACATCAATATGGATTTTTAAGTTGAAAAATATTATTATAATCGCGTAATTTGGAGAAGGGAAAATATGGAAAATAAAACACAAGAAAATTATCAAAGATGGTTGAATAGCTCTGTAGTTTCTGAAGAAGATAAAGCAAAATTAAAGTCGATGTCTGACACTGAAATTGATGATGCTTTTTTCCAAGATATCGAGTTTGGAACAGCTGGAATGAGAGGAATACTCGGACCTGGCACTAACAGAATTAACTTCTATACGATTAGAAAAGCTTGTGTTGGTTTTGGATTATATTTACTTAAGCATTTTAAGTTTCCACAAAGTTGTGCAATTTCACACGACAATAGATATTTTTCACGCGAATTTACTTTAGAGTGTGCTGAAATTTTAAATAAAATGGGAATCAATACTTATATTTTTGATTCCTTAAGACCTACTCCTGAGTTAAGCTATGCGGTTAGAGCTAAAAAAGCAAGCGGTGGAATTATGATTACAGCCTCCCATAACCCTAAAGAAGACAATGGTTTCAAGGTTTATGATGAATTTGGCTGTCAATTAGTACCTAATAAAATTAAAGATTTGATTGATATTATCGCAACTTTAGGCGATGAATTAACTTTAAAAGTTCCTGAAAGTGAACACCTTGGTGAAAACTACGTTTTACCTAAATCAATTGACGACAATTATGTTGATTTATGTAAGTCAGTTCAAATTAATCCTAATTTAAACAAAAAAGATTTCAAGATTGTCTACACACCAAATCATGGTACAAGTTATGTTAATGCCATGAGAGTTTTTAATGAATGCGGATATAAAGTTTATCCTGTACTTTCTCAATGCAATCCAGATCCTGCTTTTAGTGGAACACTTTCGCCAAACCCTGAAGACCCAAGAAGCTATATTGAACCAATAAAATTAGCGAAAGAAGTTGATGCTGATATTATTGTTATGACTGATCCTGATGGCGATAGAGTTGGGTTGGCCTGTAAAGATGGTAAAGGCGGCTATACTTTAATTACTGGAAATGAAGGTGCTGCTATTTTACTTGATTATATTTTAAGCGAAAGAATCAGAAAGAAAGAAATGACTAAAGACCCTGTTGTTTATAACACTGTCGTTAGCTCATCTTTAGGTAGGGAAATCTGCGACCATTATGGTGTTAGATGCGAATCTTTCTTGACTGGATTTAAATATATTGGCGATAGAATCCGTTATTATGAAGTTAATGGTGGACCACAATTTATATTTGGCTATGAAGAGAGTTATGGTTGTTTAATTAAACCTTTTGTTAGAGATAAAGACGGAATTCAAGCTATTCTTTTATATAGTGAAGCTGCATTATGGTACAAACAACATGGTTTGACTTTATTTGAAGCTTATAAAAAGTTAGGCGATTTATATGGTCAACATAAGTCAAAACTCTATAATATTTACTTTAAAGGTAGCCAAGGTCATGAAGAAATGCAAAAAATTATGAAAGACCTTGAAGAGCATCCTATCACTGAACTTTGTGGCAATAAGGTCAAAGTTATTGAAAATTATTTTGAATTAATCTCTCATAACCTTGATACAAATGAAAGTAGAAAGATAGAAAATCTACCAAAAGGTGATTTAATTAAATTTATATTTGAAGATAGAAGTTCAATTTGTGTCCGTCCAAGTGGAACTGAACCAAAATGTAAATTCTACATTGAAGTTGTTGATAAAGATTTAGATGTAGCTGCTTCTAGATGTGATAAATTCTATGAAGCTTTACTTGAAAGATTAAATATTAAAGCTTAAAACTCTCTTCGGAGAGTTTTTTTCAAAAAAAGTTAAGTTTTGCGGACTTTTTTACTTAATATTAACCAAAAATTCTTTTTAATTCGTAGTAAACACCATCTTCTTCGTTAGTGTATTTTGTGATGTAACGAGCTATTGACATTAAATTAGAGTTTCCGTTTTTCATAACAAAACTATTTTTATACATCTCTAGCATTTGAATATCGTTATCAGCATCCCCAAAAACGTAGATATTATCAAAAGGGATATTGTATTCTTTAGCAACTAATTCAATTGTCGTGGCTTTTGTAATCCCTTTAGCATAAATTTCAGCGTAATCATCGCCTTCCCAAAAGCGAACACAGATGTCTTTATGCAGGTTATTTACAGTTTCAATAATTCTATTTCTTTTATCTTGGTCTTTATAGACTTTCATAACAAAGGTAAAGACATCATCATCGATTGTCTTGTTTAATGGGCCTTCAATAACTTTTAAATCATCTTTTTCATAAAAAGCAAAAAGATTAGGATCATCTTTATCTAGATAAATGGTGTGCATATTTTCGCTCATTGCTGAAATAATCAAACCATCAATTAAATTAGAATATAGGCTTTTTGCGGTGTTTTTATCGATTTTATGGACAATTTCGTATTTTTTATCATGAAAGTTTGTTGAATAGTGCCCGTTATAAGCAATGATTGGAGAGACTTTTAAACCGATATCTAAATAATATTTTGAGACGCTTCTAAGAGCTCTACCAGAACATAAAACTATTAAGTTTCCTCGCTCTTCAAGCTCTTTAAGATAAGTTTTGGTTTTTAAAGAGATAGTTTTATCATCTTTTAAAAGAGTGCCATCAAGATCAAGAGCAATTAAGCTTTTATTATTCATGGACATATAAACCGACTGTTTTCTTTACTTTGGTGAGGGTTTTATTTGCGATTTTACTTGCACGATATTTTCCTGTATTTAAAACATCGTTAATAGTTTCATTATTAAGGAAAGATTTATATCTTTCTTGGAAAGGAACGATTTCTTTTAAAACAGTTTCAGCAACAATCTTTTTAAATTCACCATATTGATGCATATCTTTAAATCTCATTTCGGCTTCTTTGATATCGATATCGCTTAAAGCGGAATAAATTTGAAGAAGGTTTGAAATACCAGGTTTATGTTCAGGGTCGTAATAAATGTCAGTATCAGTATCTGTAACAGCAGACATAATCTTTTTTCTTATTATATTTGGTTCATCTTTTAAGAAAATATCGCCTCTTGGGTCACTTTTTGACATTTTTCTTGTTGGGTCAGAAAGCGACATGATTCGAGCACCAACTTTTGGACTTATAGCCTCAGGCATAACAAAAATTTCTTTGTTGTAACGAGTATTAAAACGGTGGACTAAATCTCTAGCTAATTCAACATGTTGCTTTTGATCTTCACCAACAGGAACAACATCAGCATTATAAAGTAAAATGTCGCAACACATTAAAACTGGATAGGCAAAAAGACCAACTCCAATTGCTTCATGATTTAACTTTGAAGATTTATCTTTAAATTGGGTCATTCTAGAAAGCTCACCCATATAAAGGTAATTAATTAAAATGGAATTTAGTTCGGAATGAGCTGAAACATCGCTTTGTAAGAAGATTGTTGTCTTATCTTTGTCTAATCCAGCAGCTAAATAGAAAGCAACTATATCTTTAGTGTTGCTACGTAAAAATGTTGGATCAATTGGTAGCGTTAAAGCATGTAAATCAGCAACAAATATAAAATTTTCGTAATCATCTTGATAATTCTTAAAGTTTCTTAATGCTCCAATATAATTTCCTAATGTTAAATTTCCAGTAGGTTTAATTCCACTTAAAGATCTCTTCATAATAAAAACCTCGCGCTAAATAATTATAAACGAAATAGCTAAATTATTGAAATTGATTATAGGTCTTAGAAGACTTTTAAAGCTTGAATTTATGTCTATTAATTGTTGTTTTGCTGAAGCGCTTGTAATACTAGATTATTTTATAAAGTTTATTTAAAAAAGATTCAATTTTTAGTTCTTTAGTTGATTAAACCTAGTTTAATCAATGAATGAAAGGTTCATATGTGGTATCATTTTGAAGGAGAAATCATCATGAATATTAAATTTTTTAACTCATTAAGTGGAAAAGTAGAAGAATTTAAACCTATTAAAGAAGGAGAAGTATCGATATATGTTTGTGGACCAACTGTATATAATGATCCACATATTGGTAACATGCGACCAGTTGTTTTCTTTGATACTTTCAGAAAATTTTTAGAAACAATTGGCTATAAAGTTAAGTTTGTTTCAAATTATACTGATGTCGACGATAAAATTATTAAAAAAGCTCTTGAAGAACACAAAAGTGAAAAAGAAATCACAACTTTTTATATCTCTGAATATGAGAATTGTTTAAAAGCTTTAAATGTAGCTGAAGCTTACGAAAATCCTAAGGTCACCGATTACATTCCTTCGATTATTTCTTATATTGATGGGTTAGTTAAAAATGGATCTGCTTACGTTAATGATGGTGAAGTATTTTTTAATGTTGCCGATGATGAAACATATGGTTGTTTATCTAAAATAAATAAAGAAGATTTAATAAGTGGTGCACGAATTGAGCAAAACTCAAAAAAGAAATCTCCTTTAGATTTTTTGCTTTGGAAAGAAACAAAAGAAGGCATTAAGTGGGAATCTCCATGGTGTAAAGGTAGACCAGGATGGCATACTGAATGCTGCGTTATGATTGATACAATTTTTAAAGGTATGATTGATATTCATGGCGGAGGTATGGATTTAAAATTCCCACATCATGAAAACGAAATTGCTCAAGCTGAAGCGATGCATCATAACAAAATTGCAAATTATTGGCTTCATACAGCCATGATGAATATTAAAGGCGAAAAAATGTCAAAGTCTTTAGGAAACGTCATACTTGCAAAAGATGCGATCAAAGAATACGGAGCTGACACAATCCGTTTACTTCTTTTAAATTGTGACTATCGCAGTATTTTAAATTTTAGCGATGATACGATTAAAGATTGTGCATCAATTTTACAAAAAATTGGGTTTATTTATAAAAAACTTAACCTTCTTTTAAACTTGGAAGGCATAGATTTAGTTGGAAAAACATGCAAAACTCAAGTATTTTTAGAAGATTTGGCAAATGATGTTAATATACCTAATGGAATTACGCATCTTCTTGATATTATTAAAGAAGCGAATGTTGAGTTTAGAAAGAAAGATAAAAATCTTGAAATTTTAAAAGAAGATTTTTATGCAATCAGTCAAATTTCTTATATTTTAGGTCTTCATTTTGAACCACAAAAATTGAGCGAAGAAGAACTTAACTTATATAAAGAATATTTAAAATATAAAAGCGAAAAAGATTTTGTAAAATCTGATGAAATTAGAAAAATTTTATTAGAGAAAAACATCTTATAAAAAGATTGTATAACTACGTTAATACAATGGTATTTTTAAGTTTTTTTCTTAAAAGAATGAGTTTAATTTCTTGGTAACGGAGGTTGGATATGATTGTATATGGTACAAACACCATAAAAGCGTGTTTAGAGGCGAAAACGCTTAAAAAGGTTTTGGTGTCTAAAGAGTTTTTAAAAAATCCGTTGCTTGAGCAGATTAAAAAAGAAAGAATCGCTGTTGAAGTGATTGATAAAAGAAAACTTGATGAAATAGCTAGAGGAAACAATCAAGGTATCGCTGGGTATATTGATGATATTAAGACGGTTGGGCTAGAAGAGATAGTAGCCATAGGAAAGAAAAAAGTAAATCCAATAATAGTGATGCTTGATTCATTAACTGATCCTCATAACCTTGGAGCTATTTTAAGAAGTTGCGATGCTTTTGATGTAGTAGGTGTCGTTTATAAAAAACATGGCAGCGTTTCTTTAAATGATACAGTTGCAAAAGTGTCGACTGGGGCAATTAATTTTGTCAAATGTGCAGAAGTAACAAATTTATCACAAGCTATTGAGAAGCTGAAAAAAAGTGGGTATTGGGTAGTTGGATTGGATGGAGAAGCCAATGCAGAATTTAAAGATGTGCCAAAGAATGCACCTTTATGCCTTGTAGTTGGAAGCGAAGGTTTTGGAATTTCTCGACTTGTAAGGTCGAATTGTGATTTATTAGTTAAGATTCCAATGTATGGCAAAGTAAATTGCCTTAATGCATCTGTTGCTTGTTCTATAGCACTATTTGCTTTACGAACTCTTTAGTTTAAAAATGGGGTGTTTTTCAATGCAGGACTTAAATGCACAATTTTTGTGTACTTTAAAATTGGCTCAAAACGGGTCAAAGTTACATCAAAAATTAATTTATGAAGAAGGACTATCGACAATTCAACCAATCGTGAGTAAATATGCAACCTATTGTCAAAACTATGGATTAAATAGGCAAGATTTAATGGAAGTTTATGCTACTACGATGCAAAAAATGCTCATTGATAAGGCAACTAAAATTATTAAATACGAATCTTACTTAAAAGGTAAATATGAGTATGATTTATTATCTGAAATTAAAAGGCATAAAACCAAATATTTGGATCAATTAAGGTGTGCAATGAGATCGAGTGAACACATTAACAATTTGAACGATGTGGAAAACATTTATAATGAGCTAATTAAAGGGCAGAAAGACTATTTTTATTCGGTTTTAGATTTATTAAGTAAGAAAAATTCATTAACTTATGAAGACGTTTTAGTAATTAAATATTTGATTAATGGCTATAAAATCGGAGAAATTGCAGACATTCAAAAAACATCTTATTACAAAGTAAAGAAATCTTTAGAAAGTGCATCTTCAGTTTTAAAAGATTGTGAGTACCTTTCAGGCGAATTATTATCCTGTTAAAAACTGTTTGTTATCTTTTTAAAAAAATGCAATTAAGTTATAATTTACGCATGGTCATGGAACAAGAACCTTACATGCTAGATGTTAAAAAAGTATTAACTATCTATTTTGAATTATGGGATAAGTTATTTAAAGAACCTAAAAGTTTTAATGATGCTTCCGAATATTTTACTTGGTTTAATAAAAATAAAGATGACATCCGTAAATTTATAACACTGAAAGAAGCGATTTTATCAATAATGGAATATAAGCTTGATGTATTTACTGCTGATGATGACACATACACCTTGACAAGAAAGTTCCTTGTTTCTTTTCTTAAACAAGTTGATAAAGCTTTAGAAAAGCATACAATTTTACTTTTTTCAGACAAAAATATGACACTACAAGAAAGAGTGGAAGTTAGGTTATCTTATGATAGATTGCTTAAACTTAAAAAGACATATCAGGAGAAGTTGGATAGCATTGATAAAGAACTACCAACTGCTTAGCTTGCTTTATTTTCCAATTTATTCCGCAAATCTTAACTTTTTCATTCAAAAAATTCCTATATTTGTTATTTGTTTAACCTTGAAAAATGACTAAAAACAAATTCTTTTGATGTGCAAATTGTTAACGAAGTGGTGATCTTAAAGAAGAGCATTTTCTTATTTAAATTAGAGAAATTAATTTCAATTAAAGAAATACTTTTTTTGTTTGACTTTTTGCTAGTACAAACGTATCATTTGTGATAGTTTGTTAAGTATAGGAAATAAGTTATGAGGAAAAAGGTAATTTTAATTTGCTCTGAATGTCTCTCAAGAAACTATACGACAACAAAAAGAGTTGAAGATAAAACTACTCGACTTGAGCTTAGAAAGTATTGTCCTCATTGTGGAAAGTATACAATCCACAAAGAGAGCAGATGAGGTAAACTTATGAGAAAGATTACAGGTTATTTCAAAGGTGTATTCAAAGAAGGAAAAAGAATTAAATGGCCAAAAAGATTGCAATTCGTACCTGCAGTCGCTGTTGTTTTGTGTATAACAATTTTTGCAGCTATTTTTCTTGCTCTTGAAGATTACGCAGGTGGTATTCTTGTTCAACAATTAAGAGATGCTTTTAGCTCAATGAGAGGCTAGTTGTTGGAGGTATGGTAATGGAAGATTCAAAGAAATACGCTGAAAAGCAATGGTATATTGCTACAACTTATAGCGGTCACGAACAAAAAGCAGCCGAAAATATTAAAAGACGTATTGAAAGCATGAATCTAAAAGATTTTGTTTTCAGAATTGTCGTCCCAGAAGAACAAATTCAAGAAAAAGACAAAGAAGGTAAATTAAAAACCGTTAAAAATAAAGAGACTGGCGTTGAAGAACCAAAAATGAAAACTATAAACCTTTATCCAGGTTATGTTTTCGTTGAAATGATTATGACAGATGAAAGCTGGTTTATGATTAGAAATACTCCAGGTGTTACTGGTATTGCTGGTTCTAGTGGTGGCGGTCAAAAGCCAACCCCTGTTTCTAGTAGAGAAATCGAAGCAGTTCTTAAAAGAATGGGTGTTGTTGATAGTTCAATGTATGAAGATTATCACATCGGAGATGCTGTCAAAATTATCCATGGCACATTTGATGGACTTGAAGGGAAAATTTCTAATATCGATAAAGAAAATGGTACTGTTGTAGTTCAAACAATGTTCTTTGGAAGAATTACACCAGTCGAACTTGAATTTTCTGAAATTATTAGAATTTAAGTTTTATCGAAATTTAATTTAAAGGTCGCTTAAAAAATGGCGACCTTTTAAAATCTTCTTAAAAACGGAAATAATTAGCAAATAACCAAGTTTTGCAAAGAAAATTGCAAATTTAACCAATTTTTTCTAGAAAAAAATTGCAATGTTAAATAGCTTGTTTTTCTTTTTAATCGACTTTTAACAAAGCAAAAAAGTAACGTTAAGTCCCAACTTGAAAAACCATGAAAATTCTTTCATTAATTTTCTAGTTGATAAACGCTTTTATTTAGCGTATATTTATAAAGCATTTCGGTTTGAAGTGCTATTAGATAAATCTAATAGGGTAGAAGGAGAGGCGAACTACTCCGAACTACTAACATTGAAAGGAGAACTACAATGGCAAAAAGAGTCGCAAAAGTAGTTAAGATGGAACTCCCTGGTGGCGAAGCAAAACCAGGACCAAAATTAGCTAGCGCAGGCGTTGTTATGCCAAAATTCTGTACTGAATTTAACGCAAAAACAGCCGACAGAAAGGGTCAAGTTGTCCCTGTAATAATTACAGCTTACGAAGATAAAACCTTCAGCATGGAGATTAAAACTTCTCCAGTCACTGGCTTACTTTTAAAAGCTGCTGGTGTTGCAAAAGGTAGTGCTAATGCTAAAACCACAAAAGTTGGCAAAGTAACAAGAGCACAAGTTAAAGAAATTGCTGAATACAAAATGCCAGATTTAAATGCAAATGACATTGAAGCAGCAATGAAGATCGTCGAAGGCAGTGCACGTAACATGGGCCTCGAAGTAGTAGATTAATTGGAGGGTTGAAGATGAAACACGGAAAGAAATATCAAGCAGCTCTAAAATTAGTCGATAAAGAAAAAGTCTATTCAGTTCATGAAGCTTGCGAACTTGTTAAACAAACTTCAACTACAAAGTTTGATGCTACAGTCGCTATTTCTATGAGATTAAACATCAACACTAAGAAAGCTGATCAACAAGTTAGAGGAACTGTTATCCTCCCTGCTGGAACTGGTAAAAACGTTAGAGTTGTTGCAATTACAAATAAAGCCGATGAAGCAAAAGCAGCTGGTGCTGATTATGCTGGCGGAAAAGAATTACTCGAAAAAATCGTTACTGAAAAATGGTTTGATTTCGATGTAATGTGTGCAACTCCTGAAATGATGGGTGAAATTGGTAAAAATGGTAGAGTTTTAGGTCCTAAAGGCTTAATGCCAAACCCAAAAACTGGTACTGTTGGACCAGATATCGCCAAAATGGTTAAAGAACTTAAGGCTGGTAAGGTCGAATATAGAGCTGATAAAGATGGTAACGTCAACGTTGCTGTTGGTAAAGTTAGCTTTGATACTGAGAAACTTGAAGAAAACGTTAAAACTCTTATCAATCAAATTATCAAAGTTAGACCAGCTGTTGTTAAAGGCAATTACATCTTATCTTGTCACATTGTCACAACAATGGGTCCTTCCATCAAAGTTCAATTTAATTAATTTAGTTTAGTAGGCAAAATATACCAAAGACAGTAACGGGCTAAGCCTTAATAAAGTTACCGAGGTAATTATTAATAAATCCTCAATGTATATTTGGCCTCGAAATATATTTAAGGAGGTTAAAATGAATCAAAGTATCTTAAAGCAAAAAGAAGCTGTGGTTAATGAAGTCTCCGAATTAATGAAGAATAGTAAAGCTACTGTTGTCTGCGAATACAGAGGTCTTACAGTTGCTGAAATTAGCTCATTAAGAAAGACTTTAAGAGAAAAGAACGCTGTTGCTACTGTTTACAAAAATTCACTTGTAACAAGAGCCGCTGATGTTAATGACCACAAAGAATTTGATCAATACCTTAGTGGACCAAACATGTTTATCTTCTTTGAAGATTACACAAACGGTTCATTAGGAGCTGTTGCAAAATTTGCTAAAAAATTCGATGCATTCAACATTAAAGGTGGAATTATCGAAAACAAGG
Organism: uncultured Bacilli bacterium; assembly: GCA_944342125.1. Lineage (GTDB taxonomy): Bacteria > Bacillota_I > Bacilli_A > RFN20 > CAG-826 > Onthovivens. Next base: position 3,646 of record CALVMF010000020.1, on the reverse strand, counting down.
TATGTGATGCAGATTATGTTAAAACTATCGCTTCATTACCATCAAAAGAAGGTCTTGTTTCAATGCTTTTAAGCGTATTACAAGCACCTATGAGAAACTTAGCTTATTCATTAAGCCAAGTCGCAGAAAAGAAATAGTATTTGCTACGTATTAAATGGAGGAATTAAAAAATGGCAAAATTAACAAACGAAGAAATTATCGCTGCTGTTAAAGAAATGACAGTTGTCGAATTAAATGATTTAGTAAAAGCAATCGAAGAAGAATTTGGTGTTACTGCTGCTGCTCCTGTTGCAGCTGCTGCTGCTCCAGCTGAAGAAGAAAAGAAAGGACCAACCGAAGTCACATTAACTTTAAAAGCATGTGGTATGAACAAGGTTGCTACAATCAAAGCAGTTCAAGCTATCACTGGCTTAGGATTAATGGATGCTAAGAAATTAGTTGATGCTGCTCCAAGTGTTGTTAAAGAACACATTTCACCAGTTGAAGCAGAAGAACACAAGAAAGCTTTAGAAGCTGCTGGTGCTCAAGTTGAAATTAAATAGTATATTCAACTTTTAATTAAATACCTGCTCTAAGTACTTAGGGCAGGTTTTTGCCTATTTATAGAAGAAGAAATGAGTCACTATTTTACCTATGATCCTAATCAAAAAAGCCGCAAAAGGCTGATTAAATTTAATATTTTTGATAAGGAGATTGAGCTAGAAACTGACTCGGGAGTCTTCTCTAATAAGGAAATTGATAGAGGCACTTATATCTTTATTAAGGCGCTTCTAGAAATGAATTTATATGGTAAAGTTCTAGACCTTGGATGCGGATATGGACCTGTTGGAATATCTTTAAAACTTATTTTAAAAGATAAAATCGACTTAACTTGTTCAGATGTCAATCCTAAATGCGTAGAACTAACTAGTAGAAACTTAAGGCAATACGATTTGAATGGTAAATGCTCTCTAAGTGACGGCTACTTATTATTAGACGGGAAGTTTGATTTTATTGTTTTTAATCCACCTATCTCCGTTGGTAAAGAAAAAATCTATTCTTTATATGAAGATAGCAAAAAACATCTAAATGAAAACGGCAAACTTTATCTAGTCATTCGTAAAGATAAAGGCGCTTTATCCCACATGGAGTATCTTAAAACTTTGTTTTCATCGGTTGATGTAAAGCACAAAGAAAAAGGATATTTCGTCATCGAATGTTTGTAGAAGGAGAAGTATTAGATGAAATCTTACAAAGATTATCCAAAGATTAACAACGATCGTATTAATTTCTCCAAGATTGGCGGTACATTAGAGTTACCTTATCTTGTTGAAATTCAAACTGAATCTTACAAAAACTTCTTAAAAGATGGTATTGATGAAGTCTTTAGAGATGTTTTCCCTATCTCAAATTATGGGGATACAATGTCTATTATTTATAACTCATTCCATCTAGACGCTCCTAAGCATTCCTTCTTAGAGTGTAAAGAAAAAGATTTAACTTACAGTGCACCTTTAACTGTCAACTTAAGGTTAGTTTTAAAAGAAACTGGTGAATTTGTTGATAGCGATGTCTTTATGGGTGATATCCCTTTAATGACTGAAAGCGGAACTTTTATTGTCAATGGTGCAGAAAGAGTTATCGTCTCTCAAATCGTTAGATCTCCAGGTGCTTATTTATCAAAAACTTTTGATAATAAAGTCGGTAAATACCTTTACAATGCAGATTTAATTCCAGGACGTGGTACCTGGCTTGAATTTGAAAGCGATGCTAAAGGTTATCTCTGGGTACGTATCGATCGTCAAAGAAAAATGCCAGCCACCGTTTTATTAAAGGCTCTTGGCATTGAAAAAGAAGAAGATATCAAAACCCTTTTTGGCGATAGAGAGAGTATCAATTTAACTTTATCTAAAGATCAAGATATTAATAGCTCTTTAAAGGCATTAAAAGAAATCTTTAGAAAATTAAAACCAGGCGAACCAATCACTGAAGATGGTGTTCACACCTTCTTAATTCAAAAATTCTTTGATGCAAAAAGATATGATTTAGGTCGTGCTGGTAGATTTAAATATGCTAAAAAACTTGGCATCTACAATAGACTTGAAAACAGAATTCTTGCTGAAAATCTTGTAGCTGCTAATGGTGAAATTAGATATCCAAAAGGCACCTTACTTACCAAAGAAATGGTTGATGAACTTCAAAACGAAGAATTCTTTGAAAATGGCGCTCATCGTTATGACATCTCAATTAATACTCGCCTTGATGAATTTGGATCAGTTAATATGGTCAAAGTTTATACAAGCGAAAAGAAAGATGTCGTCTCTAATGTTATCGGTACTGATCTTAACTTAACTGTTTCTAGAGTTACTGTAAGCGATATGCTTGCAATTTTCAGTTACTTTATGAACTTAATGGATGGATTTGGCAATGTCGATGATATCGATAACTTATCAAATAGACGTATTAGAAGTGTTGGTGAACTTATTCAAACTCAATTTAGAATTGGCTTAACCAAGATGGCTAAAAATATCACTCAAAAAATGAGTGTCACTACAGGAAATGAAACCAAAGATTCTCCAAAATCTTTAATCAACATTAAGCCACTTGCTAGTGCAATTCGTGAATTCTTCTCATCTTCACAACTTTCTCAATTCATGGATCAAACCAACCCTCTTGCTGAACTTGCAAACAAAAGAAGAATTTCAGCATTAGGACCTGGTGGTTTAACTCGTGATAGAGCAAGTATGGAAGTTAGAGACGTTCACTTCACTCACTATGGTCGTATTTGTCCTATTGAAACTCCTGAAGGACAAAATATTGGTTTAATTAATAACCTTGCAACTTATGCAAAAATTAATAAATATGGCTTTATCGAAACTCCTTATAGAGTAGTTGATAAAGAAACAGGTGATATTTTAGAAAAAACAGTCTATTTAAGTGCTGATGAAGAAAATAATCACGTTATCGCTCAAGCAACTAAAGAAGACATTGTTGATCATAAATTAGCAAATGATAAGATTGTTGCTCGTTTCAATGGAAAAAACATCTTAGCTGATAGAAAAGATGTCGATTTTATCGATGAATCACCAATGCAAATTGTTTCAGTTGCTGCAGCTTGTATTCCTTTCCTTGAAAATGATGATAACACCCGTGCTCTTATGGGTGCTAACATGCAAAGACAAGCTTTACCACTTTTAAGACCACACGCACCTTATGTTGGAACTGGTCTTGAACACAAGATTGCTCACGATTGCGGTCTTGCTATTGTTGCTGTAAATGATGGTATTGTCACCTATAGTGATTCTTTAGAAATTAGAGTTAAAGAAATCGAAGGCGAAAGAACCTATCACTTACAAAAATATGAAAGAAGCAATAATGGTACCTGCATCAATCAAAGAAGCATCGTAAAAGTTGGACAAGAAATTAAGAAAGGACAATTAATCGCTGATGGTCCTTCGATGGAAAATGGCGATTTAGCTTTAGGTCAAAACGTAGTTGTCGCCTTTATGACTTGGGAAGGTCTTAACTATGAAGACGCTGTCATCATGTCAGAAAGACTTGTTAAAGAAGATGTTTATACAACAATTCATATCGAAAGCTATGAAATTGAATGTCGCGACACTAAAAATGGTAAAGAATATTTAACTCCAGATGTTCCTAATATTGG
>CALVMF010000019.1 GCA_944342125.1 uncultured Bacilli bacterium | reverse complement strand
TTGAGCACTTAAAGAAAGTAATAATCCCAAGCGAGGATAATGAATACGAACTAGCTGTAGACTCTTTAGGAATTTTTGTTTGCTACTCAACAAGCTCTTTAAACAAAGTGTTGTCAACACCTCTATCAGAAGCAAACAAACTAATTGATTCCTATGTGGATAAAGAAATCATAGATTGTTTGCCGCATCTAGAAAATCTGCTCCATCAAAACAATTTAGCAAATAAGGATGTTTTTATTTTCTTTATGCCACTAGAAAAAGCAATCAATGATAGCAACGGAGTCATCACTGACTTGAAAGGATCTATCTAATATGGAAAAGAATAGAACCTTAATTCAAGAATTGTGTGGAGACATTGAGCAGAATACCTATCTTCAAAAGCTCTACAACAAACTAATAAAAAGATATTCGAGATTGCTTCTTAAACGAACGACAATCTTAAGTGACACTGAAATCAGCGAAAAAGAAAAGAACGACCTATTACGATATGCAAATATTCTTTCGCTTTCATCAGGACTTTTAGAAAGTGGTGAGCATAAAGTATGGGCACAACAGATTGTAGCGTTATTATCACTTCTCTTTCCTGATGACCAAACCATAAAAAGCATAAAGGATTTGGTTCTTTTGAATTGCACCAACTACTATGTTCTCAAAAAGTCCCCAGCCGATATTCCGAACTGCGATGTAATCGACAGGTTTATCCAAGAAGCTAAATATTTATCGTTAAGAATTCCATCCTTCGAAGACAAACATTTCTATGAATCGCAAAAGGAAATATACGAAGGAATAGATGAACCCGCGATTAGTTATTCTGCCCCTACCTCAATGGGAAAATCGTTCTTGATGCGACTATTCATGGTCAACAAAATCAAAAACGGCTTTCGCGGCAATTTTGCTCTTATCGTCCCAACCAAGGCGCTTATAAACGAACTCGATCAGAAGATACTTGAAGAAATAGATCCGTTTGTCAAAACCATGGATTATCGAGTAGTAAAAACGCCCAATGACATGGTTCTCGAAGGAAACCATAACTTTGTATTCATCATGACGCCGGAGCGACTATTCCATCTTTTGGTGATGAAGCCTTATTTGAATTTAGACTATATTTTCATTGATGAAGCTCATAAGATTTCAAAAAACGAAGGAAGGACGGCCTTTTATTACAAAATCGCTTCAATGCTACTTCAAAGAGATAAAAGACCGCATTTCATTTTTGCGTCGCCAAACATACCAAATCCAAAGGAATATTTGAAACTTGCAAACAGCAAAGGAAAGGAATTCCAGTCTAACTATTCACCTGTAAGTCAAATTAAATACATCATAAATTTGGAAACGGGCAAACATTACGTCTACAACGATTATTCGAAAGAAGCTGTTCAGATCGGGAACGCCGTAAAGAAAGACACATTCATCGACATCATCGAGAAAATAGGAAATCAAAGAATCGATGATGGCAAGGAAATGGTAAAAAACCTCATCTACTGCAAATCCGTCTTCGATGCCATTAACTACGCAAAAAGTTATGGCGATAGATGTGGCTACTTAAACGACCCGGACTTAGAAAAGCTTTCTAAAGACATAGCAAATCAAATTCACGAAGAGTATTTTTTGGTCGATTTAATCAAGAAAGGTATCGCATATCACGTCGGATACATTCCTTCTAATCTTAGACAAAGGATAGAAGACCAATTCGTCAAAGGGAAACTTAGATTTTTGTTTTGCACTTCCACTTTAATTGAGGGAGTAAACTTACCGGCTGATAACCTATTCATCACAAGCAACAGAAATGGTCAAGGAAAGTTTGATAAGGTTTCATTCCAAAATCTAATAGGACGTGTCGGAAGAGTCGATTTCAACTTATTTGGTAATGCATTTTTGATTATTACCGAAAAAGCACCTAAAAATTTACAGGACACATACCTCAATCTTCTTAGCGAACAAATCCCAGAACAAACATTATCAGTCGACAAACTTAGCCAAGATGAAATCAATGGCATAAATCAATCCATAATCAACAAAGACTTCTCTTTCAGCAATATGCAATTTAAAGGAGAAAAACTTGAGGCCATAAGAAAACTTTCGCTTGTTTTGCTGGATGATGCGAAATCGACAGAATCTACACCCGTCAAGGACCGCTTCATGGAATTTGCCGACGACGAAACGAAAGAAAGAATCAAGAATATTGCAGAGAGCACACCAACAAGCAAAACACTGGATATCACAGAAGATCAATCAATTTCGCTTGAGGATGCAATTGCAATAGGTGCCATATCTTATCCACTTTCTACTGACCCTGACAGTGTTTACGGATTTCTTAAAATACTAAAGACAATTTTTAATTGGGACATTTACGAAGCAGATGATCTCGGAAGAGGAAATTCCATTCGCCACTTCTCTTATCTTGTTTCGGGATGGATGGAAGGAAATGGGTTAAATCAAATTATCAAGAGCTCAATATGGAACATTGCTAGAAACGGCACATTTTGGAATAGGCGAGAGCATCGTCCCGAAAACTATAATCCTCGTGATAAAATGCAAATGAACCTCATTATTGCCGATACACTCTACGAACTTGAAAATGTCGTGAGATTCAAGATTTCAAATTATTTTAGAGAATTCACGGAAAAGACCAAAGAACTAGATCCCGATAGTCCTCTTAACAATGATTGGTATGAATATATCGAATACGGAACTAAGGACCCTCTAATAATTGAACTAGAAAAAATAGGATTTACCAGAGAAACCGCTTCTCATATCAAAGCCAACAAGGATAAGTTATTAATCATGGGTGAAGGCAATAGCCTAATTGATAATTTTTCGCTTAATTTGGCCGAATTTGAAGCAAGCAAAAACGATGATTTAAAGAGAGAAACGAAGAAAATAAAAACCAATCTTCCAGAGCTTTTCAAATAAAATAGACCTGCCATTTAGACAGATCTAATAGGTGAACAATCGCTAAAATATCTCTCGGCCAACAGCCTTTACTTTTTCCCAAAATGCTGCTCTTTTTTCGGAATTTCTTTCATCTTCAGCGCGAATTAACTCGAAATTAGGACCTTCATCATAGGTATTTATAGCCTTAATTATTTCTTGAGTTAATTCCTTTAACCTACATGAATGCAAATATCTTTTTCTTAACTTTATTATTTCACGAGCAAAACCTTTTGCTGAAGAGCAATTTGATATCTTTTTTAATTCTGAAAGAGCTTCGTTTAAAACATTTAAGGAATAGACGCATTTCAAGCACTTAGAAAAGTCCTCTTGTGCCAGTTTGTACTCGTCAATATTAGTATATTTGTTTTCATATACTGCATCATCAACTAAATCAATTGGGACAAGATAGTAGCAAATACCATCGCCTTTCCAAGGAGGCTGAAAAAAGTGCCTTTCGATAATTTTGTATTTGGTTTTGCATTCCTCACACTCTATGTATGGGTTCCCGAATTCAACGCGATTCCAATCGTCTTCTCGCACTTCTTGAACTAGTGCCCCTTTGCCACATGGGCATATTTCCTTTTTGTAAGTTTTATCCCAACTCATAAGTCCTCCTTTTATTTCACACAATCAAGAAACGATGGGTTGGTAAGTATGTAGATTACGCCTTGTGATTTAGTATCCATTTATTTATTTTCCTCTGCTTCATTAAAACTATCTATTGAACTTAAAGAATTTAAGAAATCTTCTATATTATCTACGATTACAAAATTAAACTTTTTATCGGAATTTATCTTCTGCATATTTTCCAAATGTTTATTAAAATATGAAGATGTATTCTCGTCATTATCAACTAAAATTGCATGGCGACCTTCCTCTATGCAAACTCTACCAGTAGTTCCACTTCCAGCAAAAAAATCTAAAACTATAGAGCCCGGATATGAAAGCGAACGGACAAACCTTCGAATAATTTCAAGAGGTTTTTGTGTAGGGTGACCGACGCGTTCCAGTGAATTTCCGTTAAGCCTTCCTATTTCCCATACATTCGTAGGGTTTTTTCCTTTTTTTACATTCTCGGGAACTAATCGTGGATCTCTTAATGCTTTTTCTAATTCCTCTGGGGAATACTGAACTCTAACAGAATCTAAATCAAAATAATATTTATCAGTTTTCACTAACCATATAGCTTCTTCATGCCTGTTTGCAAAATATCGGTGTGCAGACATACCATTTTTATAGTACCAGACAATCGTATTTACTAATTTCCATTTAGTGAAATGACGACAATGATAAATGATTTCAGTTAAATCTCCAGACCTTTCGTCTCTAAATTGAGTTCCGCCAAATATAACAAGATTACCACTTTTAGTTAAAACTCTATAGGCCTCATCTAACCATGTCTTTGCCCATTCCATATAATTACCATAATTATCCCAATTAGCTAAATCCAAATTATATGGCGGATCAATTAAAATAAGTTGAACCGATTCGTCTGGTAATTGTTTTAATTGTTTAACACAGTCGTCAATTTTCAACAAAATAAAAGATTTATCAGGCTTTTTAAAATCTATGCTGCTTTTGTTTTTTAAATTTTCTTTATTGCTATGAAGAATTGATCTCAGAGCTGAGTTTCTGTGTGATTTATTATGAATTGCCATTAGTAAAACCTCTATTTTTTTGTAAGTTGTTTGAATAAATCTTTACCTAACATATTTAACGATGTTCTCGAAATATCAAGCATTACACGTACCATTTCGTCTTTATCCCATCGTTCTCCATTAGCCTGTGTATAAATCGAAGTTGCCTGAAGCATTATCGTTCTGCCATTGCACAGAACATACTTATTTTTGCAAAGGTTAGTATTAAGTGGCATGCCATAATTAGCGGCTGTAAGCCTATCTAGTCGATTCAAAGCACCATTATTGTATGTTAATGTAATCTTTCGCCCATCTGGTCTTTCTATTGTCACATCGTGAGTTAAAAAATTAGAACCTTCCAAAAACAAGACATAAGGAAAATGAGCTTCATTAAGCATAAAATTCGCTATTTCTGAGATATTCTTATGAGAACGTTCAATAGCATTCCCCGCAACCATTAAATCTTGGTCATTATTTTTGCCTACTAATATGCCTTTCCTTATATTTTCAATATCTTTTCCTTGATGTTTCGCTTCTGAAACTAAAATAACTCTCCAATTTCCATAATCGTCTAAAACTTCGATTAAACCTCCATCCGGCTTTATATTTGCATTTTGAACAAACAATGTTTGTCCTAAAGATGGATCGATTTTTCTTAGTGCTTCATTAATTTCTTTTTTTGAGATTTCTGGTCTATAGCGAAAAGTAAGCATTGGATACTCTTGCTCCAATAATGACTTAACACCATACTGATTGTCAGAAACTTCTTTATCGTGAATTTGTGCCTCCTCACCGAAAATGCCAATTACTCCGTGAGAATGTTTATGTTGTTCAGTTAATCTCCTCGATTGATTCTTTTTTGCCATTCTCTTCCCCTCATTCGTTAATCATCTAATTTCATGCCTATCTCATTAAAGAGAGCGACTAACTTTTTCTTGGTTTCCATGTCTGGTTCATATCTACCTGTCTCCCATCGACAGACGGTTACATTACTAACACCTAATATCTTAGCTAATTCTTGCTGTGATATGAATTTTCTTTCTCGATATTCTCTAATCTTTCTTGCGTAATCAAACATGGGTTCACCTCAAAATCTTTAACGCTATTTTAACACAAAATTGGTAAAATTTCGATAATTTAATAAGACTTTTATAAGATTTTTATCAAAAAACATAGGGGTATCATTTCTCTAGTAGGGTATCGTTTTTCTAGTAGAGATACGTTTTTCTAGTAGGGTTTCTTTTTTCTAGTAGAACGCAAATTTTAAAATTCGTCAGTTCTAACCTAAAATTATCTACTAGCAAAATGCCAAAAATAAAAAAATGCCCGATTTCTCGAGCAAATATCGTTCACTTTGATACCCTTAGTTTGTATCAAAATGTTAGTTATAAGATGGCGGGAGTCAAAGGAATCGAACCCTTATCAACGGTTTTGGAGACCGCTGTTCTACCATTGAACCAGACTCCCAAAGTTCATTAAGCCTTTTAAAAAGGCTTAATGATTATAAACTTTTTAACACTTTATTTACAAGCCCCATGTCGCATTTTCCAGCGTAATTCATCTTAAAATGCTTCATAACAGAAGGAACAGACTTATCTTCAAGGCTAAGAATTACATTTTTGATCTCTTCTTCGCTCATAAGCTTAGGAAGATAGACTGAAATTGCGTTAATTTGTTTATCAATTTCATTAACTTTGTCTTCTCTAGCTCCTTTTTGATAGCTTGCTTTTTCTTCTTCAAGCTCTTTTAATGTCTTTTGAATGATACGAATCATATCTAAATCGCTCATTTCTTTGCCTTTAGCTTTTGCTTCATATCCTTCAGTCATATATTTAGTTACTAAAATACTAAAAACAGCTCTTAATACCTCATCATGATTTTTAAGTGCTAGTAAATTTTCTTTTTTAATAGTATCAATTAACATAAATTTACTCCTTTTTTCGTATTTAAAAATTGTCTTAATTAAATAAGGTAAGAGACAAACAGGGTTTCAATAGTTAATTCTTATTGAAAACGACCCTTGTTTTTGCCTTTAGATGCGTGAACTAATAAAGTTCCACCTTGTCTTTCAGCAAGAGCTTCGCTATAAGCGAGCGCTTCTTCCTTGGTTCTGAACTTTTTAATAACTTTTTCACCTTCACGCAAGATGACTTGCCACTCTCCGTCTACTTTTTTAAGGTGGTATACTTTCTTTTGAGTGGCTTTTTCAGCTGGGTTTACTGCTGCCATAAGAAGTACCTCCAATTTTAACTATCTTTATTATAAATCAACATTGTGATAAACGTTTTGAACGTCTTCACAATCATCTAACATATCGAGTAGTTCCTTAAATTTAGTTAGATCTTCTCCTTCAAGAGTAATTTCATCATTTGCTCTCATCGTAACCTGAGCGTATTCAAAATCATTAATGCCATTTTGAGCGAGAACTTCTTTTGCTTTTTCAAATGCAGATGGTTCAACAACAACTTCAGCAATTCCATCTTCTAGAGAAATTTCACGAACATCGACATCACCAAAAACAAGCATTTCTTCTAAACTTTCTTCGCTTCCATCGTATTTAAAATCTAAGATTCCAACTTGTTCGAAGTTATATGAAACGTCTCCAAGATGCCCGCCTTTTCTAGTTATGATTGTTCTAACATTAACTAAAGCTCTATTAGAATTATCGCTTAATGTATCGATAATTAAATAGCTGCCTGCTGGTCCATAAGCTTCATATCTTCCTTCAATATAGTTTGTAGCTTCTCCACCTTGTGCCTTTTTGATTGCTCTATCAATGACATCTTTTGGACATTGCTTTCTGTATTTATCGATTGCAGCTCTTAAAGCAAGGTTTGAATTAGGATCAGGGACACCTCTTTTAGCCGCCATATAAATTTCTTTTGAAGCACGCATATAAATTGCGCTCTTCTTTTTAGCTGTTGCTGCCATTGATGCAGCTCTGACTTCAAAGTGTCTTCCCATATCTTTTAATATCTCCTTTAACTGAACAAAATTTTACTACTAATAAACGGCTAAATAAAGTTTTTAGCCGTTAAAATTAATACCAAAATCGTAGATTTTCACCAAAAACAAAGAAATTTATAAATAACTGACATGTTGACAATTATTATTGCTCATAGTTAAAGATGCAACTATAATAATTAACACGAGGAAATCAACGATGAAAGAAATCAAAAACAAACGCTTCCCAAATGAAAGAGATTTATATGCTTCTAGGGATTTAAAACTTATTAACTGTCGCTTTGAAGGTAAAGAAGATGGTGAATCAGCTTTAAAAGAAAGCGAAAACATTTCTATTTTAAATTGCTTTTTCGATCTTCGTTATCCTTTGTGGCATGTGAGTAACTTAACTATCGACAACTCAGAATTCACACCAAATTCTCGTGCTGCTATTTGGTATTCAAATAATATCAATATTAAAAATTCAACTCTATTCGGGATTAAAGCTATTAGGGAATGTAAAGACCTCACTCTTGATAATGTAGAGATTAATTCGCCTGAATTTGGATGGAAAAGTGCGCAAATCTTAGCTAAAAATATAAAACTAGATAGTGAATATGCTTTTCTAGAGACTAAAAATGTGTCAATAGATAACATGCTTTTTAGTGGCAAGTATTCTTTTCAATATTGTGAAAATGTATCAATTACAAATAGCGTTTTAGATACAAAAGATTGCTTCTGGCATTCTAAAAATGTAGTTATTAAAGATTCAACTATAAAGGGAGAATATCTTGCTTGGTATTCAGAAAATCTCACTTTTATAAACTGCAAAATTACAGGTACTCAACCATTTTGCTACGCTAAAAAGATAAAACTTATACACTGCACTATGGAAGGATGCGACTTAGCTTTTGAATACAGTGATGTCGATGCCGATATAAAATCAAGCATCGAATCAATTAAAAATCCATATAAAGGAAAAATAATAGTTAAGAAAGTAAACAATTTAATTTTAACTAAAGACTCAAAGTATCCTTTTGAGTGCGAAATTATTGAAACGAATTAATAAGTAACCTTTACTAAATATAAAGCGTAAGGTTCAGCAGTGAAAGGAACGATGTTTCGTTCCTTTTTATTTAGATATTCATCGATATAGTCGATATCAATTTTACCCTTTGCTACTTCAATTGATGTTTGAATGATTTTTCTAACCTGATAGCGCATAAAACCATCGCCAGTTAATTTAATTTTATATAAAGAACCTTTTTTAGTAACTTTAATATCGTAAACTATTCGAACAAAATCAAATTGATCTTCTTCTTTTGAGCAAAAATTCATAAAAGAATGCTTACCAATAAATCTTTCTAAAGCAAGTTTAAATAATGAAAAATTAAAATTTTTATCATTTATATTAAGAGCATATTTTCTTTTTAAAGGGTCAAAATGACCAAAATAGATTAAATATTCATATGTTTTTGATTTTGCGTCTAATCTAACATCAAAATTTTCACTAACTCTTGTTAAAGATTTAATATAAATTTCCTGATTTAAAAGTTTATTAAGTGAATAAAGAAATTTGCTCTTATTTTCGATTTTTTTATTTGAAACGAATGTAGCAACTTGATTTAAGGCGTGTACTCCTTTATCAGTTCTTCCACTAGCACTTAAACTTGTTTCTTCATTTAAAATTAAACTTATTTTTTCTTCAATAGTTCCTTGTAATGTTTTTAATCCAGGTTGCTTAGCGTAACCATAAAAATTACTTCCATCATAAGAAAAAATAATTTTATATTTCATTAAAAAGCACCTATTCCAAATAGAAGATTTAAAATATTATCTGCACCTGGATAAAATGATGAATAAGCGCAAGCCGTGATAAAAAGAGCCATAATTAGTAAAACAATAAGTAAAGAAATAGCATCGCGAAGTTTAAAACGTAAAACTTTATAACTAGTTCTTTTTCCATATGGATCATAACCTCTTGCATCCATTGCCAAAGATAATTCAACACTTCTAGAAAAACAACTTACAAGAAGCGGAACAATTAAAGTTGTAACAGATTTGATTTTTTTAGCTAAAAATCCACGATTATAATCAACTCCCCTACTCTTTTGAGCTTTCATAATTTTTTGTGACTCGTCGAGTAAAGTTGGAATAAATCTTAAAGCTAAAGAAATTATCATTGTAATAATTTGAGTAGGAAATTTAACTAGTTTTAAAGGATATAAATACCAATCTAGTGCGTAAGTTATATCCATTGGTGCAGTCGTTGAAGTTAAAATAAGAGTTAAACATATCATTAAAACGAGCCTTAAAAAGACATGCAGAGTTTGAAAAAGTCCTTCCCAATAAATTGTGTAGCCATTTGGAAAGACAATCATTGGATGTAAAGATGATGTATCAACTCCTTGTTGGACAAAAAGGAAGATGATAAGTAAAAAAATCATCATAAACCATAGACTTTTTAAACTAGAAAATATTGAACTTATCCTAATTTTTGCTATCGCCATTATTACAATAATGATTAAGGCTAATACTCCTAAAACGATAAAACGATTCGTGTAATTTCCATATGGCAAAAAACACATGACCATTAAGGCAATTAAAGCAAAAAACTTTAATCTAGGGTCAAGGCGGTGAATGATGGTGTTATATGGGGTTAATTTTCCAAAAACATTACTCATATTTTGCCTCATAAATACGTTTAATTAACGTATCAAAATCATAAATTTCAGATAAATTCCCCGCAAAACCGTCATTTTTTAATAAATTAATGAATTTAAATAGAGTTGGAATCTCTAATGAATATTTTTCAATGTCTGGGCTTTGGAAAAGCTTCTCAGGACTTGTGACCTCTATTAATTTCCCATCATTTAAAACGATAACAGTTTTAGCAAAGTTTAAAACTAGATTCATATCATGGGTAACAATTATTATTGTGCGACCCTTTTCATGGAATCTTTTAATTAAATTCATAATTTCAATCTTTCCGTTAGGATCAAGACCAGCTGTTGGTTCATCAAGCACCAAAATATCAGGGTCACTTGCGATGATTCCAGCAATAGCTACTCTTCTTTTTTCGCCTCCACTTAATTCAAAAGGTGATTTTTCAAAATAACTTTCAGGAATTCCAACTTCAATTAAACTTTTTTTAGCAACTTCTTTTGCTTCTTCTTCCTTAAGACCAAAGTTTTTTGGCCCAAACATGACATCTTTGATAATTGTTTCAGCAAATAATTGATATTCAGGAAATTGAAATACTAAACCGACTTTTCTTCTTAATCTAGCGACGTGTTTATTTTCTTCAATAACTGATTTATCTTGGTTTTTCAAAAGCTCTTTTTTTAACTTTTTATCGCTAGTTATATAAAAGTTCTCAACTTGACAATATCCGCTTGTAGGGGAAATAAGGTTATTAAAGGTTTGAACTAAAGTTGATTTTCCAGATCCAGTTTTCCCAACAATGCAAACTAAATCACCTTTTTTTATCTCTAAAGAGACATCGCTTAAAGCATCATAATGATTTGGATCTTTTTTATCGTAAACATATGTCAAATGATTAGTCTTTATTTGCCACATAAATAGTTACTTAATTCCTCAATAGTACGGATATTTTTAGGTGTTTCAATACCTTTTTTCTTTAATGCGTTTTTAACCTGGAGGACAAAAGGAATATCAAGGCCAATCGACTTAATTTTGTCTTCATCGGCGAAAACATCTTCTGGAACGCCTTCCATATATTTTTCTCCAGAATTTAAAATAATAACTTTATCAGATAGATAAGCTTCTTCAATATCGTGAGTAATTGAAACAAATGTTAGCTCTGGGTCTTCTTTTTTCATCTCAAAAATCAGTTTTTTAATGTCTTCAACCCCTTCTGGATCAAGCATTGAAGTAGCTTCATCAAAAATAATAATTTTTAAACCGAGCGCTAAAATACCAGCGATTGCAACTCTTTGTTTTTGACCACCACTTAATTCATCAGGAGATTTATTTAAAAATTTATCCATTCCAACAAGACGAGAGTATTTTTTAACGAGTTCAATCATTTTTTCTCTTGGCACAGCGCGATTTTCAAGACCAAAAGCAATATCACCTTCAACAGTTGAGCCGATAAATTGATTATCAGGATTTTGAAAGACAACTCCTATTGTTTGACGAATCTCTCGAATATTTTTTTCATTTACTCTTATTCCATCGACATAGATTTCACCGCTTGCAGGTTCTAAAAGGTATGCCAAAAGTTTAGCAAGAGTAGATTTTCCACTTCCATTATGTCCAATTAAGGATACATATTGCCCTTTTTCTATAGAAAAAGAAACATTTTTTATCGTTTGAACTCCCTCTTCGCTATCGTAACTAAAATTTAAATTTTTAACTTCGATTGCTAATGACATCTATTTTAACTCTAAGCTTGTATATCTTCCTTTATATTGTTCGTATTTTACACCAGCTAAGTCTAAAAGTTTTTTGCTGGCTTGGTTTTCGATACTTCCGTTATATTTATCACTTAAATATACTAATTTCTTTATGCCAGTTTGAATTATGGCTTTTGCGCATTCATTACAAGGGAAAAGGGTGACATAAATTGTGCAATTTTTAAGGCTTGATCCGTTTCTAATATTTAAAATAGCGTTAAATTCGGCGTGACAAACATATAAATATTTTGAATCTAAACCTTCACCTTTATTCCGGCTAAGTTTAGTTTCATCAACTCTTCTAGGCATTCCATTATAGCCAATAGAAACTACCTTGTTATCTTCATCAACAATACATGCCCCGACTTGCGTATTTGGATCCTTGCTTCTTTTTGCACTTAATAAAGCAATGCCCATAAAATATTCATCCCAGTTAATTACATCCATAACTTTTCTCCAGCGCGTAATATTCTACTACAAAAACATTTATAAAACACTTTATAATATTGACATGAACGTTTTATTTTTCTTAACACCAAAATCGCAGGTGAAATATTTAGATGATACAATGACAGTGCGCCAAGCACTTGAAGTTATGGATTTTTATCGTTATTCAACAATTCCACTTTTATCAAAAGATGGTAAACTTGTTGGAACCATTAGTGAAGGCGATTTACTCTTTTATTTAAAATCACATCCATTCAATGATATCTCAGAATTTGATAATCATAGTATTTTAGAAGTAAATCGAAAAAGAGATTATTTGCCAATTAAATCAGACATCCAAATGAGCGATTTGATTACTAACGCCATCAATCAAAATTTTGTTCCTGTTTTAGATGATCAAAAGAATTTTATTGGTATTGTAACAAGAAAATCGATTATTAATTACTTATATCTCAATAAATAACCCCGCAAAAGCTCATTATTTTTCTAATAAGCGAGTAATCCAAAGTAAAAATCTTTGCTGTTTTTATCTTCTAAAAATTTAGGATAAGCTATTGTTTTATCGGCATATTTATAGTTGCCCAACACACTTAATTTAATTGCATCATATTCTGTATCTAAATCAAAATCCATTTCAAATTGAATTTCATCGCGTGGATAAGCATCAACTCTTTTAGATACGCTATCGTATGTATAATTAAGTTTCTCAGAATGTACAAATGAGGCAGAAAATCCGACATTTTTTTCGATTACATCTTCTTCATAGCTTTGATCACTAGCTTCAATTACAACATTAGCCATTATTTTAAAGTGACTAAAGGAAGGATTATCTTCCTTTATTTTATCTAAATAAATTAAGCAAATATCTTCCTCTTGGTCTTCAGCTTCAGGAAAAGTAACGAAATCATCACTTAAAATATAATATTTTTCATCATTTATCTCATTATCTTCATCTAGATCTGATAGGTTAGTGACAATTTGATTATGCTTTGCAAATTCATAACCAGGAGTTGAAAAAGAGATCGAAACATAGGTAATCACCGCACAAATTATAGCGATTAGACCAATTACTATCGAAATTAAAAGATATTTATGTTCTTTAAAGAAATTTGTTTCCATTTTTCACCTATTTAAAAAGTTCTTTTAAAATCTCAACCATTTGTTTCATTTGAGTAACGCTAACAAATTCAAAGCGACCATGTGGATTAAAATCGCCAGTTCCTAAGTTTGGGCAAGGTAAACCCATGTAGGTGATAGTTGCTCCATCAGTTCCGCCTCTGATTGGCGTATATTTAATAGGAAGTTTTGAATTGATGTAAGCTCTGTTAATCATTTCAATTGGTGTCATATCTTTAATGAAATAATCGCGCATATTTTTATATTCATCTTTGATTGAAACTTCAACTTTTGCTTTTGGATATTTACTTTCGATTACTTTTTTTGCTTTTAGAAGCATTTCTTTTTTCTCTTCAAGTAAAACTTTGTCATGATCTCTTAAAATATATTCCATCTCAGTTTTTTCTACATCGCCTTTTATAAAGTCAAGATGAATAAAACCTTGATATTCTTCAGTTTTAGAAGGAATCATATCTTTTGGCAAAAGACTATTAAATTCATTAGCAAGTAAAATTGAATTAATCATGATATCTTTAGCGTTTCCTGGGTGTACACCAACTCCAAAAATAGTGACTTTTGCTTCCGAAGCATTAAAATTTTCAAAGTTTGCTTCATAAATTGATTCGCCATCTAAAGTGTAAGCAAAATCAGCTTTCATCTTTTTAACGTCAAATCTTGAAGCGCCTCTTCCTATTTCTTCATCGCAAGTAAAAGAAATAGCTAAGTTATAATTAAATTCATCTTTATGAAAAAGAAAATATTTAGCAAATTCAAAGATGATAGCAATACCAGCTTTATCATCTCCACCCATTAAATGTTCGCCATCAGTTACTAAAATATCTTCGCCAATAACACTCTTTAAAATAGGAAAGTCGCTAACTTTCATGGTGTATTTATCGTTTAATTTAATGTCGCTTCCTTCATAATGCTCAATTAAGCGAGGGTTTTTAAGTCCGCCATCAATAGTTGGTGCGGTATCCATATGAGAAATTAATCCGATTGTTTTTTCTTTTTTATTATCAATAAAAGCATAAACGATACCATATTCATCTTGATAAGCGCTATCAATACCAATTTCTTTTAAATCGTTAACTAAGATTTTTCCAAATTCAAGTTCGCTTTTAACTGAAGGATACTCGCTTGAAGTAGGATCACTTTTAGTATCAAAGGCAATATACTTTTTAAATCTTTCTAAAATATCCATATTTTTCTCCTAATAAAGATAAATAAACTTATAAATAATCACAAAAAGTCTGCAAAACCTCATTATTTTATTAAATACATAAGAGAGTTATTAAAACTGCAATCATTAAAATAAAGATACAAATAAAGAAAATTAAAATGCCTTTTGAAAATTCGGTTTTATTATTTTTATCTTCCTTAGCCTCTTCGCTTTCAAAAGTTTCTTGATATTGCTCTAATCTTTCTTCGTATTTCTCTTTTTCATTCTTTTCCATAAGTTTCCTCTTGTTCGGATTTTTTATCGATATATTTCTTTTTAATTCTACTAAAAAATCCACTCTTTGTTAAAAGCGCACCTTCAATATTAAAATTGAGTGAAACATCAAGCGCTATACTAATTAAGAAAATATGAACAAAACTTGTCACAAATCCAGTAAGTAATCTTGCTGTTAAAATAATCCAAAAATCCCAATCTAATACGAAAGCTTGAACTGCGCTTCCAACTGGTATTTTAAAGATAAAATAAGTTAAAAACACAGATGAAGCGATTAAATTAATACTATAATTACGACTAAATCTTTTGTTTTTATATTTCTTATTTAAAAAATATAAGGCGACAAAAAAGATAATTGATAAAACAAGGCAAAGAGTAGAAATGGTCCACTTTAACCAAGGATAAAGTTCGTAGGT
>CALVMF010000018.1 GCA_944342125.1 uncultured Bacilli bacterium | reverse complement strand
AGTTGAGAATTTTTCATTTAGTTCTTGCTGATCATTTTTAATTTCATCAAAAATATCTATAACAGTCTCAAACTTCCCGTTTGCTTCAACAATTAGTTTCAAAGCCTCATCTTTAGTTAAACCTACGAATGAATTTAAGAAATTTTCAAATTCATTTGTGTAATGAACCTTGCTAATAACATCAATGCTATTAGTTTCAAAATCTAAATAATCATCTCCAAAAGAATGCACCAATTCATTGCGATTAGAGTTAATTCTTTCGAGTAATTTTTCAATTTCTTCTAAATCAATAAGCGTAGTTTGTAAGTTTTTATTTGTGATATTTTTTGGATATAAAGAATAACTTCTAAGTTCATTTAAAATTGCTTTATATGTATTTCTTTTTGCAAAAAAACCTGAGTTTTGCGCTTGTTTTAATCTGAAAAGTGTATGTTTAGCATTAAATTTAAAGATGTCTTCATTAAAGTTTTCTTTAAAAAACTTATGATTAGATGCTTTATCTTCAATCGCTGAAATAATATCAGTTAAATTAGATATATAATCTTGATCCTTGTTAAGGAGATTAAAATATATAAATTCAGAATTTTCATTAAAGTATTTTAAAGACTTATAGAATCCATCAAAATTCGATGAACAAAAATTGAATTTCAAATTGCATATATTTTCAATCTCATCATAAATAAGCTTTAAGTCGATTAAATCTTTTTTATACTTTTTAAGTAAAGTAACAAAGCTATTTCTTAATTCGATTGAATATTCTTTTAAGTTTATAAACGAAAATAAATCAATATATTCTTGACCTATTTCTTTTTTGAAATTCAAATATTTGTTTAATTCATCAATCGTGTCAAGAAAACTCGTTTTAGTAATCAAAGAGTAATCTATATTTTTAACTTCAATATTTTTGAAGTCATCTCTAAACTCTTCATAGCCAATAATATTTTCATAAAGATCAAAACCATTTTTAAAAGGTTTATGAAGTTTTTTAATTATGAAGTTAAGTTCATTTCTTTTAGCTAAAACATCGTTAGCGCATTTTTCGTATTCAAATGGTTTTTTCAGTTTTCCTGCTTCAAGAATCTTATTGATTTGCTGTAAAACATCGGATTTTTGTGCTTTGTTTGAATGGAGTTCAATACAAAACATTCCAAGCCCTGTTTCATCCAAACGTCTTTTAACGACTTCTAAAGCTGCCATTTTTTGTGCGACAAAAAGAACAGTTTTACCATTATACAAACTATTAATAATCATGTTAGTAATAGTTTGACTCTTTCCTGTTCCAGGTGGACCATTTAAAACAAAGCTTAATCCTCTAGAAGCATCTAAAATTGCTTCAGTTTGACTACTATCAGCACTTAAAGGAATAGCAAACTTATTTGGAACTAATAAAGAATCAAGGTCACTTGTTTCAGCTGGTTCAACACTATTTTTGAAGGCAAAAGAAGGATCAACAAGAGCATGAACAATATCATTTTTAAGTAATTCTTTTTTATGGTTTCTTAAATCGTTCCACATAATGAAGCGAGTAAAGCTATATATGCCTAAAAACGATGATTCAGAAAGGTAAAAACCATCAAATCCAGTAATTTTACTTCTTAGTGTATTAAAGTACTTCTTCAAATCATAAAAATCTGAATCGCTATCATAAGGAAGGCTTAAAAGTCCTGAACAATCGACATCAAAATTTGTTTTTAAGTACTCAAAAAGAGTTTGGTTAATTACTATATCCTCTTCTCTCATCGAAAGGAAATATGTTCTTCCTTCTTTTCCACGATAAATATTTATAGGAATTAAAAGAATTGGCGCATATTTTGTTTTACCTTTTTCTTTATAAATAAGAGTTCCAATTGTTAAAAATAAGGTGTTGCTACCGCTTTCTTCAATGCTACTTTGAGCATCTCTCATCAATTTTTTTGCAAGGTTAACTAACTTTTTCTCTCCAACAAAAAGACGAATTCGATCATTTTTTAAATCGTTAGCATACATTTCTTTAAATTCATCTTCCTGAGTAATATAAAGTTTCTCGCTTAGCTGTAATGAAGCAAGATTTAAAAAAGGATGCAAGGTAAGGTCTTTATGCAATATAGTGTTAAATAAATCGTAAATATCTGTAGTAAATACTTGGGTATGCTGAGTATTTGGAGTAAAGCTAATCAGCTTATTTCGTCCATTTAAATCTAGTAATTTTTTCTCCCATACATCAAATCTGTCACGAACATGTTCATTTTCTAAAAATCCGATATCTTCAATGCCATAACTTTCTTTTTTAATTTCTTGAGGGGTTGTATCGACAATGTATTTACCTTCTTCGCTAACTAATAAAGGCAATGGTCTAATCGAAGAATTTCTTGCACTTTTAACATCAATCGCATTAAATGAATCGCTTTTTTTATATAAATTGGCTTTGCCTTGTTCATATACTTCTTTAAAAGTAGTCGTGTTTTTTGAGGTAATTAAAGTTGTTTCAAGTAAAACAAGATTTTGAGAAGCAACTTGATTAACAACATAAGCCCTATCTTCAATTACTAAATTAGGAAATGCAAAATTAACGAGCCAAGCGCCTAAATATGCGTGCCCATCAATTAGTATAATCAAAGAATTAATGCCTATTGCTTCTAAACACGCTGCAAAAAATAAAGTTGAATCAAGGCAAGTAGCTAATTTAGTCGTAACAATTTCTAAAGGTAATCTTATTTTTTGACCAATTCGTTCAAACGCTGATTTAGGTACGCAATAAGAGATATTTAAAGATTTTAAAGCATAATAAATTGCGCTAACTTGATTTAAAACATCTTCCTTATTATCGCTTTGATATCCAATAAATTGTCCTTTCCCATCAGTTAATTTATCAAGATAATCTTTTGCATTATTAACTATGTTTTTAACTTCTTTATCGTTAGGTAAAACAAAACTTGCTAAGTGTTGAACGCCACAACTATTTCCATCCCGTTGGTCATAAGTCAAAACTTCAGTTAAAAAATTATTTTTTGCAATTAACTCTTCACCATCAAAAAGTTCGACTTCAATCGTTGCTTTAAATGATTCGTTTAAGTTATAGAAATATTCAAAATTAAATGGAATGAGAATTTTATCTTCTTTAATTTTTTGATTTTTTCCTAAATAAGAAATGCCAAAACTATAAGGAGTTGAGAATTCAGGAACGAAGCTGATCTTACAAATAAGATCTTTATAATCAAGTTCGCTTTCATTAGAAATGATGATATTATCAATTAATTTTTTTCCAGAATTTAACAATGAATAATTAATCTTGCTTAAAAAATCTAACTCAATTTTGACATTATTGTTCATTCTCGACCTCCGCTTTCTGTACTTATTTATTTTATCATTGTAAGCGCTTTTTTTAATCATATTTATTTCTTATTTTTTTAGGTAAATTAAAATTAAATTGTAGCTAAAAAGGAGGTGCGAAAAATGGATAATCGAAAGGTAGTAATCATCGGAGATGGTGCTGTTGGAAGCACCACTGCATACACTCTTTTACTTCAAGATTATGTTAATGAAATCGTAATTATTGATATTAATAAAGATAAGACAGAAGGCGATATCTTGGATATGAAACATGGCATGGCTTTTGTCTCACCTAAAAAATTAAAAGCTGGAGATTATAAGGATTGTGAAGATGCCCATGTTGTTATTATCACAGCTGGAGTCGCTCAAAAAGAAGGCGAAACAAGAATTGACTTGTTAAAAAGAAACATCAAGGTTTTTGATGGGATTTTAGATTCTTTAAAGCCACATATGAACGATATGATGGTTGTTTTAGTGGTAACAAATCCTGTCGACATTTTAAGTTACTATACTTTTAAGAAACTTGGTATCGATTCAAAAAGAGTCATTGGAAGCGGAACCGTCCTTGACTCAGCTAGGTTGAGATTTTTGATTTCAGAAGATGCAAATATCGACCCAAGAAACGTTCATGCCTATGTTATCGGTGAACATGGTGATAGCGAGGTTTCCGCTTTTTCAGTCGCAAACATCGCAGAAAGCCCATTAATTGAATATTATGAGAATCAAGATTGCCCAAATCCAAGAGCTCATTTAGAAAAGTTACAAAACGAAGTTAAAAATGCAGCCTATGAAATAATCTCAAAAAAAGGCGCAACTTTTTATGCAATTGCTCTATCAACAGCTAAGATTGTTGAGACGATTTTAAACAATCAAAAAAGCGTTTTAACGGTCTCTACTTATATACAAAATGAATTTAACGGACAAATTGATGAAGTCTATCTTTCTTTACCAGCTATTATCGGTAATGATGGAGTAATAAAAAGACTTTCGCTAAATTATAGTTACGAAGAAGTTTTAAAACTTATTGAAAGTGCTAAAACTTTAAAAAAACAATATAAAGAACTTAATATTTAGTTTTCTTTTTTAGTAATAAAAACGCCTGCTTCTAATGCTTTAAGCATAATTTCACCACTTGTAATATTTGTAGCTAAAGGCGTGCAGGTAACATCACAAAGTCTAAGCAAGGCATTAACATCTGGTTCATGTGGTTGAGCAGTGAGTGGGTCGCGAAGAAAAATAACTAAATCAAGTTCACTTTCAGCAATCATTGAACCGATTTGTTGGTCTCCACCTAATGGGCCACTTTTCATACATTTAATTTTTAAGCCTGTAGCGTTAGATACTAACCTTCCTGTCGTTCCAGTTGCAAATAATTCGTGCTTTTCTAATTCATCTTTATGACGAACACAAAGCGAAATCATATCTGGCTTCTTTTCATTATGAGCAATAATAGCAATTTTCATCTTAAACTCCTTATATTGGTAAATCTTTTTTAGAGAAAATAATACATCCCGTTAAATATGTTACAACACTTATCACCACTAATGGAATTAGTAAATAATAATAAGTATTTGTTCCTACTAGAATTGATTGAACATCAAATAGTTTAATAATCGTAAGGTAATTAAAGAAATTCATTGAATCAATTCTTAAAGCTAAAGGCATAACCTCACTTCCAAAAAGACCTAAAATAGATGAAACCAAAAAGAAAATACTTATTCCACCACCAACACCAATTGCAAATTTCGTTTTATTGAATATGCAACTTGATAAAAAGCAGATTCCACTAATAGCAAGACTTACTAAAAATGAGCCAAGCGCATATCTAAATAAGTCAAAAATTGTTAGACTTTCATAAAAATCCGTCCCACCAATCGCTATTCCTATTTCTCTAGCCATTAATGAGAATAAAAATAAGAGTAAATACATACTAAAAATCGAAAAAACTAAATAAAGTGCTTTTGATAAAATTATTGATTTACGGCTG
Organism: uncultured Bacilli bacterium; assembly: GCA_944342125.1. GTDB lineage: Bacteria > Bacillota_I > Bacilli_A > RFN20 > CAG-826 > Onthovivens. The sequence goes on along the minus strand of CALVMF010000018.1, from coordinate 10,566 downwards.
ATAGGCGAAGAAAGTGTAAAAGCTAGTGACCCACTTTCAACTTGCTGAGCAACTAAACCATTAGCAGTTAAAATTGAATAAACTATTGGTAAAAGTAATCCTGCTATTGAAAAAAGAATAACCCCAACAACAAGACCATATAAATTTCTAGAGCTAAGATCATCTAATTTAAATGATATATCAGCAGGTAATTCATCAAGTAGTGATGTCGATGCACGGTTTAAGGCGATTAACATTGCATCCGTTGTGCTTCTGCCTTCATTAAGTTCACTTTCCTTTTCGCTTTCATAAATTGCTATCGAGCTAATTGAATAATCATAAGCCTTGTTAGCTAATTCATTTCCATCTAAACCGATAGTTTCCTTAGTAATATCATCGATTGTTTCAACATTAAAGAATTCAGGGATAAGCTCTTTTGAGTACTCTTTAATTATTGAACCGACCTTCTTTGTAATCGCATCATCTTTAGTCTGCATTGAAGTAAAATCAAAATAAGCATCTTTATTAGCGATATATTCTTCGAAGAAACCATTTAATAAAGGCAAAGCGTCATCAACATATTTACTTGCTTCTTCTTTAGCAAGCTTTATCTCTTCTTCGCTATATCCAGTTCCAGTAATCATTTCTTTATGCATTTTTTCAAGCATATTAGAATATAAGCCCATGTTTTCTTTAACAGGAATTAAATATTGCCTTTCTTCTAAAGAATCAATAACTTCTTCAATTTTTTTGACATTCCCATCAACATTTACTTCCTTATAATAATATGGTTCGCCTAGTTCGTTTGTTAAATACTCAACTTCAAAATCTGGAAGATAATCGTAGTATAAGTTTTCTTCTAAGAGATTTTTAGCAAATTCATTAATTAAAGAAAGGTAAAGCTTGTCTTTTTGACCAAGTGTTTCGCCTTCGTTTACTACATTATTTTTAAAGTCATCCCCATTTTCAATATAAGCGTCTAAAACTTGAGGTAAACATTCATTAAGCAAAGGAGAATATTCGCTTGGAATTATTAAATTCACTGCATCGATAATATTATCCCTAATAATTTCATTTTTATTATTTTCATCTTTACTTACTTCTTCAGCCGTCGAAGAAATCAAACTTTTTATATAAGCGACCTCTAAATCATTTAAATTTAATTGGCTTTTTGCGTAATTTTCTACTGTAAAATAAAGACTTTCTTCTACTCTTGTCGATAAATCTTCCTTATCGTTTTGAAAGTAAATATCGATGAAATTTGAACAAAATTCTTGGACTAAGTCTGAATACCCAAGTTGAGCAAATTCGGTTATATTCTTTACCTCTTCTAGAGTTGAATCTTTAGCATTTTGGTATTTTTCTTCACCCGTTTCCCCACTTGCCGTTGCATAATTAATGGTAAACGTCAATTGAACACCAATAAGAGCTAAATTATAGTCCCCATTTAATAAATCAACCGAAATATTTAATCCATCATAAGCGGTTAAAAGATAATTTTCCGCCTCTGGAATTACATTTTCATAAGCATTAATACCTTCTTTAAAAGCAATATAAGCTCCAACGCTACCTTGTTTCAAGGTGTGCTCCATTTTGGCAGTATTAAACATATTTTGCATCGATTGTTTTGTGGCATTTAATGATAATGTGGACAAAATTAAAATAACAACAAAAGCGATTAATGCGTTGCCAATACCAACGCAAATAAAAGAGAGAAAGTTACTTTTAAAACTCTCTTTAAAAATTGGAAATGAAAACCATTTAGATATCTTTTCTTTCATATCTTTTCTGCACCTTAAATTTTACATACTCTTCCATCGAAAATATATGTTCTTTTATATCAAAAGCATTAAGTTTTGAAATTAGCAAAAAGAATTTTTTAAGATTATTTTTACTTATTAAAAATACAATCTCGTTTTTTTCTTTTTTTACTTTCAAAACTTCAAAATTATCTTTAAAAATAGAAATTTCAGGCAGTTCTTTAAAGAAAACGCTTATAACTTCTAAGTTACTATCTAACACTTCGCTCTTATAAAAATCAGCGATAATTCTTCCTTTATTAAGATATACAACTCTATCGCATACATTTTCTATTTCTTCAAAGTTATTGGAAGTTAAAATTATAGTTTTCCCTTCACTTTTCTTTTCTTTTAAGATGTCTAAATAATGATTTCTCATCAAAGGATCTAATCCAGTAGATGGTTCATCAAGAATATAAATCATTTTGTCTCGTGAAAATACATTAATTAGAGCTAATTTTTGTTTCATGCCCTTTGACATTCTTCTAGGATTGACTCTCATATCAAGATTTAATTTTTCAATATACTTTTTAGCTAATTCTTTATTAAAAGTATCATCCATTTCAGCTTGAAGATTCAAAAACTCCGTGCCATTTTTTAAATCTGGAAAACCAATTTCTCCTGGCACATAACCAACAATCTCGTGAATTCGTTCTTGTTCTTTTTTTACATCTAATCCATTTACTAAAATGTTACCAGAGGTCGCCTTTATATAGCCCATTATTAAACGAAGAAGCGTAGTTTTCCCTGCACCATTTTCACCAATTATCCCGCAAAAATCACCTATTTTAAAAGAAATGTTTATATCAAACACTCCTCTTTCATTTTTATAATCTTTAGTTATATTTTTAATTTCAATAGCTTCTTTCACTTTTAAATAACCTAGTTTTTATCATAATAGCTTAAGAATTTTTCTTCTAGTGTTTCCTTGATTTCATTAAAATCAGCAAGGTCGTATTTTGCTAATAAATTAATAAATTTAGGTTCGTTTTCTAGCTCAACTTTGATAGTTAAGTTTAACTCTTCGCTATCTTTAAATAGTATTGTCCCAATTTTATTAGATAAGCGAGAGAATGTTAAAAAATCCTTATAATTTTTTAATTTTATATTGAACTTTCTGGAAGTAGGCAAAGCATATTCTTCGCCCGTAAATGTACTTACTATTTTTCCTTCTTTAATAATAGCCACTCGATTACAAGAATCTCGAACTTCATTAAAAAGATGAGATGAAAATAATATCGTGGCATTTTCTTTCTTTTTTTCTCCAATTAACTTGAGAAACTCTTGTTGCATTTCTAAATCTAAGCCACTTGTTGGTTCATCAAGAATTAGTATTTTTGGATTATTTATAAAACAAGTTAAAATAGCCAGCCTTCTTTTCATACCAAGTGACATATCTTTACAGTTTAAATCTAAATTAATTTTAAAACGTTCGATTATTTTCTTGGCATAAGATAGATCTTTAACTTTTTTTAGTTTAGCTTGATAATTAAAAAATTCTTCACCTTTAAAATTGTTTGGTAAAGCTATTTCTCCAGGTAAATATCCAACTTCAGTAAAAATTTCTTCATGATTTTTAATTGGATTAAGATTATTTATCAAACATTCTCCTGAGCCAGGTTTAGAAAAACCCATTAAGTGTCTTATCGTTGTGCTTTTGCCCGCTCCATTAGGTCCTAAAAAACCAAAACATTCACCTGGTAAAATTTTAAAAGATACACCAAAAATTCCACGACCTTCGCCATAGTCTTTTGTTAAATTTTTCACCTCAATAGTATTGATTTCTTTTTCATAAACCATATAATTAATTTACACTAGTTAATTATTTTACACAAGTTAAGTATGAAAAAAACAAGAAAAGAAGATTATAGAGTTATCAGAACAAAAAGAGATTTAGTAAATAGTTTCTTTGATTTGCTAACCGAAAAAAGCTATAAAGAAATAAAAGTTATCGATATATGTAAAAACGCATATATTTCTAAAGTTACTTTTTATAATTACTTTAAAAGCAAGGATGACTTATTGTTGTATTTATTTTCAAATGTTGAAAATGAAGTTGAGAATGAAATTAAAGCAAAAAGGGAAGAGATACAAAATAGTAAAGATTATGTCTTTTTATTAGTGCAGACCGTATATAATAAGGTCATTGATAATAAAAAACTACTTTCTCTTATATTCTCAGAAACAAATGCACTTCCAATTTTTGAAGCCCTCACAAAGTTCATATATAAAGAATTATATGAAGATTATGATTCGCTAATATCCGAAGATAGAAAGTATATTACAAAAGACTATTTTGCTGCCTATTATTCTGGAGCAATCGTTGGTTTAATTAGGCAAATCCTTAAAGAGCCAAATCTTGATATAGAAAAAACAAAAACTATCGTCCTTGATTTAATAGCAAAATAAAATAATAGTGGTGTCCACATCGCAGAATAGGAATACGGTCTTACCACATAACTTTCTTGTGAACGAAGTGAACAATAAAGTTATGACAGGAACTGTTGGATGCTCTACCATTGAACAAAAAAGTCTTGTTTTTTAAATGGTTCCTGTTGTAATATTTATTAGCCCGCCTTATTAGTTCAATGGTAGAACGCATCCATGGTAAGGATGAGACCGTAGTCCGATTCTGCGATAAGGCACCACTATGAAAGATAAGAGGATTGCATGCAATCCTCTTTTTTCATGTGGTGCCCCACAACTTTTATAACTATATAACTTCGAAATGCTTCAAGGCTTTATATAACCCATCATTTTCAATGTTATCAGTGACGAAAAAAGCTTCTTTTTTGGCTTCTTCTTTTCCGTTTCCCATACATATGCCGTACCTAACTTTTTCAAACATTGGTATGTCATTGATATCATCGCCAAAAGCCATAGCTTCATTTTTATTTAATTCAAGAGCATCATATATTGCATTTATGCCCTTGCTCTTTAAAAATTCGCATGAAGTAATCTCTACATTGTTTTCTGCAAATCTATTAAATCGTAAATTATTAGTTTTACAAAACGCTTTAATTTCTTCTTCCTCGTTTTCATAACAAAAAACTTGAATAGCCAAAACCTCTTCGCTTTGATAACTTGAAAAATCTAAAGGATAAGGTTCGTAATAAACACTATAAAAATCATCAACTCTCTTTTTATCAAACACCTTAATATAGGTTTTAAATTCCGTAATAACGTTGAACCCAAATTTATTTCTATCTAATAAAGATAATAAGTCATTTTTAATATCAGTTTTAATAAAATCGGCATAAATTGTCTTACCATTTAAAATACAAGCACCGCCATTAGAAACAACATAGCCATCAAATGGTATTAATTTAAATGTATTTAAACCTTCTAATGCATAATATGTTCTTGCTGAATTAATAATTAATTTAACGCCTTTTTCATGTACTTTATTTAGAGCTTCAACTCCTTTTTCATTAAAACTACGTGTTTTGTGATCAAAAAGTGTCCAGTCAAAATCTAAAAATATTGCCTTAATTTTTTTCATATGAACAATATAATAGAACAAAAACTATTTTCAATTGCTACTAGAGAAATTAAAATCAATAAAACTTAAGCGTTTTCTTCAGGAATAAAATCAAATAAAGAAAGTTGCTCAAAGCCATGCTCTGTTTTTGATTTTTCATAGAGTTTTATATTGTACTTTCTAATGCAATATTCACATAAATTTTTAGCTGCATTTATATCTCTATCAATTACTAAACCACATTCACATTCAAGTTTATCCTTAAAATTGCTCATATCATTCATTTCTTCGTGAACCAACCCACATCCAGAGCAAATTCTACTGGATGGGAAGAAGCGATCAGCTTTGCAAATTATCCTATTGTACTTCTCAGCTTTCATGTACAAATATCTATAAAAAGATGCAAACGCATATTTATTATAAATGCTTCGAAAATTTTCATAATTCGTGTAAATATGACTAAAGTCAAAGTTTTCAATGCAAATATATTCATATTTTCTACAAATATCTTCTGCAATTCGATTATAAATATAAGTTCGATAATGGTCGATTTTCAGATAAAGACTAGTTATTTTTGTATTTAACTTAATAACATTTTTTGTTTTCTCGTTATTTCCATTTTTAGCTAAAGCATTTTGAATGAACTTTCGATAACATAAAATTTTATTATAATATCGATCTATTTTAGTTCTATCTAAATTATAAGTTGTACAATTGCCATTGCTATCAACAACCGTGAAGTTAGTTCTAAGCCCGATATCTATTCCGCATACTTTTGCTTCAGCTTTTAATTTCTCTCTATAGCCATAATTTAAGCAATTTAAATAATATTTCCCGCAAATCCTTGATAAAAATATAGTTTTATAATTTCTTAAATAAATGTTTTTTGGTCTAATTTTAGCTTCAAATCCGTTAATAAAAGATACTTTAGACTTATTCATTGTTAATGTAAGAGCAGATAATTTCACTGTAACTTTATCATAATATGTTATTGTAATATTATTTTTATCCTTGCTTTTATCGATATTAAACTTTTTCCTTTCATACTTTAGAAAAATTTTATCTGCAGCATATTTAAAATGATCATCTGCCCAGTATGATGAAAAATCATATCTTGCGTCGTTTTTAAACCTTTTAATTATTCCTAAAATTAATGGTCTAATCAAACTCGGTTCAATCTTATTTCTTTCATTAATGCCAATATTAAATCTTTTGACTACCGCTTTTTCTAAATGCGCATATAAACGTTTGAAAAAATTTAGCTCCCTATCTATCTTTTTCTTCTCTTCGTTATTGGGATATAGTCGATATTGGTCGACCTTTAAATACATTTTTGTTAATCCAGACATAAATAAAAATCAACTATATTCATTTCTAAAATTAAAAGGAGGGCAATCTTGTGTTGATTTCTCAACTTAGTTTATTCAACCATTGCGCGCCAATCGCACGAAAATATATTCATTTAATATTACTTACCTTTTAATTTTATTGTTCAAATTTAAGTGTTTTTAAACACTCAATAGCAAATTACCTCCTTTCACTATACTAGAAGGTGATTACTTTTGATTTTTTTAAAAAATTTGAAAAATATTTTCATTTATGTCTATTTTTTTATATTTCTTCGACCAATAAGTCGTAAACAAAGGCTTTTGATACTTTAACTTTAACTATATCGCCGATATTGTGTTCTTTATTTTTTAAAAGAATAACTTTTCCATCTACATCATCTGGTGCATTATAATCGCAGCTTATTAAATATTCATTTTCCTTTTTGTCGATGATAATTCCTTTAAAGATTCTTCCAATAATTTCTTTATTTAACTCATAAGAAATTCGTGATTGAATCTCCATTATTTCTTTTTTTCTTTTATTTTTAGTGGATTCTCTAACTTGATGAGGTAATTTATACGCCCTAGTTCCTTCTTCAGGAGAATATGTAAATACGCCTAAATGATTGAACTTAATTTCTTGAACGAATTTTTTAAGTTCTTCAAATTCTCTTTTTGTTTCACCGGGATAACCGACAATTAATGTAGTTCTTAAAATTGCATCAGGAATTTCTTTTCTAATTTTATCAATTAAAGATAGAATCGTCTTTTTGTCATCTCTTCTATTCATCGATTTTAAGATTTTGTTATTTATATGTTGCAAAGGAATATCAAAATAATGCGAACATTTTTCGTTTGTTTTTATAAAGTTAATTAATTCATCGCTAATTCCTTCAGGGTACATATATAAGGTTTTAATCGACTCTATCCCTTCAATCCTTGCAAGTTCTTTTAATAAAGAAACTAAATTGACTTTATTATCTTTAAAATCTTTTCCATAACTTGTTGGATCTTGAGCAATTAAAACAAGTTCTTTAATACCTTTTAAGGCAACTTTTTTAGCATAATTTACAAGTTCTGATAAAGGATAAGAATAAAAACGACCTCTAATATAAGGTATTGCACAATATGCACAAAATTTATCGCATCCTTCAGCAATTTTTAAGTAGGTAATAGCTTTATCGTTGTTGATTCTTTCATTTAAATCAAAAATAGGCAATCTTTCTTCGTCTTTAAATAAATTAGAGATTAACCCAGGTAATTTTTGATACTCATCTTTAAAAGGAATCCATAAATCTACTTCTGGTATTTCTTTTTTTAATTCATCTAAATATCTTTCAACTAAACAGCCAACGACAATAGTCTTTTTATAGTACTTTAAAGCGTCCAAAATAGTATTAATATTTTCAATTTTGGCGCTTAAAATAAACCCGCAAGTATTAATAATTATTGCGTCTGCTTCATTTAAATCATTTGTAATCTCAAAAGAAGGTTTCTTAAAAAGCCCTAGAATCGCTTCACTATCAACTTGATTCTTTGCGCATCCTAGTGATATTAATGCAATTTTTTTCATCTATTGTATTTCTTATTTAACTCTTTAATGTAAGGAATAACTTCGATAAATTCAGTAAAATCAGCCAATTTATAAGCCCAGTTAGTACCACCTAAAATTCCTGGTACATTCATTCTAGTATCGTTGTCTTTCCATAGATAATCTTGAATTGGAATGATAGCTGTATCACAAATTGAACCAAAAATTAAATTGAAAAGTTTATCTTTGATACTTCTTCCCTTAACTTTATCTCTTCTTAAGATTATTTTTAAAAGTTCAAGTTCATTTTCTTTAAGATTTTTGTACCATCCGCGTAAAGTGTCGTTATCATGTGTTCCAGAATAGATGATTTGATTTTCTTTGACTTCGAATTCAGGATTGAAAATTGTAAATTCTAAGACATTCATACCTTTAAGATGATACTTATCTCTTAATTCAAGAACACTTGGGAATAAATCGCCTAAATCTTCGGCAATAATTTTTATATCAGGATGTTTTTCAAATAATTTAGCAAATAATTCATCCCCATAAGCGTGTTTCCATTCACCAACAATTGCCGTATCGCATTCGGCATCAACAGCCCAATATGTATCAAAGGCTCTAAAATGATCAATACGGATTATATCAAATAAAGTTGCAGCAAATTCAATGCGTTCCATCCAGAAAGTAAAGCCATCTTCTTTCATATATTCCCAATCATAGATTGGATTACCCCATCTTTGACCAGTTGCTGAAAAATAATCTGGTGGTACACCAGCTACAAGTTCTGGCACGTCGTTTTCATCGAGCTTAAACTCATCTTGATTTGACCAACAATCGCTACTATTTCCGCCAACATAAAATGGAATATCGCCCATAAGTTCAATTCCACATTTATTAATATATTCTTTTAACTTCCTAAATTGTTTAAAAGCAACATATTGGCACCACTCAATATATAAAATCTCTTCATTAAATGGTGTAAAATCGAATTCATGCTTATAGTGAGCATAACGTTCTTTTTTGTCCCAGAACCACCAATCTAAATAGTTGTTCTTTAAGCTGATAACAGTAAATTGAGCATAATCAACAACCCAAGGATTATCCTTAATCCATTTCTTAAATGTTTGTTTTTCTAAAAAACTTTTACTATTTTTAAAAGCCTCTCTTAAATATTTTTCCTTATGCTCTCTAACTGCAGGATAATCAACTAATTTTTTTGTTTTGTTAAAAGGTTTTGGTGTTTCGATTAATCCTTCTTTTGCTAATTCATATAAATCGATATAAATTGAGTCAATTGCATGACCACAACTTGATTGATATGGACTATTTCCATAACCAGTAGGATTTAAAGGGAGGATTTGCCAAATTTTGATATTTGCTTTTTTAAGATAATCCGCAAATTTATAGGCGCTCTCACCGAAATCTCCAATCCCAAAATCTCCAGGTAAAGAGCTTATTGCCATTAATATTCCGTTGGTTCTCATATAAAAAATTATAGGTAAATCTACTAGCATTGTAAACAGATTAATGGGCGATTTTGCCTTAAAAATCGCTCTTTTTCCTACTTTAAAAATGAGATTTTTAGCTTTCCTTTTTAAGCGAAAGCGAGCACTTTTCTTTATTGGAAAGCTTTTTAATTAAGTTTGAAGTATGCGAAGAAATACTAGCTTAAAAAATTGAAATTTTTAAAACTTGTTAACGTCAAAATAAGTAAATAATAAATTTCTTATTAACGTTCTATAAGCCTATTTCTTATAAAAACTTCCTTTTCAAAAAGTCGGTGATTCTTAGCCTATTATTTCTTTTTTGTATTTGAATTTCTTGATTGATGCAAGTACCTTCCTCTTCTCTAATTCCTAACGCCTAATTTTCAATAAATTACTATAGCAAGATTTCCTTAAAAACCAGTTTCCTTAAGTGCGCTTTATTTCACATAGCTTCATTTATTAAGCCTTCAATTTAGTATTCACCGCTATCTTTTATAGCGTTTTCATTCTTTTATAGCACTTCTATTTGGTTTTATTAATCGCGTCCATTTAATTGATATTACTTGTGCATCAATCTTAAACTCAACTTGTTTAAAGCTCTTTCACCTAACAATACTTTACACATTTAAGTGGCTTTTTACAAAGTTTTTTTCTAAAAACATCAATATTTTTCTTTATTTCTAAATTCTTTTTGATACTAAAATACTATGTATTTTGTTTGCTTAAATATTGTTTTTAAAATTTTATAATTAGACTGACAAATTAAGCCTTTTCTTTTATAATTTGCTTGCGGAATTTAATAAAGCAATAAAAGAAATAAGGTTAAAGTTAAATCTTTCGCTTGAAGAACTAAGCCAAAAATCGTCTTTATCTTTAAGAAAAATCCTTAAGTTTTACGAAGAAAATTTAAATTTTCCCCGCAAAAGTCCACTATTTTTAAAAATCAGTACTTATAAAC
>CALVMF010000017.1 GCA_944342125.1 uncultured Bacilli bacterium | reverse complement strand
ATAAATGTTCCATTATTCTTGCTTGCCTTCTTTAAAGTTGGTAAAAGATTTGCGATTTATTCTTTAGTTAATGTCGCTTTTGCTTCTATTTTCGGTATTATTTTGCCAAATAACTTACCTACTGATTTTATTAATCAAGTGACATATGCTCTTGGAACTGATATTGTTAGCCGTGTTCTTTTTGGAGGGCTTTGTACTGGTATAGCAAGTGCTCTAGCTTATTCAATTGAATCAACAGCTGGAGGAACTGATATTATTGCTTACTACATTAGCGAAAAAAAGAGCGTTCAAATTGGAAAATGGTCGGCATTTTTTAATATAATTATCGTTTCAATGTATTCAATTCTTTCAACAATTAAATTAAACCCAGCGTTTGCAAGTGCTGAAATGGGAGAAGTTGCTACATCTTCAGCCTTAGTCGTTTTCTTATTCACTTTATTTTACATGGTGCTTGTTACTTTGGTTGTTGACACTATTAACATTCAAAACAAAAAAGTAGAACTACAAATTATGACTCATGACTACAATCTTTCTAATGTGGTGCTTTCAAATATTCCACACGGATGTACTATTTTAGATGCAAAAGGTGGATACACTGGCAAGCCAATGTATGTAATCTATATGTCAGTTAGAAAAAAAGAAGCTAAAAAAGTCGTTAAAGTTTGTAGAAAAGTTGATCCTAAAGTATTTATTAACGTTATACCAATGGAACAAATTTACGGAAGATTTTACCGTAAACCTATTAAATAATGAAAAGATTAATTTTATTAAGTTTGCTTACATTTCCTTTAGTTACTTCTTGTAATTCTTATCATTATGAAGCTGATGATAACGAAACAAGAGATTATTCAGATTATCAAGAATTTTACTTAGATAGCCTTGATAATTTCTATGATCAAAATAAACAAGAATATTTAATTGAAGTATATTTTAGTGAATGCCCACATTGCTATGAAACAAGAACTGCAATTTTTGATTATTTAGATAAGTATAAAAACGGAACAAAAGAGATAAAACTCTATCTTTTTAATATCGAAAACGGAACAAATCCTAAGGGCGAAGAAAATCGCAAACTATTTAAACAAAAACCAAATAACTACGATAGTGAAGTGCTTAAAAATGAGATGATTAGAACTAAACCAACTAGGTTAAGCGATACTTATTTTATTGGTGCTCCAAGTTTATATCATATAAATGAAGGTGCATTGATTAATCTTGAGATTGGGACTCAAGATGTAGCAAATTATTTAAATTATCTTTAGTTTTCTTTATCTTCTTCTTTTTCAGTGATATGGGCGGCTTTATCTAATGCTGACCATATTTTTTCTTTATAGAAGTGCTTTTTGCTTAAGAAATTGATGAGGCGATAAAAATTTAAAATAACGAATCCGCCAAGCAATAAAACAAATGTATAGCCAATAAAACCGATATACCATCCACAAGTAGAGGTTACTGTGCTTAAAATTGGTATGTCTAAATTAAACATAAACATCGAAATATAGAACATATTTCCGCCTTGTGTGTATTCGTTATATCCATGGTTTAAAACTATTAAAAGATTGATAATTTCAGCCATAATTAAGCAAGCTAAAAAGACAAAAGCCCCATATTCATATGTTTTAATATCTTTTTTAAATGATACAGAGCCAATATTTAAGTAAGTAGCAGAATATATTCCTAGTCCAACAAGAGCAAAATGCCAAATTATAGATTGATAGTCTAATGAATAATCTTCCCAAGTTAATACGCTATTTTGATAGAAAGTGACAGCTAGTCCTCCAAGCATTCCAAAAAGAGCCATAAAAGAATAGAGACCCATTTTAAACTTACTATCTTTTATAAATAGGACGATGACGGCTGTATACATCGGAATTGAACAAAGTTGAAAAGGAAATAAATCCCAATGATATGAGTCGAAGTTATAATGATAAGCAAATAGAAGTTGTTTATAAATTTCAGTTGATATAAGTAGGATTCCAATCGTAAAGATCGTGATTTTTTCTAATCGTTTATTGCTTCTTGCTTTTCTTCCAAGATAAAAGCAAAGTGGAAAAACTAAGAAGAGAAAGAGCAAAAAAATTAAAGTTATTTGCCAGCACCATGGTTCAAGCTGCTCAAAAACAGGAAAAGGGAAAGGATTATATTTGATCAACATTTCGTGCAACATTTTTCATATCCTTTCTTCGATAATTTAATTGCATTGAGCTAAATATAATTAACATTAGTTGTGAGAATAAATTAATCGCTAAAAATACTATCGCAGTTGTGTCATAAGTAAGATATAAAAGTGGCTTAATTTGTTGATAGGTTTGGGAAGCAACAATAAGGGCGATTGAATAAAAAATGATATTAAAAATTGCTGAAATAGAAATCAGAATATAGGTTGTCTTTTTAGGCGATAAAAAAATTGCTGCTGGAGTTAGTATTGAAATATAAATGAGTGTTAAAGTCATAATGTTGAGATTAAAATCTCTATCAAACATTGAGAAAATATAGTAATCAATACTTGTTCTTTTATCTAAAATCTCCGCAAAACCTGGCTCAATCATATAATTTTGATAGTTTCTAACAAATGGAACAAATAGTAAAGAAACAAAGCAAAATAGGGAAATTAATAAAAAAGTCGAGATAACAATATAATATCTTTTACGCTTTGAATCGTAAGTTGAAACAGAAGTTTCAACACGAAGTTTTCTTTCTTGATATAGATAGGAGCAATTCATTATTACAAGAATGAAGAGGCCTATTAAAAAGAGAACAAAAAAGTAAAATCCAGAATATAAGAAGGAAACATCGCCACTTACTAAAAATCCATTAGGATAAATTACTCTAAAATAGTTCATAACAGTAAAAACAAAAGAACATAGTAAAGAAGCTTTTAAAACCGTATTAAAAAGAGTTTTCTTGTATTCGTTCTCTTTTAAATCAATCCAGTCAACTATTAAACTTAAAAAAGCGATGATTGGGAGAATAAATCCATAGGCGCTTTCAAATTTTCCACTAAATTCATGAGCTGTTGGATTAAAGAAATGCGCTAGATAAACGCTTTTGTAATCTATTTGAACAAAAGGTAAAAAGGAAGACAAAATAAGTAAAACAATGATCACTAAATAGAAGAGAAAAAGTAAAAAATCTTTCCTAGTTTTAAGTTGCTTCATAGTGATTAATATTTTATCGAAAATAAAGATAAAAGTAATGACAATGTTCAAATAAATGTTCATAAAATACACTTAAAAGTGTATTATTTTCGTATGAACGAACGATTAACTTTTACTCACACGATTAAAGATGAACTTAGTCAAAAAGAAGTAAGTGTCTCTTGTGCTAAATCTATCATTGCGTCATTTATTAAGCTAAATGGAAATATAATTTTATCTAAAAATAATACAAGGCTTGTTTTGAGAACAGAAACATCTTCAACAGCAAAATACCTTTATAAATTATTAAAAATCTATTACAAGGATATTTTAGTTTCGTTTTCATACTTAAAAAGTATGAAATTATATAAATCTATCGAATATTTAATCAATATTAATCAAGGAACCAATCAAATATTTGATGATCTAAAAATTGATTTACTTGAAGATAAGATTCCTTACCATCTTCAAGACAAGGAAGATAAAATCCGTGGCTATTTTATTGGAAGCTTTTTAGCAAGTGGAAGTTGTACTGACCCAGTCTCTTCTAATTATCATCTTGAAATAGTTGTAAATGATGAAAATTATGCTAACTCAATAATTAAAATGAGCAACAAAATTAAATCAGCTAAATTTGATTTTAAATCAATTAAAAGAAGGAACAAATATGTCATCTATTTAAAAAAGAGCGATCAGATTGCTAATTTTTTAGCTTTTATAAATGCTGATAATTCGTGTATGAAATTTGAAGATATACGAATGGATAGAGATTTTTCAAATACAACAAATAGATTGATGAATTGTGATTCATATAATTTTAAAAAGACTTTAGAAAACTCTAAAAAGCAAATTGAAGAAATTGAATTTATCGATAAGATTCTTGGTATAGATAATTTACAAAACGAAAAGTTGAAATCTTTATGTAAGGCTCGCTTAACTAATCCTGAAGCAAACTATAATGAGCTAGCCGAAATTATCTCATCTGAAATGGGAACTAAGGTTTCTAAAAGCAACGTTAATCATCTTTTTATTAGACTTAGGAAAATGGTAGAAGACTATGAAAGAAAAGATTGAGTTTGGCACGACCTATGAATTAGGCAAAAGAATCCAATATCTAAGAATTAAAAGAAATAAATCTCAAGAAGATTTAGCACTTGATTGCGGAATAAATAAGAATTACTTAAGTGATGTAGAAAGGGGAAGTAGAAATCCAACGATTAAAGTATTAGCTAAGATTGCTGGAGGACTTGGAGTTACATTAAGTGAACTCTTTAAAGGTGTAGGAATATGATGCCATCGATTAAATATGTCTATAAAATTGGACCAGGTCCAAGTAGTTCTCATACAATTGGACCATATCATGCAGCGATGAACTTCATGCAAAAATATAAAGATGTTGATGAAGTAAAAGTAATTCTTTATGGATCTTTAGCGTTGACTGGAAAAGGACACGGAACCGATAAAATTCTTTTAGAGACTTTATGTGGTAGAAAAACTAGTATTGAATTCAATTATGATTTAGAAAATCTACCACATCCAAATACTCTTGATTTCTTTGGCTATCAAAATGGGAAACTCATCGGCAAAAAGAGATATTATTCGATAGGTGGAGGAGAAATTGAAATAGAAGGTGAAAAAAGACCTGAAAGAAAAAAGATTTACCCTTTTAATACCTTTGATGGATTAAAAAACTATATGAATAAGCATTCTATTAGCGATATAGCTCAAGTCGTTGATACTTTTGAAGGAAAAATTATTGATGAACATTTAAACACTGTTTTTGACTACATGATTAATGAAATAGAATCAAATCTTGATCAAACTGGCTATTTACCAGGAAATTTAGGTGTTAAGCGAGTTGCAAAAGATATTTATACAAAGGCGTTAAATACTGAAGATCCATTTGAGAAAAGAATTCTTTTTATAACAGCTTATGCTTATGCGGCTAGTGAAGGAAATGCTGCAGGTTCTTTAGTTGTAACTGCTCCTACTTGTGGTAGTTGTGGTGTTTTGCCTGCTTTGCTTTATTATGAACACGAATTTAGAGCAGTTGATAGAACTCAAATAATTAATGCTTTAAAAGTTGCTGGTTTATTAGCTAACATAATCATCAAAAATGCTTCAATTAGTGGAGCTGCTTTAGGATGTCAAGCTGAAATTGGGAGCGCTGCAAGTATAGCTGGCGCAGCACTTGCACATATTCATGGTTTATCTACCTATCAAATAGAATATGCAGCCGAACTTGCCTTAGAGCATTTTTTAGGTTTAACTTGCGATCCAGTAAATGGATATGTCCAAATTCCTTGTATTGAAAGAAACGGCATTGGAGCTTTGAGAAGTTTAATGTCTTATATTTATGCAAAAGATATTTCGATACTTAGAAAGAATAAAGTATCTTTCGATGAAGTCGTCAAAGCGATGAAAATCACTGGAGAAAGTCTATCAAAAGACTATAAGGAAACCGCTATTGGAGGTTTAGCAAAAATAATTCGTAAAAAATAACAGGTTTTTGCGCTGTTTTTTTGAATTTTTATGTGAAAAGATTAGTTTTGCTTTTTTACATGAAGAGCAAGTCTTAACGAATTAAAAACGCAAATAACAGTGACACCAACATCTGCAAAAATTGCAAACCACATAATATAAGATGCAATTGGTAGATTAGGAATGAGTGAAAGAATCATTACACCTATTTTTACTGCTAGAGCAAAGATAATATTTTCATAAACGACAAGTTTATTTCTTTTTGACATTTTAATGACATCGTTGACTCTATTTAAGTCATCATCCATGATAACAACATCGCTAGAATCGATAGTTATGTCGCTTCCTATTCCGCCCATAGATATTCCAATATCACTTGTTGTTAAACTAGGTGCATCGTTGACTCCATCGCCAATAAAAGCAGTAGTTGCATTTTGTTGAATCTCTTTTAATTTGTTTGTTTTATCGAGTGGTAATAAATTAGCGTGGAATTCGTCAACACCAGCATCTTGAGCAATAACTTTAGCGATATTTTGATTATCGCCAGTAAGCATAATTACCTTTTTAACACCATTTTTATGATAATTGGCTATAGCAAGCTTCGAAGATTCTTTGATTTCGTCTTTTATTTCAATATAACCAAGATATTTACCTTTGTAAGCAACATATAGAATTGTAAAAGGAGAATCTACCTTATTAAATTCGATGTTGTTTGAACTGAGTAATTTGCTATTACCAATTAAAAGCGTTGAACTTTCGTATTCTACTTTAACACCTTGCCCATCAATTTCTTGATAATCTTTAAGAAGATCTTTATTTAGACTTTCTTTGTCGTTATTTAAAACTGCATGTGCGATAGGGTGATTAGAATAATATTCTCCATATTTAGCAAGTTTTAATAATTCGTCTTTACTAGTTCCTTCCACTGGGTTTATTGAAGTTACTACAAAATTGCCTTTTGTAATAGTTCCTGTTTTATCTAGGACAATATTTTTTAACTTTGTGAATTTATCGATAAAGGTAGATCCTTTAATTAAGACTTTTTGCTTACTTGCTTCGCCTAGAGTAACAAAGTAGCTCATAGGAACACTTAAAACAAGTGCACATGGGCAACTTATAACTAAGAAACTTGCTGCGGTTCTAATATAATTTGACCAAACACTAGGATCTGAATAATTGATAATTAATGGTGGAATGATTGCTACTAAAACAGCTAGAGATATTACAATAGGAGTATAAATTTTGGCAAATTTAGTAATGAACTTTTCAGAATTTGCTTTCTGAGATGATGCATTTTCAACTAAATCTAGCATTTTTGATACTGTCGAGTTATAAAACTCTTTTGTTGCTTTGATGACTAGTGGAGAACCAATATTTATTGTTCCGCTTAAAATTTCATCATTTTCTTTTACGCTTCTAGGAACGCTTTCACCTGTAATAGAAGAGGTATCTAAAGATGATTTCCCTTCTATTACAACACCATCAATTGGTACTCTTTCTCCACTTTTAACGATGAAAAGATCGCCAATATTTACATCAAATGGCTCGACAACTTTTTCGATTTCATCGTTATATAAAGTAACCTTATCTGGTCTTAAATCAAGTATTGATTTAATAGAGTTACGGCTTTTATCAACAGCATATTTTTCAAATCTTTCCCCGACTTGGAAAAAGACAACAACGGCAAGTGCTTCAACATATTCGCCGATTGCAAAAGCAGCTATAGTGGCGATTAAAGATAGAGTAACTTCATCAAAAAACTGTTTATGTCTTATCTTTTTAAAAGATTCTATGAATAAATCGTAAGAAACAAGAAGATAAAAAAGTAAGGATATTGGTAAGATTACTAGGTTATTTACTGTATTTATTCCTAAGCTTACATCTCCATAAATAATATGAACTATTAAAAGAACGATTGTTACGATGGTAGCAAGAATTAGACTAATAAAATCAAATTTCTTTTTCATAATTATTTGATCCTTTTGATGCTTACCCCATCTTCAAAAGAAGAACAAGTGGCAGTTAATTCATCTATTATTGATTTATCAAGAGCATCAATTTCAATTCTTTGAGCTAAAAAGTTGATAGAACAACTATTTACATTAGGAATTTTCTTAATTTTTTCTTCGAGTTTAAGAGCACAAACTGCACAATCAATTCCATCAAATTTAAAAACCATCTTCATACTATTTAACCTCGCTTAAGTGTTTCCTTGCGGTTTCTATAATAAAGGCAACGTGTTCATCATCTAGACTATAGATTACGTTTTTTCCTTCTTTTTTGTATTTAACTAACTTGTTAGCTTTTAAAATGTTTAATTGATGACTAGCTGCACTTTTTGTGATGTCAACAATATTACATAAATCGCCAACACATAATGGGTTATCGTCTAATGCCCATAAGATTTTTAGTCTAGTTGAATCTCCAAAAATTTTAAAAAAATCACTAATTTGATAAACTTCAGTATCATCTATCATCTTTTCTTTAGTTTTATTAACTATTTCTTCATTAATAATTGGTGTATCTGTTGCCATTTTTCTTACCTCTGAAACTATTATAGTTGAACAATTGTTCAATTGTCAATATAGTTTCGAAAAGAAAACGACTCTAAAAAATTGATGAAATATCTAGTAGAATAAGAACGCAACAAAACTTATTTAATGGTAAACGAGGTAAGAAGTTATGAAGAAGTATATGATTACATCCATTGTCTATGCACTTATTGCTTTATGTGGTGGCGTTTTTTATCGAGAATTTACAAAATTTAATGCCTTTGAAGGTTCCACAACTTTAAGCGTAATTCATACTCACTATTTTGTTCTTGGCATGATGTTCTTTTTATAGCTTTTAGTGTTAGAAAAAACGTTTGCTTTTTCTAATAAAAAGACAAACATCGCATTAATTTGTTATCAAGTTGGGCTAAATATAACTGGTATTATGTTTTTAACTAGAGGCATTGTTCAAACTTTAGGAATAAGTGTTGATTCAACAACTGATGCAATCATTTCAGGATTTGCTGGAATAGGACATGTTATACTTGGCGTTTCTCTCATTGTTTTTCTAGTATTTTTAGCTAAACATATCATAAGTCAAAAGAAAGAAAGTGGAAGTAATGAAGAAAATCTTTAATGGATTTAGCGAACTCTAAATAATGTTTTTAAGAAAGTATTGTCGAATTTTGATAAAATAGCATTAATGAGCGAGAAGTACTTTAGCGAAAATATATTTGATTATGTTAATAACAATCTTTTTACCTTACTTTCAAGGAAGGATAAAAGATTAAATTATGAACTTCTTGATTTAACCTATTCTTATATTAAAGATAATGAGAATAATCGAGTCGATAAGGATGATTTAATTGATTTTTTAATCGATCATATAAAGACTAAGCTTGATGTCGAAATCGATGATGACGATGATAAACCAATTAGCATTAAAAATCCTAGTGAAATCGTTCATTATAAGCTTAAGCAATTTATTAAATATGGTTGGCTAAGCGAAGACTATGGCAATGATTTTATAACTTATATTTCCTATACAGATAGTGCAATTGAGTTAATAAATGCTTTAAGAAACATTATTAAAAGAGAAAATAACGAGCTAGAATATGGTGGATATACATCGGTTATCTATCGTATTTTAAGAGATTTTAACTATGACGAAGGAACAAGCTTAATTGAACAAATCGATAGAAATAGGGAAGTTTTGCAGACTTCTTTACTTGGATTAAACAATAAAATCAAAAGATATATTAAAAAGCTTGTCGCAAAAAGCGATATTTCTCCTGAAGAAATCCTTCATGAGTTAACTGAAAAATATCGTAAGCAAGTTACTTTAACTGTCTTTGATAATCTAAAAACAAAAGACAATCCAAATAAATATTCAAATGAGATTATTATGCGTCTAGAACAACTGCTTGAACAAGAAAGTGTCGACCGACTTGTTATAAACTTTGTTGCTACTAAAAAGATAGAATTAACAAGCGAAGAAGTTAGCAAGGAAGTTGAACACTTTTTTGAAGATAGAATAATAAAAACTATCAATTTTTATAAGACTATTAATGAAACTATCGATTTTATCGATTCTAATAACGCTAAGTATCTAGTAAACGCAAAGAATATTTTAAACTTCATTTTGTCAAATACTAAAGACGTCGAAGGCGAAATTAATAAAACACTTAAGTTAATTAAAAGATGCAAATCAATTAATGATAATGACTTATTAGTAGAATTCGCTAATATCGTTAATATTTCTCCAATCGATGATTTGTCGCTTTACACCCCAAGATTTAACAAGAATAAACCTAACCAAGTTGAACTATTTGTCGAGCCACTTAGCGAAGAAGAAATATTAGAAGCCAAGAATAAAATCGTATTAAGCGACGAATATTCAAAACGTAATATAAATCAATTTATTTGCGCAAAACTTGAAGATATTTTTGAAAAAGATAAATCAACAAGCTTTAAACTAAGTGAAATAGAAATTGATGATTTCAAAACGTTTATGAAATATTGTCTAGCTTTCGCTTATAGTGAAGCTAAGGATATGTCTTACAAGATTGTAAAGTTAGATGGCTATTTTGCTTATAATGAATTTATGATGCAAGATTTAAGAATTGTTAGGAAGTGAGAATATGGTTGTTTCAAGAGTAGATTTAGAAGATTTTGCTAAAGATTATGAAGAACAAAGTGATCGTGATAAAGAGAATTTTTCTCGAGTTTCAAATAAGTTATTAGCGAAAACCTTTATTGTCGCTGAGTTAAGAGATGATAAAGAAGATTACTATAAAAGTTTAGAGCTTTTTAAGATGCTAGAAACTTATTTTTCTTTTATTGATTATGAAGTAGTTAAAGATGAAATAAATAAGATTATTTATATCAAAACTACTAAAGATCATAACCGCTTCCACCTTAATAAATTTGAAACAATTTTATCTTTAATCTTTAGACTTAAATACTATCAAAAGAAGAAAGAAGTCACTTTAACTAACAATGTTTATGTTGAACTTAATGAAGTAATGGATGAAGTGAATAAAACTCAAATCTATTCTTCACCAAAAACAACAAGTGAAATTGATAAAGCTTTAAGAACCTTAAGAAGAAATAAAATTATTAATTTTAATGATAAGGTTAGTGGCGAACTTCTTATTGAGATTTTGCCAACCATTCAAATTATTGTAAATATCAATAACATGGATGAATTAAATGCTCGAATTAAGAACTACATCCAAGAAGAGGAGAGTAACGATGAAGAAATTAGTGAAGATTAAACTCATAAATTGGCACATTTTTGTTAACTCTACTATTGATGTTAAAGATAATTGCTTAATTTTTGGTGAAAACGGAAGCGGAAAATCAACTCTTGTAGATGCAATTCATTATGTAATTGATGGTGGTAAAGATGTTAAGTTTAATACCGCAGTTAATATTCAATCAAATAAAGGAAGCAAAAGAAGTGTCGAAAGTTACATTAGATTAAAAACTGGTGCTGAAGGCAAAAGCTATCTTCGTAATGGGAATGTTATCTCTCATATCGCATTAGAATTTTTTGATGAACTTAATAAACAACATAGTGTAATTGGTGTTGTTTTTGAAATCGCTGAAGGTACTCATGGTAAGCCTAATGAAACTTTTTATCATGTAGAAAATGCCTCATTTAATGATTCTTGGTTCTTCTCAGAAGATGGGAAACAAATATTCAATTACAAGAAAATGTCTGATTATTTGACAAAAAACTCAGCAAAACTCAACAATTTAGGAAATGTTCATAAGGAAGTTTGCAGAAACATTCATCACGCTTTAGGCATTTTAAGTGAAGGCGATACATATTCGGATCTTTTAAATAAAGCTATTGCATTTAGACCAATCGATAATGTTGAAAAATTTGTTTACGACTATTTGATGCCTCAAAAAGATGTTGACCTTTCTAATTTAAAAAGCAACATTCGTCAATATCGTGAAATTAAGCAACTCGTTGAAAATGAATCAGGCAAGAAAAATATCCTTGAAAAAATCTCTAATTTAGGAAAAGATTTCATTGATGCAAAGGGCGAATTATTTGCTGTCGAGTATGTAAAGCTTAATAGCGAGAAAAATACTAATACATTAAATTTAAATACTAGTAAAAATAAGCTTAATGAAGTTGAACTTAAACTTAAATCTATTCAAGCTTCTTTATCAAGTGCTAATGAAGAAAAAGACCGTTTAACTAATGAACTTTTTGCTTTAAAGAATTCTTCTGAAAATCAACTTTATTGGAAGAATGAACTTGATATTCAAAAGTATGAAAATGAAAAGAAAAACACTGAAGAGAAAATTAAGCAAGATACTTCCTATATTTTAAATGAATCCAAAATCATCAATATTTTAGGAATTGATATTGATATCAAAAGTTATATTAAAGATCATGACTACAATAAATTCATGAACTCTTTATTAAACTATGAACAATATTTAAACGAAGTAACAAAACCTCAACTCGATAAAAATTATGGAGTTTATGAAACTCGTATCGCTAAATTAAAAGAAAATAAGAGCGAAAATGATAAACTCATCGAAAAGCTTAGAAGATATGAAAATAACTATACAACTAACATTGATATTTTATGTGGTCTCATTAAAGATGAGGTTTATAAAAAATACAATATTAAGGATGTTCAAGTTGGACCACTTTGTGAATTTATCGAGATTAAAGATGAATTTGAAGATGATAGAAACTATCTAGAGTATTATTTAAACAATAGAAGATTCGACATCTTAATTAGAAAAGACCTCTTTAAGTTTGCTAGTAAAGTATATAACGACAATAAAGATAAATACGGTCTTTATTCGATAAATATTGTTAATTTAGCTGATTTTTGCGATGAAAATATCGAAATTGATGATAATTCTTTATTTAATGAAGTTGATTGCTTAACATCTGAAGCATCAAATTATTTAAAGCATTTACTAGCTAAAGTCACAAAAGCTCAAAGTTTTGATAATCTTACTTTTAATCAAGATGAAGTTATTAAGGATGGCTTTATCTATGAAAAATCAAGAGTTACTCAACGCACCAAAAAAGCGATCGAAAATCCATTTATTGGTCGAAAGAGTTTTTCAAAACGAATTGAAATTATTGAGAAGAAAAACGCTGATATAATAAATGCTTATAACGAAGCCAAAGAAGTCTTCGATTCAATCAAGTTTAAAAGAGATACTCTTAATAAATCAGAAATCAAATATCTTTTAAAATTTGAAGACGAGTATGAAAAGTTAGATCGAATTAATGAAAGTTTATCTAACGCTTATGATGAAAAAGAATACCTTTTAATCGCTAATAAAGATTTAGTTGAACTCGATAGTAAGATTCAAAAGATTGAACAAGATATCGATAGGGCTAAAACTAAAATCGAAGAGCTTAATATCGCTTTAGGTGAATTAAACATTAAACTAGGTACTTTAAAGGCTGATGTTAGAACTTTAACTCGTAACCTCGAATCAATCGCTAAAGAAATGGGTGTTTATGAATCTAATTCTTCTTTTGATTACCTAATTAATAAATTTTCAAAATCTTATGATGGTTTAAGCATCGATAAGTTAAATGAAAAGAGTAGAGCTATCGAAGTTAAGACTAATATTTTGAAAAATGAAATTGAAAAAGCGATGAATGATTATAACAAAACTTATGGTGATGATTTAACTGCTTCAATTGATTCATTATCTTCTTATATTGATTTATTTAATACTAAGATTAAGCACAATCTAGATAGCTATACTTCAAAACTTACAGAGCTTGAACAAGAGGCAAGAAGAGCTTTTGAAGAAGATTACATTTCTAAGATTAGAAATAATATCTTAAGCGAAAAAGAACATATCGATAAACTTAACCGCATCCTTAAAGATAAACCATTTGGTACCGATGAAGATGTTTATGAGTTCGTCATTTCAAGAAACAAGAACGAAGATTTTGGTAAGTTCTATGATATTTTTGATTCAAATCGTAACTTCACATATACCGATCTTTTCTCTGATACTTTAAAAACTCAAGAAAGAGATGCTTTAAATGAACTATTTGCAACTCTTACTAATGAGGAAAATACGCCAAAAGAAGAAGAGCTTTTAAGAAAGTATATCGATTATCGTTCATTTATGTCTTATGACATTAAGATCAAGTATAAAAACGGTGAAGTTGCTTATTTCTCTAAAGTAAATAATGAGAAGAGTGGTGGAGAAACTCAAACGCCATTCTATGTCATAATTGCTGCTAGCTTTGAACAAATTGCTTACGCTTCAACTAAGCTTAACAAGAAACAATCTGCAGCTTCTTTAGTGATCCTTGATGAAGCATTTAACAATATGGATGAGCAACGTATTGAAGCGATGATTGATTACTTCAATAGCTTAGATGTTCAATTCTTAATTGTTGTTCCTACTCAAAGAGCACCAATCATGATGCATTATATGGATAGTGGCATTATTTTAATTAAGTTAAAGAATCAAGCTATTATTCAGGAAGTAAGTAAAAATGAGCTTAGAAGAGAAAATTCTTAATCGCTTAATCGATAAATACGAAAGAAGTAAATTATATTTAAGCGGTTCTTCTAATCAAAAATCTGTCTTTATATTAACAAGCAAAGATAAACTATTTGACGCTTATTTTTCTCCTAGCGGTTATAAAGTTAAAGATGACTACGATAAGGCTCTTCTTAATTTAAAAGAAAGACAATATATCGAGATAAGATACGATGGTGATATTCCTAAAAAGATTATTTTATCTTTAAATAATCTTGATGATATTTATAAGACTTTAAAAAGAGAACCTATTAAAGAGACTAATCTTAAAGAAATTAATAAGCTAGAAGATTTATTAAATAAATACAAAAATAATGAAGTTTTGCGAGCTTATTTAAGTGATATCATAGGAAAATTAAAAAACAATAAGGTACATAAATCGTCTTTAGAAGTTTTTAAAAAGGTTCAAGAACACGTTCGATGCATTGATGCCATCATGTCTAATAAAGAAGACGTGTTGCTTCGAAATCTATCTGTTAAAGCGCTAGGCGATTCGAAGCAATTAGAAAGCGGTAGTGATGATATTCTCAAAATTTATAATTTATATGCAGAAAATAAATTTGAGAGTTTCGATGACCTTTTATCTTATTTTAATATCAGCCGAAATTTGGGTTTTATATATTTAAAAGGTGATATAACTCTAAAGATAAAAGACCAAATTGTAGTTGTTAAAAATCTTGGTTCTGTATTTGCCTTACCGACCAATATGATTAAATATACAACCGTTTTAAATATTGGTGTTGCTGAGCTATTAACGATCGAAAATTTGACCACGTTTAATTATTTTACAAACGATGATTATCTTTCAATTTATACAGGTGGTTATCCAAAAAGAAGTTTAATTGGCTTTCTTAAACTCTTTAAAAAATATAGCGGTTTAAAATTTTTTCATTATGGTGATATCGACTATGGTGGATTTAGTATTTATCTTACTTTAGTTAAACAATCTGGCATCAATTTTATTCCTTTTAGAATGGATATTGATACGCTTAAAGCAAATCTAGCTTTTACTAAACCTTTAACTGATCATGATAAGACAAATTTAAGCTTATTATCTAAAAAAGTTAATGATCCTAAAATTAAAGAAACAATAGACTACATGATTTTAAATAATATCAAGCTTGAACAAGAAAGCATCGATTAATCCTATTTAATAAACGTGACTGGTACTGAGTCACTATGTCAAAAATTTTTAAGTTATTACTGGTCGAAAAATTACCTCCTCATAATATAGAAGGTGGTTACTTTTAAAAATTTTAAAAAAAGTTGAAAAGTTTTTAAAAAAATTTTTATGAAGAGCTAATTTTTCTTTTTAAAAGTGCTGAAATGTCTACTTTTTAACTTAGTAAAAAATCAATAAGGTTAACTATTTTTATTCCATTAATGTTGGTAGCAAAGGTTTTATCCATTGTTATGATAGTTTTTTCATAAAAATCATTCGTATTTTTTAATGGAGCGATTTCTCTTTTTAAAGTTTCTTCATTTAAAATGGTTTCAGATATTTGGAAATAACGAGTTTCTGATTTATTAATTGCTACAAAATCAATTTCTTTAGTTTGGTTTTTACCAACATAAACCTTGTATCCGCGTCTTATAAGTTCAAGATATAAAATATTTTCTATCGTATGACCATAGTTCTTAAGAGTATATCTGCTCATGATATTTTTTAATCCAGTATCAGCGATATAATATTTTTCTAGTGATTTTAAGATTTCTTTCCCCTTTATATCGTAGCGACCACAACGAGCGATAATGAAAGCATTTTCTAGCATTGAAATGATGTTTGAAACATCTGCTGGACGCATAGATTTATCTAATTTTGATTCATGCGAAATGTAGTTTGCGATATTGTTAGCTGAAGTGATGCTACCAACATTATCACAAAGAAAAGAAAATATTCTTTTTAATAAATTGACATCTTTTAGCTTATTTTTTTCAAGAACATCTTTTAAAATTATCGTATCGTAGATGCTTGATAAATATAGATTTATGGTTTCTTCATTTTGAGCTAATTCAAGAAGTTGAGGCAATCCTCCATATTTTAAATAGTCGTTAAAAAGTTCATCTTTGCCTTTAGAAGATAAGGAATGAAAATAAGAATAATATTCTTTAAAAGAAAGAGGAAGCATTTTAATTTCAACGTATCTACCAGCAATTAAAGTTGCTAGTTCTGAAGAAAGTAGATAAGCATTTGATCCAGCTATATAAATATCAACATCATATTCAAGCATTAAAGAGTTAACTGTTTTTTCCCATCCATTAACTTGTTGAATTTCATCTAAAAAGAGATAGTTTTTCTTTCCTTCTATAAACGAATCTTTCAAAAGATTATAAAGAGTTTTGTAGTCACGAATTCTGTCATACTTCATTAATTCAAAATTAAGATATTGGATTTGGCTTTGATTAATTCCTTCTTTTAAAAGTTCATCAATAAACATTTTTAAAAGAGTGGATTTACCTGAACGGCGTAAACCAGTTATTACTTTGATAATCTTTTTGTCTTTAAAAGCTTGAAGCTCTTTTATATAACTTTCTCTATAGACCATAATTTTGCTTCCTTTTCTTAGATTCTATGTAAAAAGATTAAATTTTTATATAGTTTTTACAAAATTTCGTAAAAAGTCTAAGTTTTTGATGAGTTTTTACAATTTTGTTAATATTTCCTGCATTTTTTCTACAAGGAAAGGAAATTGAGAAGACAAATAAAGAAGTAAACGAATTTTAATCTGCCTTCTAAATATTAAATAAGTTAGAATATTTGTAAATTACACAGCTATTTTTATCGTTTCCTGTATCCTCTTTGAGGTTACCAGTTTAAAAATTGTTAATTTAACTGATAGACTCTCAAAAAATGTTAAATATATCATTAAACTCGTTAGAAAAAATGTGAAATGTTATATTAAACTCGCTAGAAAAAGTGTAAAAAATATAATA
>CALVMF010000016.1 GCA_944342125.1 uncultured Bacilli bacterium | reverse complement strand
CGTTATTACTAGTTTACTACTAGAAAAGTACCAGTTTATTACTAAAATTCAAAAATTTTGACACAAAATGTGGATAACTTTGTGGAAAACATTATTAACAATTTTCTAGTTAAAAGGCGAATGGATCACTTTATCCACATTTTATTGTGGATTAAATGTGGAAAAACATAAAAATCATGTTGAAAAGTAATCAAAAATTGAAAGATTTCCACATAAACAAAAAATACCGAAATTAATCGGTATTTAATGTGAATAACCTTTTATTTAATTAATCTTTTATATCAATCTTTTTAAGGTGCCAGATATCTTTATTGTATTGCTCGATAGTTCTATCGCTTGAGAAATATCCACTCTTAGCGATATTAATTAAGCAACTTCTAGTCCAAGCTTGTCTATTTTTGTAATATTCAGCAATCTTCTTAGATTCATCAACATAAGCTGCAAAATCCATTAAAATGAAATATTCATCATTATGATTCATAATTTCATCAAAGATTCCTCTGAATCTATCATTCATGCCTTCGCACCATGGACCATTGAACAAGCTATCTAATATTCTTCTTATATTAGGATCGCGGTTATAGATATCCCAAGGATTGTAGATTCCGCTCTTTTTAATCTGTTCAATATCGTTAACCTTTAAGCCGAAGATGAAGCTATTATCATCGCCAACTCTTTCGTTAATCTCAACATTAGCACCATCTAAAGTTCCTAGTGTTAAAGCACCATTCATCATAAATTTCATGTTGCTAGTTCCACTTGCTTCTTTACCAGCTGTTGAGATTTGTTCAGAAATGTCGGTAGCAGGAATAATTAATTCAGCAAGAGAGACGCCATAATTAACCATGAAGACTACTTTCATGTACTTATTAACTTCAGGATCGTTATTAATTACTTTCGCAACTGCGTTAATAAGAGTAATAATTTCTTTTGCAAATACATAGCTTGGAGCAGCTTTAGCGCCAAAGATAAATGTATGTGGTACCATCTTAAAATCAGGATTTGTTTTGATTTCAAAATAGTAATGCATGATTCTAAAAACATTTAATAATTGTCTTTTATAAGCGTGTAATCTCTTAATTTGAGTATCAATAATAGAATGTGTATCTATTTTTATTCCATAATTTTTGAGGATATAGTTAGCTAATTTTTGCTTGTTTTCGTGCTTAATTCTACGGAGTTCTTCTAAAGTTTCACGGTCATCGCTAAACTTTAACAATTTCTCTAAATCATCAGGATTCTTAATCCAAGAATCACCAATCTTACTAGAAATTAATTTTGCAAGTTCCATGTTGGAATACATAAGCCATCTACGATGGGTGACTCCGTTAGTCTTGTTATTAAACTTTTCAGGGAAGTACTTATAAAAATCTTTAAAGGTTTCTTTCTTTAAGATTTCAGTATGAAGCGCAGCGACACCATTTACACTAAAGCAAGTAAAAATAGCAAGATTTGTCATTCTAACCATACCATCTTTAATGATTTGCATATTGCTCATTTCAGCTTCACTAACATTATTTTGATTCATCCAAATGAGTGTACGACGATTAATTTCTTCAATTATCATGTAGCATCTTGGGATTAAATTTTGGATATATTGAATTGGCCATTTTTCTAAAGCTTCAGGCATTACAGTATGATTTGTATAAGCGATACATTTTGTAACTTGTTCCCAAGCTTCATCCCAACCAAAACCATGTTCATCCATTAAAAGTCTCATAAGTTCAGGAATTGCTAAAATTGGATGAGTATCATTTAATTGGAAAACATAACTTTCATAGAATTTATGTAAATCACCACCAAGTCTAATAAATCCTCTTATTGCGCTTTGCAAACCAGCGCTAACAAAGAAATATTGTTGTCTCAATCTTAAAATTTTGCCGTGTTCTGTAGTATCATCTGGATATAAACCATGGCAAAGTTCATTGATTTGATTTAAATATTCATCAAAAGAAATGTTGTGTGGGAAATTATCTTCACTTGGTTGAGCTTTCCATAAACGTAAATTGTTTGCTACACCATTTCTATAGCCAACAACTGAAACATCATATGGACAAGCAGTAATTTTTGTTGAATTAACGGTTCTAATTCCATAATCGCCATTTGGCTTTAAGAACGTTTCGGCATTGCCATAAAAGCTTACTTCTACCGAGTGTTTTGGTTTTCTAACTTCCCAAACATAGCCATTTTGAAGCCATTGATCTGGTAGTTCAATTTGATTTTCATCGACGATTTTTTGCTTAAAGAAACCATATTCGTAGCGGATACAGTTTCCATTTCCTGGATATCCTAAAGAAGCAATTGAATCTAAAAAACAAGCTGCAAGTCGACCAAGACCACCATTTCCAAGTCCTGCATCGGCTTCCATATCTTCAAGTTCGCCAATATCGATTCCAAGTTCACTTAATCCATCTTTACAAATATCATAGATACCAAGATTCATCATGTTATTTGTAAGCAATCGACCGATTAAAAATTCCATTGAAAAATAAATGAGTTGTTTAGCGTGCTTGTCATTTAAATATTCATGTGTTTTACGCCAGTTATAACCAGCGTAATCTCTAACCATTTCACCTAAAATATCATATTTTTCTAAAACGTGCGCTTCGGATGGTGAACGACCATATTTAGCAGACATTCTAGATTTAAATTCTTGTACGAATTCTTTTTTATTTGAAAAAATCATTTAAAATTTCCTTTCTAATTAATCTTTAGTGTTTTCTTCGTTTTCCCCGTTCTTATGCACGTATTTAAATATCATTGCAGCAAAAGGAGCGATTTTAATAGTGATTTTATGTGGTTTATTTTCTGGACCCCAATAATAAGACATAACATCTAAGCCGTTATAAGCGTTACTTCCACCATAGACATCCTTATCACTATTGAAAATTTCTCGATATGTACCTTCTCTAGTGATTCCAATATCGTAATATTCGTAATAATTTGGCGTCATATTGAAGACGAACACTAGGTGTGAATCGCCTACTCTTCTTTCAAAAGCGAACACACTATCGTTAGAATTATCAACCATTAACCAATTAAAATGGACAGGGTTGTATTCTTCATAATGCATGGCGCTTTCTTTACGGTAAATTAAATTCAAATCTCTAACAAGGCGAGAAACACTGTCATGTTTAGGGAAGCGTTTTAATTCCCATGGAAGCGATTTTGTCTCGTTCCATTCATCCCAACTAGCAAGTTCGTTGCCCATGAAATTAAGCTTTTTGCCTGGATGAGCAAATTGATAGGTGTATAAATTCCTTACAAGAGCGAATTTTTGATCGTAATCGCCCCACATCTTATTTAAGATTGTTCCTTTTCCATGAACAACTTCATCGTGAGAAAGTGGAAGTAAGAAGTTTTCACTAAAGAAATAAGCCATTGAGAAAGTTAACTTATTGTGATCATATTTTTTATAAATTGGATCTAATGCATAATACTTCAAAGTATCGTTCATCCATCCTAAGTCCCACTTGTAATCAAATCCTAATCCACCATATTCAAGCGGCTTAGTAACACCAGGAAAATCGGTTGAATCTTCAGCAATCATCATAATCGATTGATCGGCGTAATGAAGTTTGCCGTTTAATCTTTTAATAAATTCAGTGGCACCTATATTTTCACCATTATTTTTGTTTCCATCCCAATAAACGATATTGCTCACCGCATCAACTCTAATACCATCAAAATGGAAATAGTCTAAGAAATAGCGCATTGCACTCATCAAGAAACTTCTAACTGGGTCTTTTCCTAAGTCAAATTGACAGCTTCCCCAAGGTGAATACATATGTTCGTTACCATATTCGTACATTGGTGTTCCATCAAAATCTTTTAAAGCCCAAGGATCTGTTGCAAAGTGAACTGGAGCAAAATCTAAAATTACCCCAATTCCAGCTTGGTGAAGTCTATCAACAAAGCTCATAAGTTGCATAGGGTTGCCATATCTAGAATCAACGCTATAAAAACCTGTCGCTTGATAACCCCGGCTTCCATCAAATGGGTATTGAGTGATAGGCATGATTTCAACATGCGTGAAACCTGAATCCTTGATATAAGGGATAAGATAGTCAGCAACTTCTTCATAAGATAGATTTCGACCATCAACCTTACCTTTCCAGCTACCAATATGCATTTCATAGATGCTCATTGGCGCATCAAAATTTCTTGAGCGTTGCTTTAAATAAGGTGCATCGTGCCAAATAAATCCTTCGATATTAAACAAACGAGAACATGAACCTGGACGATATTCACTTAAAAACGCGAACGGATCGGCTTTATCGACATATTCACCTCTAGCATTTTTAAAATGAAATTTATATGAGGAATAATTGTGTAAGCCTGGGATAAATATTTCAAAGACCCCTGCTTCATCAATTCTGTTCATTTTATGAACTGTTGGGTCCCAATTGTTCCAATCTCCAATAACACTAACATCGCTTGCACAAGGTGCATAGAGTCTAAAAACGACACCTTCGACCATTTTTTTTCGCGAACTTTGTTTAGTTCTTGTTGGATCTTTTTTTAAAGGGATTGTAATTATTTCTTTAACTTCTCTGGATTCAAAATGAGCTCCAAAGTATTTATAAGCTTCAATACATTGACCATTTAAATAGTCAAATAATAAGCCATAAGCCATAGAGTACCTCCGTAAACCTATAAAAATTATAGAGTTATTCTTTAATTAATTAAAGAAGAATTGAAAATTGAAAATAACTTTCATTCATTTTCAGAAAATTTACGAAAATATTTTCATTTCTAATGTTTGTTATTTCAAAAAACTCGATGCAACTTTATTATCTTTTAATCGCTAAAATCGGTATAATAATAAAGAATGTTTAAAGGAGATAACAAATGGCAAAAGTAATGGCTGTTAACTGCGGATCTAGCAGTGTTAAATTTAAATTATACGAAATGCCTGAAGAGAAAGTTTTATGCTCAGGAATCGTTGAAAGAATCGGACATGATGATGGTATCTTTACAATTAAATATAATCGAGAAAAAGATACTAAGACCTTACCTGTTCCAGATCATGGCTACGCAGTTGACATCGTCGCTCAAGGAATGATCGAAAAAGGAATCATCAACCATTTAGACGAAATTAAAGCAATCGGACATCGTGTTGTTCAAGGTGGTAGCTACTTTTCTCATAGCGTCTTATGGAACGAAGATACAGTTAAAAAAGTTGAAAGTTTAATTCCACTTGCTCCACTTCATAACAAAGCACATTTAACGGGTTATGAAGCTTTCAAAAAAGCCTTACCAAAGGTTCCACAAATCGCAGTTTTTGATACTGCTTTCCATCAAACAATGGATGCTGAAGATTATTTATATCCAATTCCTTATGAATATAGCGAAAAATATCATATCAGAAGATACGGGGCACATGGCACCTCACACAAATATTTAAGCGAAGTTGGTGAAAAATATATTCCTGAAAGCAAGGATAAAAGAATGATAATCTGTCACTTAGGAAGTGGCGCTTCTATCACTGCTACAAGAAACGGAAAATGCGTTGCTACTTCAATGGGCTTAACTCCACTTGGTGGAATTATGATGAACACCAGAACTGGCGATATGGATCCAAGTGTTTTCTATCAACTTCTTGCAGTAACTGGAAAGGATTATGAAACCTTGTTCCAAGAAATGAATAAAAAAAGCGGATTATATGGTGTAAGTGGCATCTCTAACGATTCAAGAGACATCGAAGAAGCTTGTAAACATGGCCATAAGCGCGCTTTATTAGCTGTTAAATTATGGGCTAGAAGAATCGCTGATTTTATCGGTCAATATTATGTTAGACTTGGCGGATGCGATTTAATCATATTCTCTGCAGGAATTGGAGAAAATTCACCTTCCGACCGTAAAGCTGTAATTGACAACATTTCCGAAGCTTTAAATGTCACAATCGATGAAAAAGCCAATCAAGAAACAATACGCGGAAAAGAAGGTTTAATTTCTACTCCAAATAGCAAAATTAAAGTCGCAGTAATTCCTACCGATGAAGAAGTTATGATTGCTCGCGATGCATTCAATATCTGTTTAAAATAAGGTAAAAGGCATGACCCAAAAAATTGACTATATAAAAATTGAAAATTTAAAACACAAAAAAGAATTTTCTCTCGTCTTAAGGCAAATTAAAAAATACGATAAAATCGCTATTTTTAGGCACATAATGCCTGATTTTGACGCTTTAGGAACGCAATTTGGTCTAGCAACTTGGATCAAAGAAAACTTCCCTGAAAAGGATGTAAAAATTTTAGGCGATAATCACGTCACTTTTACTCCACGCGGTCTTTTTCCTGAAACAGATAAAGTATCTGATTCATGGTTTGATAACTTTTTAGCGATTATTGTCGATGTTGGCGATAAAAAAAGAATCGCTGATCCTCGATTTGAAAAAGCAAAATATACAATTAAGCTCGATCATCATCCTGAAACAGATAAGATTTTTAATCTTGCTATCACCGATACTTCAAAAGCTGCTGCTAGCGAATTAGTTGCTAACATGCTTATTGGTTTTAAAGACTACTCTTTAAGTGAACTTGCTGCTAATTATCTATATATAGCTCTTGTTGGAGATAGCGGTCGCTTTCAATATTCGTCGACCTCTCCTCACACTTTTGCAATCGCAACCGAGCTATTAAAAACTGGCATTAATATCACAAAAATCTACGCTTTAATGTATGAAAAAAGCGTCGATGATTTAAATGTAACTAAATTCATTTTAAATAACTATAAACTTTCACCTCAAGGCGTCGCTTATTACGTATTGAAGCAAACCGACCTCGAAGAACTTGGTTTAACAAGCGAAAGAGGAAAAGAAAATGTTAATCTTTTCGCAAACATTAAAGGTATTAAAATTTGGTGTTCAATTACTGAAGATGTTACTGAACCTTGTTATAGAATTTCACTTAGAAGTCGCGACTATGTTATTAATGGCGTGGCTAGTGAATTTAAAGGTGGCGGACACGCCCAGGCAAGCGGCTGCCAAATTAAAGATTTAAGCGAACTTGATACTTTTATTAATCGCTTAGATGAGCTTATTTTAACAGGTAAATAATGGGCTTTATACCTCTTCATATTCGTAGTGGCTATTCATTTTTAAAAAGCGGAATTCTTTTTAAAAATCTTTTTGAGATGGCGAAAGAATGCGGATATGAAGAGCTTGGTCTAGCCGATTTAAATGTAATGTATGGCGTACCTGAGTTTATTAGTTACGCTAAAAAATATAACATCAAACCTATAATTGGGATGGATATAAAATGTGAGAAATATTTTTTCTCTCTTTTTGTAAAAAATGAAACTGGTTATTCTAATCTTTGTCGCATCACTTCTTTAATCTCAAAATCCAAACTTTTAGAAAAAGAGTTAACTTTTGCGGAGATTTCTTCTTATTTTGATGGTTTAATTTGTGTTTTACCGATTGGTTATAATGAAATATTTAATGAAGTAAACGACAATTTAAAAAAGGAAATGCTTTTTTTATCTAAAGTTTTTAAAGACCTTTTTATAGGTATTGAAATCTATCAAAAAGAACAAATTCCTCACGTCAATCTTATAAGAGAATTTGCTACAAAATATTCTTATGAGACAATCGCTTTCCCTTATATCCGTTATTTAAAAAAGGAAGATGCCATAGTCATAAATATTTTAGATGCAATTAGACAAAATACCACGATTGAACAAAATATCGATCCGATAGACTCCCACTACTTTTTTAAAACCAAAGAAGAAATTGTTAAATTTTATACTACTTTAGAATTAAAAGATTGCGAAAAAATTCGTGACCTTATAGATTTTGATTTCAAGAAAAAAAGAGGTGAGCTTATTCATTATCTTGATGAGGATGATGAAAAAACAAAAGACTTCTTTATTCAAAAAATCAAAGAAGGAGCCAAAAAATTAAATCTCGATTTAAACGACAAAGTTTATAAAAATCGACTCAATTATGAATATCTTACGATTAAGAATTTAGGTTACATCAACTACTTTTTAGTTGTTCAAGATTATGTAAATTATGCCAAAGAAAATAATATTCCTGTCGGACCAGGAAGAGGCTCAGCTGCCGGAAGCTTAATAAGTTATTGCCTAGGTATAACTGATGTTAATCCAATAAAATATAATCTTTTATTTGAGCGTTTTTTAAATGCTAAACGCAATTCTTTGCCAGATATTGATATTGATATTTCCGACATCAGACGCGAAGAAGTTATCGCTTATTTAATTAAAAAATATGGAAGCGAAAAAATTGCTCGCGTGTCAGCTTTTCAAACAATCGCAGCTAAACAAGCAATTCGTGACACTGCTCGAGTTTTTGGTTTCCCTGCTTCTTTTATTGGCGAATTATCTAAAACGATTCCAAATAATTTTAAAGATGAAAACAATAAAAACTTTTCTTTAGATTACGCTTACGAGCATATTCCAGCTTTTAAAAACGCTATCGATAATGACGTTGATTATAAATTCATTTTTGAAAAGGCTCATTATATTGAAGGGCTTCCTCGACAAAGAGGACTTCATGCAGCTGGAATTATTTTAAATAACGACAGTTTACTTGATAAGATTCCTGTAGATTATGAAAATGAAAACGAATTAGTTGTTCAATATGAAAAAGATTATCTAGAGCAACAAGGCTTTTTAAAAATGGATATTTTAGGTTTATCTAACCTTACCGTTATCGATAATTGCCTTAAAAAAATTAAAAAAACCCGCAATATCGACATAAAAATGGAAGATATTCCTTATGAAACACCTGAAATTTTTGATCTTATTGCCGACAATAGAACAATGGGAATATTTCAACTTGATACTAGTGCTGCTTTTAATGCAATCGCTAACATTCATCCAAGTTCCTTTTTAGATGTTGTTGCAACAATCTCTTTAGATCGACCTGGTCCAATGCAATTTATACCATCTTTTTCTAGGCGTAAGTTTGGAAAAGAAAAGATAACTTATCTATCAAAGGAATTAATTCCGATTTTAAAGGAAACCTATGGAATCATCGTTTATCAAGAGCAAATTATGCAAATTGCACAAGCCTATGCTTCTTTTTCTTTTAATGATGCCGATATTTTTAGAAAAGCGATCAGCAAAAAAGACCGCCAAGAACTTCTAGAAATGAAACAAAAGTTTATAAAAGGTAGTGTCGCAAATAAACATAGTGGTGTTGAAGCAAGCAACTTATTTGAAAACATTTTAAAATTTGCTAATTATGGTTTTAATAAATCGCACGCCGTGTGTTACGCGATGATTGCCTGTAAAGAAGCCTATTTAAAAGCGAATTATCCAATCGAATTTTATTGTGCGATTTTAGATCAACAATACGGCAGTAACGACACAAAATTTTCTCGCTATCTTGCCGAAATTAGAAAAGGAAAAATCAACATCTATCTCCCTAACATTAACGAATCAACTTTAAGATTTGAAATGTGGAATAATGGTTTACTTATGCCTCTACTTGGAATAGGTGGCCTTCAATCTAGGTTTGTTCTTGCTATCATTGAAGAGCGCGAAGCACATGGAAAATTTGATTCGTTCATCAATTTTGTAATTAGAATGACCTACGCAAGAGAAAAAATTTCCGATAGCGTATTATCAAAATTAGTCGATGCTGGAGCTTTTGATTCTTTATATTCGAATCGTAAAGCCTTAAAAATGTCGATTCCTAACGCCATTCAATATGCAAACACAGTTAAGAGCCAAGAAGGAAAATTACTAAATAATTTTGGTATGGAATATGTAATACCTAATGTCATTGATGATCCAATTGAAAGATTAGAAAATGAGTGTTTAGCTCTTGGAGTTATGATTAGCGATACCCCTTTAAATCATCTTCCTAATGATTTAAAAGAGATTAAACACGTGTCAATTTCAGATTTAAAGCCTAATTCAACTGCTACTGTAATTGGAATTGTTCGCTCAATTAAAAATATCGTTGTAAAAAACGGCAAAGACAAAGGTAAACCAATGGCGTTTGTTACAATTTTTGATGAAACAAGCGAAGTTGATTTAACTATTTTTTCCTCAATTTGGGCGGAATGCGTAAATGAAGTTGAAATTAATAAAATCGCGATTGTTTCTGGAAAGTATGAAATTAGAAACAATCGTGGTAGTCTATTAGTCGGCAGTATAAAGGTGGTTTAGTTTATGGGTAAAATTATAGTAATAGATGGAAATAGTCTTCTTTTTAGGGCGTTTTATGCAACATATTATGACCCAAGCAAAATAATGCGAACAAAAAGTGGTCAAGCCACAAATGCAATTTTTGCATTTTCTAATATGATTACTTCTCTTTTAAGTACCTTAAAAAAGGGTGATGGTATTTTTGTTGCTTTTGATGCAGGTAAAAAAACATTTCGCCATCAAGAATATAAAGAATATAAAGCTAATCGACCACCCCTACCTGAAGATTTAATTACCCAATTCCCTTTAGCTCGTGAACTTTTAGATAAATTAAATATTTCTCATTACGAATGTGACGAATTAGAAGCTGATGATATTTGTGGAGTAATCGCTAACAAAGCCGAAAAAGAAGGCTACAAAGTTTAT
Source organism: uncultured Bacilli bacterium (assembly GCA_944342125.1). GTDB lineage: Bacteria > Bacillota_I > Bacilli_A > RFN20 > CAG-826 > Onthovivens. Next base: position 7,159 of record CALVMF010000016.1, on the reverse strand, counting down.
ATCTATACAAGCGATAAGGACTATCTTCAATTAATTAATGACAATATCACTATTGAACTAATCAAAAAAGGGTTAAAAGATATAAAGGAAATGACTCCTACTTCTTTTAAAGAAGAATGGGGATTTTACCCTATTCAAATCACTGATTATAAAGGCTTAAGAGGTGATGATTCAGATAATTTAAAAGGTATACCTGGAGTAGGCGATAAAACCGCTAAACAATTAATCTCTTTATATGGTGATTTAGAAAACATCATTAAAAACGCTGATACAAAAACTAAAGTTGGTCAAAACATCATTACCTTTCAAGAAAATGGAAGAATGTGTAAACATTTAGCAATTATCGCTAAAGACTCTTCTATTCCTTTAAGCGTTCAAGATACAATTTATGATGGCTATAAATTTAATTCAGTAAGTGAATTTGCTAATAAATACGAATTTAAATATTTAATTTCGAAGCTCCCTAAAAATTTCAAAATTGAAGAAAATATCAATAAAAAAGTGGACTTTTGCGAAGTTTTTGATACAAATTCGATAGATTTTAATGACAAAATTGGTCTAGATATTGACATTGAAAATGTTAATTATCATGACGCTTTATTATATGGACTTGCTTTTACAGTTAACGAAAAAACTTACTATATAAATAAAGAAAATCTCTTAAAAGATAAAAAATTACTTAATATACTTAAAGATAAATCAATTAAAAAATTTGCTTTCGATTATAAAAAAGTTAGATACATTTTAAATGCAAACAACATCGAAATTGATGGATTATATTTTGATCTACTTCTTGCTAGTTATCTTCTTAACTCATCAATTAAAAACGATATCGAAAGCGTATTAAATAACTACTCAATCGATATCTCTTACGCTACTAAACACGATCTTCTTTTAGATGATTGCTCTAAACAAATTTCTATTGTAACTTCTTATTATTCCATCACGTTGTTTAATCAAATCAAGGAAAAATTAGAAGAAAGAGATCAATATGATTTACTTGTTAATATCGAGCAGCCTTTGACCATCGTCTTATGCGACATCGAAAAAGAAGGCTTCCCACTTGATAAAAATACCTTGCTTGAATTTAAAAAAATCTATCAAGAAAAACTCGATGTTTTAACTGAAGAAATATATCTTTTAGCGGGAGAAAAATTCAACATAAACTCACCAAAACAAGTTTCCCAAATACTTTTTGAAAAAATTGGTTTAAAAGGTAACAAAAAAGGTTCAACTAGTGTTGAGCATCTTGAAGCTTTAAAAGGTGAAAATCCAATAATTGAGAAAATTTTAGAATATAGAAAATACGCTAAACTTATTTCTACTTATATCGATGGACTGATACCTTTTATTCATCAAGATGGAAAGGTTCATTCAACCTTTAATCAAGCCTTAACTACAACTGGAAGACTTTCTTCAAGTGAGCCAAATCTTCAAAATATCTCAACGCGTGATGAGGAAGGAAAACAAATTCGTAAAGCTTTTTTCTATAAAGACGAAAATCTTAAAATCTTATCTTTAGATTATTCTCAAATTGAATTAAGAATTTTAGCTCATTTATCGAATGCTAAAAGTATGATTGAATTTTTTAATAACGACGAAGATGTTCACGCTTCTACTGCAAAAAAGATATTTAATTTAGATAGAGATCCTACTGAAAATGAACGTAGAAGAGCTAAAACCGTTAATTTTGGTATCGTTTATGGAATAAGTGATTACGGACTAAGTGAGCAACTTGATTGTTCATATGTTGAAGCAAAAGAAATAATACTTAATTTTTATAAAGCCTTCCCTGAAATAAAAGAATATTTAAATAAACTTGTTGAATTAGCCACTGAAAAAGGCTACGCCGAAACTATGTTTCATAGACGCAGATATTTACCAGAATTACATTCTACCCAATATCAAGTTCGTGAATTTGCTAAAAGAGCTGCAATGAATGCGCCAATTCAAGGAAGCGCGGCTGATTTAATGAAAGTTGCAATGATAAAAGTTCATAACTTCATTAAAGAAAACGGATTTAAATCGAGAATTATATCTCAAATTCATGATGAACTTATTTTTAAGGTTTATGATGATGAAAAAGAGATATTCATCCAAAAAGTTAAAGAAGTTATGGAAGGATGCATAAAATTAAAAGTTAAATTACTTGTTGATGGAGGTTATGCTAGAGATTGGTTCTCTGCTAAATAAATATGCCAGAATTACCTGAAGTTGAAACTGTTAAAAATATATTAAAACCATTAATTATTGGTAAAAATATAAATCATGTCGAAATCTATTATGACCGCTTAATTCAATCTGATTTAGAAGAATTTAAAAATAAACTTAAAGGTCAAAAGTTTTTAGATGTAACTCGATATGGTAAATTTTTATTTTTACATTTGACTAACGATTTAGTTATCATTACTCACCTACGAATGGAAGGAAAATTTCGCTTTACAACCGAAAGTAATCCAAGAATTAAAGCCACTTCTGCATTATTTTTCCTAGAAAATAACGAATATTTAGCTTTTGATGATACTAGAAAGTTTGGGCTTATGTATCTAAGCGATGAAGCTAGCTATAAAGATGTCAAAATGATTGCTAAGCTTGGAGTTGAAGCGAATAAAGTTGAAGAAAATGATATTCCTGATTTAATTAAAAAATTCAATAAGAAAAAGCCAATCAAAGAACTTTTATTAGATCAATCAATTCTTTGTGGCATCGGAAATATTTATGCCGATGAAATTTTATATCAATGTAAAATCAACCCATTTACAAAAGGATCTGAATTAAAGGAAAACGACATCTTAAATATCTTTAAATTTGCAAAAATAACTCTTGATAAAGCGATAAAACTAGGTGGCTCAACCATCCACTCATTTCATCCTAGTGAAGGTGTAGATGGAAAATTTCAAGAAGAACTTTTAGCTTATGGGCGTAGCGGAGACACTTGCCCAATTTGTGGCACCACTTTTCATAAAGAATTTTTAGGAGGAAGAGGAACAACTTTTTGTCCAAATTGTCAAATTGACCATAGTTTAGAAAAAGCAATCGGAATCACTGGACCTATTGGAAGTGGAAAATCGACAATATTAAACTATTTAAAGTCAAAAGGTTATTTCACTCTTTCCAGCGATGAAATGATTCACGATTTATATCGAGAACCTGCAATAAAAAATAAAATCTCACGAATTTTAGGGTCGCAATTTGACATCGATAATCCTGCTTTAGTTAAAAAAACTCGTCAAATTATGATTGCTTCCCCTGAAAAGAAAAAAGCAGTTGAAAATTATATTTATCCAGTTTTAGAGAAAAAAATCCTGCAAAACTTCGCTCAAAATGAAAAAATAGCTATCGAAGTTCCACTTCTCTTCAAAGCACATTTTGAATATATGTTTAAAAAGATTTTAGTTATTTCAATTTCTAAAGAGCAACAAATCGCTAACTTAAAAAATCGAAATGATGATATCGAATCATCTAAAGCGTTAAACAAGGATTTTGATTATAAAAAGTTAGATAAAGTTAAAATAATTGAAGCAGATGGAAACTTTGAACATCTTTATAAGCAAGTTGATGAAGCACTGAAAGATTAATAAAGTTTTAAATTGCCATAATCAATTTCACCATCAGTTTTCTCTTTTAAGAGAGAATAAAGTCTATTAGCAATTATATCGTTTTGACCTTTTTTAAAAGTATAAAGTTGACGAATTTCTTCTAAGTCAAAATCGCTTGTAAAAATAGTTTTTAAATTATTGGCTAATCTATTTTGTAAGATTGGATAGACGATCATATCTCTAATTAATTCATTTTTGTATTCGTTGCCAAAATTATCAAAAATTAATATGTCTAGAGTTGAATAACTTTCGATTAATTCATTAAAATCAGTTTTATTCTTGAAAAATAAGTCGTTTGCTTCTTTGATTCGATATTGACAATCGATAAAACCAAAATTTAAGTTTCTATTTTTTTGATATGCTCTTTTAATGATCGATAAAGCCGAATAACTTCGACCAGTATTCATAACCCCTTTTAAATATATCCACTTATCGTTACGTAATTTTTGGGCGATTAATTTTTGATGACTCTTGTAAATTTTAGAAAAAGACGCGCCAATCAAATCTTTAGAAAAATCTGCATAATAAAAGCGTGTAATAAAATCGGTAAATTCTTTATATGGCTTTAAAGGCTCAAAATTTCTTTCAATAACATTTCCATTTCTAACAAGAATTAATCGATTAGTAACTCCATATTTTAAACAATCTTCATACGTTTTAATTTTTTGAGCTAAATGCAAATCATCAATATATTCTTTAAATTTTGTTACATTATTTTTAATTTCTAAATCGCTCCAGCCTTCTTCTTTAAGCTCAGGATAAAAGCTATCGTTTTGAATCGAGTTAAACAAAGAATCAGAATATTCTTTTAAATCTTTATTAGAAATTTTAATGTTCATTTTAACTTTTTCCATTAGAAAAATTCTCCTATATCTATTTCTTCGTTGCCCTCTTCTTCGTTTTCAGAAACTTTTTCATAGTTTTCATCGTTTTTTGCTTTTTCGATTGAAGCTTGTTTAATTTCTACTTTATTATTGCTTGATTGTTTTGGTTTATAAAGAACATTTAAAACATCAAGCGTATTTCGACACCCTTTGCGGATTAAAGTTGTTGCAATTTTCATTATGTAATTTTTAGATAATTCACCCGCTTTATGATTTAAAACAAAATCTAATAAAGCATTGATCATTCCATTTGAAAAGCGAACTTCAAAAGCTAAAGAATCGATAATATTTTTATCGGCACTACTTGGTTCAATGCCGTTTTGTTTTTCACGCAAAAATTCAATTGGTAAAATCGACTCATAATAAGCGATTTTTTGAGCAACCGTACTAGTAGAATTAAGTTCAGTTTTCTCTTCAGCCTTGAAATTTGTAACTTTATAGCCTCTAACCCATGTTTTAGCAAGCCTTTTTAGTTTATTTTTATCTAATTTATTGCCAATTGCTTCTTCAAAAAGGAAACATTCAATAATAAGTCCACCAATCGTTTTTTCATCAAGACCATATAAAACAGCTAATTGGTGTGAAAAATTTAATTCTTCTTCGCTTATTGAATCAGGATTAATTTGACTATTTTTCTTAAGATAATTTAAAAGTTTCACGTCGCTAAAATTTTCTTTAATGTTGTTTTTATTGATACCTTCAAGGTTGGTCTTTTCACCAATATGAATATATTTAGGGTCAAAATCAATAACAAAACTGTCTTTTATTCCTGCAGAAACATCGACGTAATTTTTAGGTTTTTCTTCAACTTTATACTTATTTAAAAGGTCGTTAAGTCCTTTTTCACCAATTTTTTGTGCAAGCAAACCTTTTAGCATTAAATTCGTGAAAAAGTTTTTTGGGGTCATCAAATCGCTAACCATTATAAGCAAATCATCACTACTTTTTGATTTATAAGAAGAAATTAATCCTATGCTTTCTAAGGTCTTTTTAGCAAGCAAAAAACTTTGTAAATCAAGTTTTGACTCGTTTACTAAATCGCCAAAAACCCCATCGTAAGTTTCTTCTTTTACTTTTTTAGACAAAAATAAGTATAAAAAAGAGGCATCTTTACCGATAATTGGCAGATACAAATCAAATAAATAATCGATAAATTCTAAAGGCAACAAACCTTTTTTAACAATTTTTAAATTACAAGCAACGTTTAACATCAGTTTTTAATTATAAACTATCTAAAATGATTTAAGAAAACTATTTTGTGTCACGCTTAATTCCCTTACGATTTTCTTTGCTACATGTATAGAAATTAGAGCGAATATTATTTATAATATTTTGAAGCGTTTTGGAGGAAACCTCATGATTAAAAAAATTGGAATTCTAACTAGCGGAGGCGATGCACCTGGCATGAACGCCGCATTAGTTGGAGCTATTCGAACAGGATATAAACTTGGTAAAGAAATGTATGTAGTTTATGATGGCTACAAAGGACTTGTTGATAATAATTTTGTTAAAGTTGATGAACATTTTGCTGAAGATAAAATGTCACATGGCGGAACAGTCATTAAAACTGCAAGATTACCTGAATTCAAAGAAGAAAAGGTGCGCCAAATTGCCGTTAATAACCTTAAAAACGAAGGAATTGAAGCCTTAATTGTTGTTGGCGGAGATGGTAGCTATATGGGAGCTAAAAAACTCACCGAAATGGGAATTAATTGTGTTGGTCTTCCTGGCACTATTGATAACGATATCGCAAGCACCGACTTTACAATCGGTTTTGATACCTCACTTAATAACATTTGCTCTGCTATCGATAAAATAGTTGAAACAATGTCTTCTCATAATAGATGCGTAGTCGTTGAAGTTATGGGTAATAATTGTCCTGATTTAACTTTATTCGCTGGCATTGCTTGTAATGCTGATTATATGATTACAGTCGATAGACCATATGATGAAAAAGATTTGATGAAAGTCTTAAAAGAGAAAAAAGCTGCCAATCAAGACCACGTTTTAGTTTTAGTTGCTGAAAAAATTCTCGATGTTAATGCTCTTGCTAAAAAGATTATGGCTGAAACTGGTTGGGATACTAGAGCCGATGTATTAGGTTATATTCAAAGAGGTGGAACTCCTTCTGCAATGGAAAGATTTAACGCTGTTAGAATGGGTGCTTATGCTGTTGAATTATTAGATCAAGGAATCGGCGGAGTTTGTGTCGGCCTTGTCAACAATAAACTTACTTATCACGATATTATTGAATCGTTTAATATCGAAAGAAATAAACACGAAGACTTATATCATGTGTTCGATTTAATTAAATAGAATTTATTAAATGAAAAGGTAAATATATGGAAAACGTTAATTTTTTTAAGAAAACAAAGATTGTTTGTACAATCGGACCATCAAGTGACAACATGCCAATGCTTAGAAAACTTATTGCAAATGGTATGAATGTTATGAGAATGAACTTCTCACATGGTGATTATGCTGAACAACTTCAAAAACTTAAACTTGCAAGAAGTTTAGAAAGCGAAGGCATTTTCATTCCAACAATGCTTGATACAAAAGGCCCTGAAATCAGAACCCATGATATGAAAGATGGCAAGATTGAAATTAAAAAAGGTCAAGAAACCAGAGTTTCAATGACAAAAGTCCTTGGGACTCCTGAAAAAATTTCAGTCA
>CALVMF010000015.1 GCA_944342125.1 uncultured Bacilli bacterium | reverse complement strand
ACCTTTCCACTTGTATCAACAGTTAAAACAGTGTCATCAGAAGATGCCCATTCTAAAGGCAAATTATCAACATTATTTTCGACTTTTGCGGTTAAATTTATAGATTCGCCGACTTTTAATGTTGTTTTTTCAGGTACTTCTATTGAGACAGTTAAAGGGTCAGGCTCTTCTTCATCGACATCTTCTTTAGCCTTAACTGTAATTTTTTCGGTGTTAGAAACGACTTCCCCTGATTTAGCCTGCAAGGTCGCAGTACCTTCTTTTAAAGCTTTGACATTTGAACCTTCAACTTTAACTACGCTATCATCACTAACAATGATTTCATAATTTGTTCCTTCAATAGAAGCAACAACACTAAGTTGAGTGACTTGTCCTACTTCTAAACTTGTGGCACCTACACTTAAAGTAAGTTCAAGTTTTTCTTCTTGAATAGGATCATCATTTTGACAAGAAGTTAAAACTCCAGCTAAACAAAGTGAAATTACAAGTGGTATATATTTTCTTTTTTTCATAATTATTATCCTTCCACCCATTCAGGTATTGTAGTTTTACCAATATTTACAAATTGCATTGAGAAATCTCTAGAAAGAGGGAAACCCTGTGAGTCTAAAAAACTATAGCCAACAACTATCTCTTTAATAGCACCTGTTGAATCTAAAGTTATTTCGCATTTATCTCCTCCGCCATCGGTAAAGTAGCTAATTGCATATGCACCTGGAAGAAATGCATTGCCAATATAGCCAACTACATCTTCATTATTTACGACATATTTTGCTCCATTTTCATCTTCAACATAGTCGAAAACTAAAGGTGAAACTGAAGAAAATTTTGGTAAGAACCGATCATATTCCTTAGGAGCTGAGTTATATGAAGAAGAATACTTTGGTGGTTCATAAGTCCATTGAGGATTTTCTTCGTCATAATTAAAATATCTTAATTTATTATCGCCAAACTCTTCTGGATCAGCCTTGTAATATAAATCGTAAAATTTTCTTTCATCGTTGATTGTTTGTTGATGATAGACAGCATCGCTTCCGTTATAATACCAAACCGTATCGTAATCATGATTTGGTTCATAATCTCTATCGTGCTCATTCATAATGATTGTAAAGTTTGTTCCAATATTTGCTAAAGCTTCTTTTAACGCTTCTTCTTTTGTGGCGTTTCGACTAGCTAAAGGCTCTTTTCCTTTAATCTCTGTTGAACCAAGATTAGTAAACTTCACCTCAGTTTCATAAAGAACATTAACTTTGATATATTCGCCTATATTTTTATCTTCAAAAGTCGTTTCAAAAGGAACAGCTGATAAAGTAATCTTATCTATTTCTTTGTTGTTAAAATAGAATTTAACACTATCAAGTTCATAGTTAATTCCTAGTAGATATTTTGAAAATATGTCATTTTTGCGAGAATTTAATTGAAAATAACCTTCATTTGCTATTAAATCTTCCGAACTAATTAAGGAAAATGGATTAGCAAATTCAACCTCATAAATCGAAGAGCCGACCGCTTTATCAATTATGGTATTGTCGTAATTTAAAAGTTCCTCAGCTACATAACCAGATGAATCTTTTACGTAATCTAAAGAAGTTGTATATAACTCGCCACTTGAAGTATAAGATACAGTTTCTTTCATGCGAGCATCATCTCCGCTTACATTTTCAACCTTATACTTATATTCATTAGTTAAAATATTTGTTCCGTCCACTCGATTAATAATTTCTTTTTCATCGGCTTCTAAAGTATATGATTCTCTTGCCTTAGCTAGAAAATTATCAATCTCACTTCTATCAACTTCAACTTCTTCTTTGCCTAGATTTTCAAGCTTACTTTCTTCTTCAGTTGGTTTTTCTTCTTCAATAGGAGAGCAAGAAGCAAGTGGAAAAACTAAACAAGCTAAAATAAATAATTTCCTTTTCATAAAGTTTCTACCTCTCCTATTTCTGTTGTACCTAAATTGGTGTATGTTAAACGATATCCCATCGAATAATAATAGCCTTCAAGCGCTATATAAAATGGAAGATCAATCGTTATAGAATTGTTTTCTGAATCATAAGTAAAACTTGAATCGTGGCCAAATCCGTACATAAAATATGGCACCATTTCAAAATCAGATAAAAATCCAAGTCCGATGTAGCTATCAGCGTTTACATTATTAACTACGTAGGTATTATCACCTTCTTTAGAGAAAAGGTCGCCAGAAACTTCATTTAAATGTGGAATAAAGTATGATTTATCTTTTGGGTCGATGTTATAACTTGTTGAAGATGTGTTTGGACTTTTAACAAATACTCCATTTGTTTCATTAAAGCTATATTCAATAAGCTTCCCATCTTCTTCTTTATAGAAGATATCATCAACTTTACTTTCATCTCCAATCGAGTAATCAACGTAATACTCTGAACCATCAAAATAACAAACTCTATTTGAAGTTTCATCGATTACATTTGTGCCATCAGTTATTGCGGTTGTAAGAGTAAAGTTATCGTTAACTTTACTTAAAATTTCTTCAACTTCATCTTTTACTTCGCTTGCACTAGATGGTTTTAATGATTCAATTTTTGAAGAACCTAAATCTTTTAAAGTCGCTACATCTTCGTAGTGATAATAAGCTTCTTGATAGACGCCATCTACTAAAGCTTTAGCCTCTTTTGTGATTGATTTAGATTGAATCTCTTTTAAAGAATCACCTTCAAAAATAAACTTGATATATTCCATAGGGAGTCCACGACTTTCCATGAAAAATTCAAATAGGTCAAGCTTGTCATCTTTTAAATAATAAGTATTTTCTTCGTCTTCACTTTTAATAAAGTCGCTTGCTTCAAGTAACAAAAACGGATTCATAAAGCTTTCATCGTAACGTACATAATAGCCATTTTCATCAGTTAACGGTGCAGAATCCACTTCATTTTTATAATTTATATATTCGCTTGCGATATATCCTTCATCGTTTTTTAAGACATTTAAAGATAATTCACTTCCACTTACTCCAACTACAGATATTTTTTGTGATACTCTAGGTCCGTTTGAATCATCAAAAACATATTCATATTTTGTTTCATTTGTGAAAAGCTCTTCATCGCTTGCTTTTGACATTACAACTTGTTTACTTGTGGTTTCAAAAGTAAAGCCTTTTCTAGCGCTAGAAAGAAATTTTTCAATAGGTGTTTTCATATCAAGAGTAAGCATAATTGCTACATCTTGATTTCCAATTTTGAAACTATACTCTCCAGTATCAGTTTTAGTTAAAGTAACATCATTTGCTTTAACTTCGATTATTCTATTTACATCATCGCTAATTTCAATAGAAAAAGTTACGGTTTCTCCAGCTTCGTAACCTTCTTCTTTAATACCACTAACAGTATACTCATCACTCTTGGAAACTGTTACGTGGTATTTAGTAGATTCTTCTAAACTAGAACCCTCCCCCGAAGTTTCACAAGATGAGAGCATAGCTACGCTTCCTAGACATAAGAGTGAAGCAAAGCTAAATGCAAAAATTAGATTTTTCTTCATCTTGAATATTTCCCCTTTTTTAAATTAAAGTCTTCGACTTTTTATTAACTAAACGAATTATATAGTCTACTTAAATTAAATAAACCTGTGTTAATAAAAAATTAATATAGAATTAAAAAATGCGACTATAATCGCACTAATTTAAATAATGCCTCTTAATACGGTTGTTCGATTATCAGCATTAAGAGAATTTCTTGTACTTCGATAGAGTTTTATCAAGGGGGTGTTTAGGGTGTGCACGGCGCACCCCCTTTGCACCCCCTTTATTTAAGCTAGAGAATTCTTTCTAGCTCACCTTTTCTTACCTTAGTTTTATCAAACAATGCAATACCAAAAAAGAGGTGATAGAAAAATCCGTCCCTCATTTGCAAATAAAGTTTTTAAGTTTTATCAAAAAATGAACGTCTAGGTCTAAAAGATGCACAAGGTGATGTTAGATGTTCCCTTAAAGGACAAGCATAGCCACCTTCACATTCATTACACTTTCTTTGCAAGGCATTAAGAAGTCTAGCTTTTTCTTCTTCTTTTTTTCTCTTTTCAAGTCTTTCTTGTTCTTGCTTTCTCATTTCTTCCTCTTCTCGTTGTTTCTTTTCTTCCAATACCTCATTAATTTTTTTAGTTGCATATTTAAAATCATCCATATTATTTAATTCAAAATCATGATAATAATCATAAAATTCACTAGCATTTACTTCTTTATAAAGTTTAATTGTCCTAAAGGCATTTTCGAAATCTGAATAATTGCTTAATTTATTTTTATATTCATTAAAATCATCTTTGAACATATTATCAATTTGTTTTTTATTCTCATCAATTTTATTATTACATTCTTTATCAATGTCATTTAATTCCAGCATTTTTGAAGCGTTAAAATTTTCTATATTTTCTTTTAAACTTTCAATATTACTAGAAAATACATTAATTGGTTTCTTGCTTTCTTTCGTAATTTCTTGTTTCAATTTCTGACCATAATTCGAAATTATCGAATTAATTTTATCTAAGTTTTTTACACAATCATTTATTAAGGAAGCTTCTTTACTTTTTTTCTTATCGATAATTTTTCCAATTACCAAATCATACACTCCAATGAATATGAAAATTGCACAAATTGCAACACTAATACCAGCAACAATTTCACTACTTGGCACTGCAAAAAGAGAGCATACACTTCCAAAAGCTATTAAAAAGCAAACAATTAAAACAATATCGCCTACAAGTCCTAATTTTGGAAATATTTTTCGTACTCCATATGAAAAAGCAAAACGCTTGTCACAGCTTTCATATGTCAATTTCTTTTGTTTATTATAATCATTAGTATCAAATTCTACTTTATATTTCTTAGCAAGTTCACTACACGTATCGCCCAAAGAATCATAGAAATTGTAATTAAAAGTCTTACTTTTGTCTCTTTTTTCCGATACATCTTTTTTTAATATCTTTGCTCTACTGAGATTTAAAGAGCTGTCAATTTCACTATTTTCTTGCTTTACATCATTCTTAATTTTTTCAATATTGTTTTCTTCATCTTTTATTTGTTTTTCTATTTGTAGAACATCTGATGAATATAAATCTTCTACTTGCTTTTTCTTTTCATTATAAGTTTCATAAATTTTTTGCTTGTTTTCACTTAATTTACTATAATACGAGTTTTTTAATGCAAGTTCCTCTGATTTTATCTTGCAATATTCTTGTAAACTTTCTCTAATATTCATAAAAATTCCTACTTATTGAAATGAGTATCAGCCTTTTCAATTCCGGCTTCTTTATAAACTTTAATTAGGATAGTTTTAAAAGTATTTAAATCAAGATCATCAATTTTATTTTTTGTTAAAGTTAAAGCTTTATCAAATATTTCATCAGAAAGTATACCAATTTCTTCGTAATAGTCTCCTCGTTCGTGAACCTTAATAACATTCAACTTTGACAATACATCTAAGGCTAATCTTCTATAATCTTCTTCTTTTATAATATTTTTCTTACTAAATGACATAAAACCTCCCAATTACATATTCTTATTTTACCCCCCCAGTTCAATGTCAAGCCTTTTAGAGATTCTTGTGTTTCAAGCACAAATCGATTCATAATCAAGCCTATACCTATCTAAAGTCGCATAAGCAATAATGGTGGCTAATGTTCCATCTATTCTTTTAATCCTAGAGTTAAGTTTCGATGGTTGGATATAGCCATTCACATCAGCCTTGGCTTGAGTACTGGCTAAGCACCACTTCATTATCGGATTATTGTTATAGTATAGTTTGTGAGCTAGAAAGAATTCTCTAGCTCACAATTAAAAGTAATTTTGTATAGATTATTAACTACTCAAATATTGAAGCTCAGCGAAGATACACTGCATGTTCAGCAAACAAAACCATATTATTATAAAGTTTAAAACATCGAAAAATTATTAATCAAACAAAGTAATTAAAGATTAGAAGAAAATCAAATTAAAGATAAATTATGTGATTTAAATTCTCTATATTTTTCCCTAATATCATCGATAGATGTTTTGAGACCGAAAATTATTTTTGTTAAATGCGTTTTTCAAGAGTTTTAAATGAAAAGAAACATAATTCTTTTCGAGAAAAAATGTTATTCGTATTCATTTAACAAAATTTATTAACCTACAAATCCAAACTATTAGGATTTAACAAAAAATCTTTTAAACTAATTATCGAATACCCGTTTTCTGTTGTTCGTGGTTTTATAGTTTTATTTACAATTATTATCTTTTTAAAAGAATCACTTATTAAATCGAATGATTTAGTCTCTTGCTTCAATTTAGTGACATCAGGGATATCATATGCGCTTTGAATATAATATTTTTCCCTTCCTAAATTAGCCACAAAGTCGACTTCAAAATATTTTCGTTCGGTTTTGCCATTTAAAGTCGTTCTATGTTCTACTACCCCAACATCAACATTATAGTCACGATATCTTAATTCATTAAAGATAATATTTTCCATTAAGTGAGTATCTTCAATTTGTCGAAAATTGAGTTTGGCGTTTCTAAGCCCAACATCCTCGAAATATATCTTATAAGGTGTAGATATATATTTTTTCCCTTTTACATCATAACGTTTTGCTGTTTTGATTATAAAAGCTTCTTCCATATATTTAATATAATTAGAAATAGTTGTGTAACTTATATCTTCTTTTTTTATGCTTCTAAAGGTATTTGAAAGTTTCAAAGGGTTAACAAAAGTAGCAATTCCTGATGCTAACACCTCCATTAACTCACTTATTGAATCTTGATTTTTTAATTTGTATCTTTGAATTATATCCTTCAAATAGACGCTATAAATCTGGGTATTTAAATATTGGACTTTTTGTTCTTCATTTTTCATTAAAGCTACAGCAGGAAGACCTCCATAAACAAAATAGTTATCTAATGCTTCATCTATTGATCCATTATAACAAGAAATAAATTCTGAAAAAGAAAGTGGTAAAACATGAATTTCATCACCACGACCAGCAAATTCTGTAATTATATCACTCGATAAAAATTTTGAGTTACTTCCCGTTACATATATATCTATATTGCTTTCTCTTAAATACGAATTTAAAACCCGTTCAAAAGCTTCTAATTCCTGAACCTCATCTAGCAAGAGATAATATTTTTTATCATCGATTATTCGAGTTTTAATGTAGTTCATAAATTTTTGTGGATTGACTTTCTTTTTAGCACTATTTATTTCTATCACGTCTTCACCAATTAAGCCTAAATCCATGCTAGAATCAAAAGAGAACTTAATAATATGCGAATCGTCTACCCCATCCTTTTTTAAATATTCATAAAATAAATTGTTTAAAAGATAAGATTTACCAGATCTTCTTATGCCTGTAATAATTTTTATGAGCCCATTGCTTCTTCTTATTATTAACTTGATCAAATATTTATCCCTTTCTATTTGCATAATTTGTATACTCCAAATTTTTGACATTTATGTCGGTTTTTTCATCACTTCACTTCCTTAGTATTAATTTAACAATAAATTGCTTTAATTTCACTAAAAATTTTTGACATAAATGTCAGTTTTTTTCATTATACCTTTAAATATATCGCTATATTTCCTCTTGATTAAATAGTTATATTAGAAATTTCTGGCATTTATGCCATAAATTTTTAATAGAACATACATTCCACACGGCTATACTGATTTATTTTATTAATTCATCAGTTCAAACAGCAAATTTTCATATCAAAAAGGTAGAAAACAATTAAAAGGTAAAATCTTTGGTATTTAAATACAAGTTTTCAAAAGCGAAACCAAACAAGAAAAAGATAAATTGATAACTAATAAACAAACCATAAAAGCCAATATAATAATTATAAAAATACTGAGGTTTTGCAGACTATTTATTAAATTTCAAAAATATATGTTAAACTTTTCAAACACAAAATGTATGATTAATAAGATGATAATTCTCTCTATATTAAACAATCAAATGCTACGAACAGGAAGGCAATAAACTTCTTCATCTAAAGTGTAAATTGAATCTGTAAAACAAATAAGTGCCGATAAGCCAATGGTCATTTTTGTTTCCTTTTTTACCTTTTTAAATGCCTTTACATCTGCTTTACTATAGCTGATTCCACTTTTGCACTCGATAAAATGCATAATTCCATCTTCTATGTATAAAAGGTCAATTTCGTTTTGATCAAAATCCCTATAATAATAAAAACTCACGTTTTTATTATTGTTTTTAAAGGATTTAATAATCTCGTTAATTATAAAAGTCTCAACAAAGCGACCACAAAAATACGAATTTCTTAAAACATCAACGTTATTTAATCGCGCTAAATAAGCTGCTAAGCCAGTATCGTAAAAATATAATTTGCTTCTTTTAATAGCCCTCTTTAAAACAGAATATTCAAAATAAGGTTGAAGAAAATAGATAATATTAGTTGCTTCTAGAACACTAATCCAAGAATTAATTGTTTGTAAGCTAACTCCTAAATCTTTAGCAATACTATTTGCTACAAACTCTTCTCCAGTCAAAGAAGCAAGTATTTCCATAAATCTTTGAAACTTAAGTTTATCTTTTAATTGAATAATTTCAGAAACATCTCTTTCGATGTATGTTCTTACATAATAACTATAAAATTCATCACTATTTATTGATGAATTTTCATCATAAAGCTCTGGATAAAAACCTTTAACAATAAAATTATAAATGTCGTCGTTATTTAGTTTGCTGCTCTTAAGAATTTCGTTATTAACCAATGGATCAATTTTAAATTTATCTTCTTTAACATTTTGTGTCTCTTTCAAAGACAACGGAAGCATATCGATAAGAGCAACCCTTCCAGCCATTGATTGAGTCACACCTTTCATCAATTTGAATGATTGAGATCCAGTTAAAATATACATCCCTTTATTGTCGAATCCATCAAATTTCCTTTTATTAACGATTCCTTCTATTACATCGAATAATTTTGGAGCAAATTGAACTTCGTCAATAATAAGTGGTGCTTTATGCAATTCTAAAAAGAGTTCAGGATCTCTTAAAGCAACTTCTCTTTCCCTAATATTGTCTAGTGAAACATAATTAAAATTGAATTCTTGTTTAATTTCTTGACAAATTACTGTTTTGCCGACCTGCCTAGCTCCACTAATTAATACAACTGGTTTTAAACTCATGGCTCTTATAATTGAATTTTTAATAGTTCTAGAAATCATAAAAATAAATTCCTTTCGTAAAAATTTAAGTTGTACTTTAATTTTTACGAAAATTCTTAAAGAAAGCAAGTAAAAAATTCTAAAATTCCCGTAAAAATTTAAGTTCTACTTAAACTTTTACGGAAACCATATAAAGCCTTATCACAAAGTTAGCTAAATATTCTTTAATTTTCACACAATATAATCTTTTTTGTTCCTTAAAATTTTAAGAAGCACTATCTGTAAAAATAGGAAGTGCAAAAAATTGCCATTTCGGGCAAAATTTTGCACTAGCACGACAACTCCAATCAATATCGAATTACCTCATTAAGAATGTGGTGGCGAAAATTAAAGAATGAAAAGTCAAAAGAACTTAAGCAACAAAGTAGATGTTTTCTTTTTCTCGATTTTGAATTATTATCTCTTTTTTTCGAGCATTATTTTTAATTTTTATTCCGACATTTTGGCGACACTATACCGACATTTATTTCGTAAGCCTAAAAAAACTAACTGCTTTTTTGGATTTTAAAATCAGCAAATTTCCTATCCACTGAAAATTCTAATTCATGTGCAAAAATTTTGTACCTACTGAAAAGAGAGCCCTAACTTCGAGCTCTCTTTTTCAAAAACTAATTTTCTTATTCTTCTTAAAGCGGATTTGTCATATCAACACTGATTGTTGAAGGCAATAAACCATATTTGTCGTCTAGATACTCAAAGTTTATAGATAAGCTCGCCTTATCATAACTAAGATTCATGCTTTTAATAGTTAACTTTTTAGCTTCAGACCCAGTTGCATTATTATCAATAACGAAATTATATGTTTCATATTCAGTGCCTTCATTCTTGATTGAATAAGTAAATCCAACTTCAAGGAGCTTCGCTCCATCAGAGTTTTTAGTAACTGTTACTTTACCATTACTCTCATCAGTAAATTCAACAATTGCAGTCGACATACTCTTTACACCGCTAAGAAATTCTTCACCCTTATAAGAGTTACCAGCAAAACCGTCTAATTCAACAGGTAAACTAAATGTAACATAGTTATAGTTGTAATTAGGTTTGTCATTACCAGCATCACTTCTTAATCTTAAAGAAAGCGAAATTTCTGAATAAGACTCATTTATGAGAATTTCTTCATCGCTAATTGATTCAAAATAGCTATTGTCACTATCGAAAACTTGAATTGAATGAAGCTCATTTCCTGTTGCTGTTCTATTAGGAATAGCACGAAGTTTCCCTTCTTCATCAATTTCATAATCGATATCCACGGTAACATTTTCGGTTTCAGTTACTTCAGCACCATCTTCTCTTATGTCAGCCGTTGGCATTGTTAACTTCATTTTTGACTCGCTAGTAATTTCTAAAGTATAAGAGATTGTAGATGAATTATATTCATAAGTCTTACCAAGGATATTGTCATAAATTTCATCGGAAGAAATTGGGTTAGTGACAGTTAAAGTATAAATTTCTTCAGTTACGATTGGATCGCCTTCATATGGAACTTCATGATCTTCGAATTGATTTGTTTCTTCGTTAAGTTCTCTTTCTATTCTAGACTTTACTTTAAATTTGAATTTATAAGTTCCAACTTCGTTTCCGATAATTGAATATGAACCTGCAGGAATTCCCTTATCTTGATCACCTTCATTGTATCTTAAGGTTAGTCCATTTTCATTACCTTCAACCATTTCAAAGCCGAATCTATATGTAGTGTCATCATTATCGGTGTTGAGCCAGAAATAATCTGTTTCACGATGTTGTCTAATTTCTGGGAAGACGTGTTTTTCATTTACAGTTGTGTCGGTTGGATAATCAAACTTAATTCCATTTACTTTAGGTTCAATCCATTCGATAGTTACTGTGGCAGTAGCTTTACCTTTTGTGGTAACAGTAATTGTTTCTGGACCAATATACATATTTCCATCTTTGTCTTTTGGTGCGCTAACTGTAAAGAAACAGCCGGAAGCAAATTCAGTTTCCATTTCGGTTGTAGAAACTGAACGTTCATCTATCTTTGGATTTTTTATTGTAATCGTTGGAACATCTATTTTAGTGCTACCAGTTTCAGGATTAATAACAAAAGGAATAGTTGCATCGTATTCAGCAACATATGCATTTTTCTCTTCATCAAAAGTTGCACTAAATCTGTCAGCAAGTGATTCATCAGCTCCAATAATATCAAGATAATTGTCGGAATATTTTACACTTAAACCTTCAATATAGTAATTAGCGATATCGATTTCCTTTTCGCTGTCTTGAGGTTTTGTCTCTTGATATTTAAAGTTGGACCCAGTTTCATTATAAACAACTTGATACCTGCCTTTTTCATCTCTTTCTCTCAAGCTGAACTCGTATCCTTTTAACTCGAATGTTGTTGAATCGTAATCAAAAGAGAACTTTAGCCAGTTATCAATATCTACTCTATTATCAGTAAATCTTGATTCAACTTCAACTTTTGAGATTCCTTCTTCGCTTTGACTAAATTCATAAGTAGCATTTCCTCTAGCTAAGAAATCACCAAAAGCGATATTTTCTTCATATGGGTTTGATGTTGCAATTTTAGATAAAATTGAACTAAATCCATAAGTTGGGACTCCATCAATGATGAAGTGTGGAATAGAAGCATTAGTTACTTCTATACTTTCAATTTCTTCAATGTCAATGAATGAACTATTCACATACACATCTAAAACCGACTTATCACTATTATCGTAAGAAAACATATAAGTTTGGTTGTGCGTTGTGTCAGCGGTCATGTAGGTGTATTCTTCGCTTTGAGACCCTTCTTCATCAGCTACATCGACTGTATGAGCATAAGTTGCGCCAGCAAAAGATTCAAAATTGGTTGTGGTTGTGTGGTCGTTTTTCTCGACAACACGAGTTGCGCTTACAAGACCTTGATTTTCTTTTGTTTTGATATTTCCAATGATTTCTTGAACTTTTGCGTCATTATCGGCGTTTTTGTCATAGGAATTAACACTTAATTGACCTTTTTCTAAGCGCTCCATGCTTGAAGAATAGCTAGCATTAACGATTAAAACACCACCTGTAAAGACAGAGTTAAATCTAACTTTAGCTCTACCAGTTGCTTTGTTATTTTCATCGTATTCCATTTCAATGGTGTAATCATCAGTTGTCGCTTGACTACCATCGTTAAATGCAAAACTATAAGAAATTGAATCTGGAATTGAGCTTACTCCTTCACCAAACTCACAAGAAACCATAAACTCTTGTCCGCCAGGAATATCCCAAACACCAGTTTCCGCATTGTATTTAAAATCTTCTTTGTGTTCGTTATCATCAAGCTCTAAAACGATACTAACTTCTGTGGCTCTAACACCTTCAACAATAAGCTCCCACTCATCTGATTTTTTAGTTGGATCTTCTTTTGAAGTAGCTTGAATCTTAGTTGTTCCTTCTTTTATAGCTTTAACGTTACCATTTTCATCAATTGTAGCAACACTAGGGTCTGAACTTGTCCAAGTAACGCTCTTATCTTTTCCACCATAAACTGAAACACTAAAAGATGCGCTTTCGCCTTCTTTTAAGCTACGTGGACCAGAAATTGCAACAGTTTGAACAGTTTCTGGTTCGCTAGGTGTTTCATCATCTGGATTTTCATCATCTGGTTGCTGATCATCTGGTTTTTCATCGTTTGGCTCATCAGTAACTGGTGGCTCTTCGCTTGGCCCACAAGAAGTTAATGTGCTTCCTGCAAGACCACAAGCGAGCAACAATGATACGACTAAAAGTTTCTTTTTCATAAATTTACCTCGCAAAAATTAACTATTTTGGGTTTCAAGATAGTTATCTATTATATCGTAATTTGAATTGCCAATATCGTAGAAAGTGTAAAGTTGCATACCAAATTGCGTTCCATCCAAACTGCTATAAGCCCAGATTAAAGAGCATCTAGTATCGTAAGAATCTTCGCTATCGCTTACCATAAATCCAGCGTATTGTGGTAAGTTTTTAGTGTCTCTTGGATAGAAATATCTATAAATATCGTTAGCAAAATTTGATTTACCTTCTTTTGTTGAAGCTGTATTGCTCCAGAAGCTATATCCATAGAAATTAACAACTTCATAAGAATCGTAATCGTAGATTACATCATCAAATGCTGAAACATAGAAAAGGTCTTGATCTCTTGATCCATAAACTTCGCCACATCCTGGTAACTTCATTCCACCTTCTGCGTAGTCAGTTCCAGTTTCTACATTTACAACTGGTTCGCTTCCTGAATAATCAATTGTGAATTTATGGATTTTTTCACCAAGTTTAATATAACCTAAGTTATTATTTGGATTGCCATAAGCTTCAGAATAATAATAATTTGGTGTGTAGCGGATTTTAGCAAGAGCGGTTCCACTATCAACAATATCAAGAGTATAATTGTGCCCTTTAAATTTGTTTAAGACGCTTTCAAGTTCACTTCTTTCTTGATCACTTGCTCTTTCACCATAATTTAAATATCTATCGATTGATTTAAATTCTACTTCATCGACCTTGGAGAAAGACATTTTGTATTTTCCCATATCTTTGCCAGTTGTTGGGTTATACACTTCAAAAATTAAATCAAATTCATGTTTATCCCAATCGGTGACAGTAAGTTTTAAACTTCTTAATGATCTAGTTGTTGAATCTAGTTCATATTGAGCGATGTAGCCTAAAATTGATTGGGTATATGAATCAGTAATATAGTATGAATTTGGATCGTTTTCATCGATATAGCCGATCCAATTTGAAAATTGTAAATCAGCCATCGTGGAGGTCATTACTTCACCATAAAGAGATGAAACTAGCTCAGCATCGGTATTTGTGACGGTTGAAGTTATATCAAGTTTAGGAGCATTAATGTCAGCCATCTTGAAATTAACAACGCCATCGATTGTTTCCATTTGGCCTGTAACTGTTGAATCTTCATCGCTAAGCGTATCATAAACCATCGCTTCATCTAAGAAATATTGATCTCGAACTAAGGTTTCTTTGCCAGTTAAATCAGATCTCAAAAGCTCAGTTGCGTCAAGTCTTGTCTTATAATTATAAGATTGTAAATATGGAGCGATAAGGAAGAAAAATTTACGGTCTAATGGGGTTTTTGCGCCCTTTCCTTCATCAAGATATTTTTTAATTAAGGTATTTTCAGTTGTCCCAACATCTAAAACTGTAACATCAACTGTATCTTGACCGATGTCTTCTCCATAATCGAGTTTTACGCCATGAATATTAAGATTATCGCCAACAACTTGCATCGTTAAACTTTTTGGTAAGATATCAGGATTATAACTTGCTCTTAAAAAGACCGAGATTAGAAGTTCGTCGTTTTTCGTATTTTTACCAAATTCATATTCAAAAGTTGAACCTGGAATATAATCGCTTGGTAAAACTGAATAATCGAATTCATTTAAACCTTCACGATAATCGTAAATATTATTAACCATGATACCATGATTATAATCAATTAAAGGTACGCCACTTACGATCGAACCATTTTCAATTTTATAGGTAAAAACGCATTCTTCGTTTTGAGCGTAACCATTAAAACCTAAATCGCCACTACTTTCTAAAGAATAAGCAGTATATTTACTAACTTGGGTTCTGGTTTGACCGTAATTAACATAATAATCTCTATAAGAAAGAGTAAAATTATTATTTTGCAGTTTTGCAAAAAATTCTTGTAACTCGCCTTTAGGTGCTACTTCTTCACTTTTAACATCTTGTGCTTGATTTGTCACAGGAGAAAAGTGTTTTAAGTAGTTATTGCTATTAAAAGTATTACCTAAAATTGAAGAGCCAGCAAGAAGTAAAGATATACTTAAAAAGGTTAAAGCTGTCTTTTTCATATTAGTTAGCCTCACTTAAAGTAGATAAATATTCTTCAAATTTTTCAACTTTAGTTGTTCCAAAATTTGAATAATTATACGAAACATGTTGAGCGCCAGTTCCACTTCCTAAATCAGCAGTAATATAAACACCAATGTCAATGGAAGTTAATGCATTTTCTGTGTAGTTTAATGATAAAGTTGCGTCTTCAAGATTATCTAACCAAGTAGTTGTTGGTTGGAAGCCCCAACCAAATAAACCAGTTGAAACAGCTGAAACTATATCAGCGTTTGATGATTTATAGTTTGTTTCGCTTTCTTTACTTGGATCAACTTTTTCAAAAAGCTTTGGCGCTAAGGCTGTAAAAGCGGTACTTCCTGGATATAAAGTTGCACCATAATTATATAAATAGAAATCACCAACTGTATCGTACCAAGTTGAATATAGTGACCACTGCATCTTTCCATTAACTTCGATATATTCATAAACCATTAAATCGTCGGTTTCGTTAGAAATATCTTCAGTAATGTAAAGTGTGCCACTTTCTCCTTCTTGAGGTAATTTATCAACATAAACGTAATGGATTCTTTCATTTTCAACAGGTCCAATAAAGTTGGTGAATTTATATGTTCCATCGCTCATGACTTCAAATTCATAGCAAGCATCATAAGCCACTGACATCATTTCAGGTTCGTCTAAAAGTTCGCCAGTTGTAGCATCTTTTCCATATACTGGAACTTCAACATTTGGTTTAATTAAAGCAAAACCGAAATCAGCATAGTTTGGATCAACAAAATCATAAACAAAGTAGTCATTTGTTGCATAAATTGTGGCTGTTGTTTCGTGCGTTGTACCATTTGCTTCAACAAGTTTAATTCCCCTGATTGTGAAATTATTACCATTTAATTTACTCATGCCTTCCTCGATGTTTGAATAGCTTTCAACACCTTTAAGACCACTATTTAAAACGGCATCATTAACAAAATCAATTTTAGTTGTTTTTAAAGGAGTAAATTTTCCGACTATAGTTCCATAACTTCCTAAATCTAAAGTTGTTTCAAAAATTGTATCTTCTAAGCTAATAATTTGAACTGATAAAGAATTAAGAAATGAAGCAATTGAAGATCCATATGTTGTCATAAATTGGAAAATTGACATGATATTCGAATCTAAAATTGAGAAAGAATTATTACCTTGATACTTGTAATCCTCACTATTAAATTCATCTAAATATGGACTTAATTGAGAAATACCGGTAATTGTTAAAGTTGAATATAAATCAGTAATAATTTCACTAGTTTGATATCCACCATATTCATAAATTGAAGGATAGACTTCATTAGCTTCATCATTAATATAATATTTAAACATTTTGTGCTCATCTTTAGTTTGAGCATATCCAAAATTATCAATATTGCCTTCAGTATACCAAGCGTTTGGTGTGAAATATTGAGTGAAATTTTCAGTTGGACGACTTGTGACACTTACTGAAACTTCATACTGATAGCGTTCGAAAGTGACCGCCTTTTTAAATAAAGTTTCAATATCGGTGTTATTTAAATCTTCTTCAGCATCGTTAGCTTCATTTCCTTCAAGTCCACCATCATAGCTTGGTGATTCATAGATAATATCTGTATCTTCATCTGGATTATCTGGCTCTGGAGTTGGTTCAGGTTCTGGCGTAGGAATATCTGGATTGTCAGCTGGTCCACAGCTTACTAAAGGTAAACTCGTTAAAAGAGTTAACGATAAAATAGTTAATAATTTTCTAGTTTTCATAGCTAACTCCTACTTCATAAGATAATGTTTTTCCATTATCGAGCTTTCCGTTTTGAAAAATATTAGCGTGATTAGAAATCTTAAAAGTTGAACCATTTTTAAAGAATTTTCTTAAAGTTTGATAGCCACCATTTGAGAAAGTATCTTTTCCATCGCTTTCGATGAATCTAATTTCATCAAATAAATTGACTGTATTATCTAAACCAAAAACGTCGTTATATACATCAGCGTCACGAGAATTAGTAATAGGTACGACAAGTCCATCATTTAAATTTTCGCCATCGTAAGGATTAATTGTATAAATTTGATTTCTATCATCGGCTGTAATTGTATATAAACTCTTGTTAATATGATAAATTCTTACGCCCTTTCCTTGAGGAGCAAGCACTTGTTCATATTTGTCATAGCTATCAATTTCGTTTAATCCTTCGTTCGTATAAAGTTCGATTAAAATATATTCACTGAAAGGATTAAATTCGTTGGTGACTTCTGCATCATCACTTTGCAAAACGATAAAAGCGTTCTCGTTTTGCATGGATTTTAAATCAATATCGCCACTTCCGTAAACTAAATATGGTTTAGTCCAGCCAAGTAACATCTTAGAATATGAATTGTGATCAATGATGTTATTATCCATCATATCAACCTTTCCAAGTGGAGAATAAGCAGCGTTTCCATCGGTTGAATAATAATCTTGTAAACCTAAAAAGTGACCAGTTTCATGGTTGAAGGTATGTGAATCGATTGCGCTTGTTTCATATCCTTCATACATAAAGTCATAACTTGCCCAGCCATAAACATTAGCGACAGGATTTTCTAAATCGCCATCACGATCATCTTGATTTGCCCAAGAGGTATAAGCCCAATAGTTATAATCATCTAAATTTGGTCCACCGTTTGTATAATTAGGAGCTGAATAAACTAGCCACACAGCATCGATAAATCCATCATCATCTGTGTCAAAACTTTGCATACCATCTTTTTGAGTTGAGCGATATTTTTCAACAGCCGCTTCCATGATTTCGGTTGTGACGTCGCTATAAATTTGAGTAGCGCTTGTGTAGCCAAGTTCAGCAGAAACATTAAACCAATCCATGACTTCGCCAGTGATATTTAATTTTCCATAGCTACTTTCTTCATAAAATGATTTAACACTACCGAATTTTAAGCGGTCGTTTTTCTCAGGATCACCAAAAAATAACTCTTCAATATCATCATGAACTGCGTTTTTATCATCGGTTCCATTATTATCAATGTCAATTGTTGAATAACCTGGAATTAAAACAGGGACAACAAGGATTTTGACGTCTCCAGTTGATGGCATAAATTGTGTGTTGTAATAAGCTTGATCTTCAAATTTTGCCATATCCATCGTGATTGTTACATCTTCTGGATTATAGACTTTTGAAGTCGAAGGCATATTTGGGTTTGAAACTGTAATTTTTGCAGTTTCATTATATTCTACATCTGGCTCTGGAGTTGGCTCAGGTTCAGGTGTTGGCTCAGGTGTTGGATCTGGATGAGGTTCATCACAGCTACATGAAGCAAGAGGCAAAACCATAAAAAGCGAAAGAGCGCTTAAAAGGATTAATTTATTTCGTTTCATAACTCACTCCTACTAAACTTGTAACTTGAACTTTAAATGGAAGGTCACTTCCATCATTATAGGTATATGCACCATTAAAGAATTGATAACCATAATCAATAATACCAAATGGTTTAGTGTCAACGTTCCAGAAAGTATCTTTTGAAGCGTATTGACTAACTCCAGTAACACCAACAAGGTCAAAAGTATTGACTCCGCCTGCTTCGATAAGTCGGCATCTTTCATAGAAATCGTAGCCTTTTAAACCAAAACTATTTTCTTCACTTCTTTCATTAGAAATACAGGTGATGATTGCTTCGTTATCTTCTAATGGTCCACCATCCCATTCAGGGTTATCTTCATCAAAATAAAGATGTTGACCAAGGGCAGAATTAACAACGGTACAAATAAATATTCTTGAGTCGACGTGGAAGATTCTTACTCCAGTATCAGCGACACAAGCTTCTCTATTTGCAACAAAGTAGCCTTCTTCATTTCCATAAGTGTCTTCATAATTAACACCAAGTGGAGAATATAAATCGATTACGAGATATTCGCTAAATGGGTTGAATTTATAGACGTAATTTTCCTTCTCTTCTTCGCTTAAATTCTCGACTTTTGCGGAGATTTCTTCCCAATTTGAAGGAATTACGATCACGGAGTGATCGTTAAAAGTATTATAAGGAAGTAAGATTTCACTGCTTCCGTAAACTACATAAGGAGTCACCCAGCCAAGAACAAGTTTTGAATATGGATCAAAATCTCCGATATTTTGATCCATCATTGTTGAAGAACCAGTTGGTCTTCTTTGGTCGCTTGTATATAAATCATCAAGACCTAATAAGTGACCAGTTTCATGAATATAAGTGTGCGAATCTAAAGGTATCGCATCTAAATTTGAAAAATCTGGAATATAACCTGTTTCATCATAATCTGCATAAGCTGAATAAAGTTGATCAAAGCTTGCCCAAGAAAATCCACTAGTTGTTGGAGCTTTTAAATTTGGTAGGGTATCAGGATTTTCTTCACTCCCAAAATC
>CALVMF010000014.1 GCA_944342125.1 uncultured Bacilli bacterium | reverse complement strand
ACTCAAGGTGACAATCACGAAATAAATATTAAAATGGCTCAAAAAGTAGCTAAATTACGCATATTTCCTGATGAAAATGGTAAAACAAATCTATCTATTTTTAACGTAAATGGAACGGTTTTATCGGTGTCACAATTTACTTTATATGCTAATTTAGTCAAAGGAAATAGACCTAGTTATATTGAATCTTTAAAAGGCGAAGAATCAAGCCTTTTATATCAAGACTTTAATAACGAGTTAAGAAAAAACGGGTTAGATGTTAAAGAAGGCGTTTTTGGCGCCGATATGAAGGTCAAATTAGTTAATGATGGGCCATATACTTTAGTTTTAGATAGTAAAGAGTTAGGTTTTTAAAAATGAAAGTAATGTTAGGATTAAGCGGTGGAGTCGATAGTGCTGTAGCTGCTTATTTATTAAAAAAGCAAGGTCACGAAGTCATTTGTTGCTTCATGCGTAATTGGGATTCGATGGCAAATAACGACTATTTAGGCAATCCAACAGTCGATGATGATATTTGTCCTCAAGAAAAAGATTATCATGACGCTTTAGCGGTCGCTCAAAAATTAAACTTAAAAATGGAAAGAGTCGATTATGTTAAAGAATATTGGGATAACGTTTTTTCATATTTTTTAAGTGAATATAAAAAAGGAAGAACCCCAAATCCTGATGTTTTTTGTAATAAATACATCAAATTTGGTCCATTTTTAGAGCACGCTAAAAAAGAAGGCTGCGATATGATTGCCATGGGACATTATGCAAAGCGAGTTGATAAAGATGGCATGACTTATCTATTAAAAGCAAAGGATCTTAACAAGGATCAATCATATTTTTTAAGCCAAATATCGCTTGAGCAATTAAAAAGTTGTTTATTTCCTTTAGGAGATATAACAAAAACTGAAGTAAGAGAGATTGCACATAAATTAGATTTAACAAGTGTTGAAGACAAAAAAGATTCTACTGGCGTCTGTTTTATTGGAGAAAGAAATTTTAAAGAGTTTTTAAAAAATTACATACCTGCTAAAAGTGGAGATATAGTTGATATCGATACAAACGAGGTTATCGGTCATCATGAAGGCGTAATTTATTATACAATCGGTCAAAGAAAAGGCCTTGGAATAGGCGGAATCAAAGGAATGCCAACTAAGGGATGGTTTGTTTGTAAAAAAGATGTTCAAAAAAACATTTTATATGTTGGTAGTGGAAGCGAAGATAAGCACTTATTTAGCACCTCTTGTATCGTTGATAATATCAACCTTTTTAATGGAAAACTTAGTGATGGTACGCATATAAATGTAAAATTTAGATACCGTCAAAAAGACCAAGGTGTTACCTTATATAATTTAAATAATAATGAAGTAAAACTTATTTTTGATGATAAATATAAAGCAGTTACTCCAGGTCAAATTTGTGTTTTTTATGATGGTGATGTTTGCCTTGGTGGAGGAATAATCGATAAAGTTTTTAATGGCGATATTCAAATTAATTAACCTTTTTGCAAAATAGTTCATAATTGTAAAAACTCAATTTTTAAATTGATAAGTCCGCAAAACTCAACTATAATTTAAAAAAAGGAGAAATTATATGGCGAAAGGTAAGAAGGGCGGATTTTTCGGTCGTCTAGTTTGGACAATTTTAGTAGTTGGTGTTTTTGCTCTTGGCGCAATTTTATTTTTAAGCACTTTACCAACCGTTGGTGTAACGGTAAATTACACTAATGACTTTAAATTACTTAAAGTTTCGACAACATTAGCGTTTTTAGGAATGGGCGTTTTATTTGGCGGGCCAATTGATGACTTTAAATATAGTACAACTCTTAATGATGGTAAGCCATTTGAATTTGAGGTCCCTAATTATTTAGATAGTTCGTTCAATTTTAACTATTTTGTGTTAATTGCCTTAGTTCTTGCTCTACTTGGTGTTTTGGTTTTTGTCTTTATGTATAAAAACAAAAAAGCAGTTTTGCTCGCTAGTTTATTACTTATAGTTGCTGGCGTCATGCTTTGCCTTGATGGAGTTGTATTCCCTGCAATTAACTCTGATGTATTAAATCTTCCTGAAGATGTTGAAGGTTTAAGCGTTTTAGATTTACCAAGTTTACTTTTTGGACTTTGCGTCGCTGCTTCTGGCGTGCTTAGTCTTGTTAAAGGAATCTTTACTAGAAAATAATAGTTCTTGCTATAAAAAAATCCTCCCCTGAAGGCGTCAATGTTGGCGCCTTTCATTTTGGTCTTAAAATTTATACCTAGTACATTTTTTTAAAAAAATCTGTTCGTTTTTATTTACATTTTTACTCTAAAAAG
This sequence comes from uncultured Bacilli bacterium, assembly GCA_944342125.1. GTDB lineage: Bacteria > Bacillota_I > Bacilli_A > RFN20 > CAG-826 > Onthovivens. The sequence continues at coordinate 17,487 of CALVMF010000014.1, read as the reverse complement.
ATAATATCTTTTTCGGAAAGAGATTTTTCAAGGTCTTTTAAAGAGAGATGCGTTTGGTGAAAGCATTAAAGACTTAAAAAATCAGCCACTCCCTTAGAAAAAATCAATTTAAATTAAGTGCTTAATAAATTTATTTATTAAGAAGTAGGATGGTACCGCGAAGCATTTCGTTCCTAGTTTTTCTAGGATTTTTTTATTTTTAGGAGATATGTTTATGAAATATATGAGCAGTCAACAAGTTAGAGAAACATGGTTAAACTTCTTTAAGGAAAGAGGTCATATGATTGAACCAGGCGCTAGTTTAATTCCACATAACGACCCAACTTTACTCTGGATTAATGCTGGTGTAGCCGCTTTAAAGAAATATTTTGACGGTAGTGAAGTACCTGATTGTAAAAGAATTACTAACGTTCAAAAATGTATCAGAACAAATGATATAGATAACGTTGGAAGAACTGCCCGTCACCACACATTCTTTGAAATGCTTGGCAATTTTTCTATCGGTGATTATTTTAGAAAAGAAATCGTAGCTTGGGCTTATGAGTTATTAACAAGCGATAAATATTTTGGAATGGATAAGGATAAACTTTATGTCACTTATCATCCAAGTGATTTAGAAACAAGAGATTTATGGATTAAACAAGGAATGAATCCTGAGCATCTTATCCCACTTGAAGGGAACTTTTGGCAAATTGGAGAAGGACCATGTGGTCCTAACACCGAAGTATTTTACGATAGAGGTGAAAAATGGGATCCAGAGCATAAAGGTGTTGAACTTTTAAAGCAAGATCTTGAAAATGATCGCTACATTGAGATTTGGGGAATAGTTTTTTCTCAATTTAATGCTGTAAATGGTGTAAAAAGAGAAGATTATAAAGAATTACCACATAAAAATATCGATACTGGTGCAGGACTTGAAAGGATTTGCTGTGTTTTACAAAATACAGATACAAATTTTGAAACCGATTTATTCTTACCTATAATCAAAGATACTGAAAAAATTGCTAAAAAACCTTATGAAGGTGAATATTTAATGCCTTATAGAGTTATAGCTGACCATGTTAGAAGCTGTACTTTTGCTTTAGCAGATGGAGCAAATTTTTCTAATGAAGGAAGAGGATATGTTTTAAGAAGAATCTTAAGAAGAGCAATGCGTTATGCTCAAAAAATCGGCTTGTATGAACCATTTTTATATAAACTTGTTGATTCAGTCGTTAAAGTAATGCATGAATTTTATCCATATTTAGAAGAGAAAAAAGAATACATTAAAAAAGTTATTAAAAATGAAGAAGAAAGATTCTTAAAAACTTTAATAAGTGGCGAAAATATTCTTAATTCTTATATTAAGGATAAAAATTCCTTAAGTGGAGAAGAAGCTTTTAAATTATATGATACCTTTGGCTTCCCTATCGAATTAACAAAAGAGATTTGCTTTGACAATAATGTCACTGTAGATCTTGATGGGTTTAATGCTTGTCTTGAAAAACAAAAAGAGATGGCTAGAAACTCTAGAAAAAATCTTGAATCTTTCAATAAACAATCTAAAGATCTTCTCGAATTTAATGAAGCAAGTTTTTATACCTATAGCGATAAAGAAATTAAAGCTAAAGTTATTGGTCTTTTTAAAGATGGTAATAAGGTTGATTTAATTGACGATGAAGGCGATTTAATTTTTGATAGCACAAATTTTTATGCTGAAATGGGTGGTCAAGTTGCTGATACTGGCTTAATAGAAAATGAAGATGCAAGTGCAGAAGTAACAAATGTTATCAAAGCACCTAATAAACAACATTTACACCATGTTAAAATGCAATATGGAAGCATAAAAAAAGGTGACACATTTACTTTAAAAGTTGATCACGAAAAACACCTTTCAATTGAAAAGAATCACTCAGCAACTCATTTACTTCAATCAGCTCTAATTAAAGTTTTAGGGGATGACTGTAAGCAAAAAGGTAGCTTTGTAAATGAAAATTATTTACGTTTTGATTTCTCGTTCTTAAGAAAGATTGATGAAATTGAACTTAAGAAAGTCGAAAGGTTAGTTAATGAATATATCGAAAAAGCTATTGAAGAAAAAACTTTGCTTTTACCAATCGAAGAAGCGAAAAAAGTTGGGGCAATTTCATTATTTGATGAAAAATATGGAGATGAAGTTAGAGTTGTAACTTTTGGCGATGTATCTAAAGAATTTTGTGGTGGAACACATGTTAGAAATTCAAGCGAAATTGGTTTATTTAAAATTGTTAGCGAATCTTCAATTTCAAGTGGAGTTAGAAGAATTGAAGCTAAAACATCTTTAGCAGCTTACGAAGATTTTAAAAATAAAGAAGAAAGACTCAGCGAAACAAAGAAAATTTTAGATGCTAATCTTGATTCAGATATATCATTAAAAATCTCTAATTTAAAAGAAAACTCCGCAGAACTCGAGTTAAAAATTAAAAAACTCACAAGTGAACTTGCAAAAATTAAATCAGAAAAAATTATTGACGAGATTAAAAAAGACAAGTTTATAGTGGCATATGTACCTGATTTTAATAGAGAAGGAATATTCTCTCTATATGACATCATTAAAACTAAAGTTGACTCTTATATTGTTGCAATAATAGGAAAAGAAGATGACAAATTGCCTCTTATTGTTGGAGTAAGCGCAGATAATGTTGCTAAAGGAATATTTGCGGGAGCTGTTGTTAAAAAGATAACTTCTATCCTTGGAGGAAATGGTGGCGGAAGAAAAGATATGGCTCAAGGAAGCGTCTTAAACTTAGATAAATTATCTTCAATAAATAAAGATATTATTTTAAAGTAATTTCATGGAAAAATATATTGGACTTGATTTAGGAACGAAAAGTTTAGGTATTGCAATTAGCGATTCTTTAGGCATTATTCATCCTAGAGAAAATTATAATTTCGAAAAAGGAAACTATAAAAAAGCAAGAAATCATTTAATAGATCTTTTAGAGATTGAAAATATTAAAAATGTGGTAATTGGCTTACCTAAACAACTTGACTTACAAGAAGGCGAAAGGTGTCAATCAGTTAGAAGATTTATTGACGATTTATTAAAAGAAAAGCCAAATTTAAATGTCTTTTATTGTGATGAAAGCTATACAACTATTGAAGCTAGAGAAAGGCTTCGTGAAGAAGGCTTAAAAGAAGATAAAATTAAAAAAATCATTGATATGATGAGCGCCGTAGTTATATTAGAAGATTTTATGAGGAGTTTAAAAAATGGAACCATTAAACGATAAACAAATTGTAATTTACGATGAAGAAGGTAAAGAATATTTAATGAATATTCTTTTTACGTATGAAAACCCAGAAAGAAACGCTGAATATGTCTTTATTTATGATGACAATGATCCTGACGAAGTAATAGTTATGCGCTATAACGAGGAACATGAGCTTTTCGAGGTAACTGATGAAGAAGAATTAAAAGAAGCTGAAGAAGTTTTAGAAGCTTATAATGAGGATCCAACAATTCAAGATATAAAAGAAGATTAATAATGCATAAATATTAGGTAATTTGATATAATACATAAACGAAAAAGCGAGGAATAAAAATGGCTACAAAAGAAATAGTATTAACACAAGAAGGTTATGAAAATTTACAAGCTGAATATAGAAATTTAATTGATGTTGAAAGACCACAAGTAATCGAAGCACTTCAAAACGCTCGTGCAATGGGCGATTTAAGTGAAAACGCTGATTACGATGCTGCAAGAAATAAGCAAGCTGAAATTGAAGGAAGAATCACCGAAATTGAAAACATTTTAGCTAATGCAAAAATTGTTGCTGAAGGAAAAACAAAAGCAATTAATATTTCTAGCGTTGTCACCTTTGAAGATCTTTCAGATAACACTCAATTAACAGTAAAAATCGTTTCCAGCATCGAAGCTGACCCAATCTCTGATCCTAATAATTTAAAGATTTCTAATGAATGTCCTTTAGGTGCTGCTTTAATTGGTCATAAGGTTGGTGATGAAGTTACTGTTAAAACTACACCAAGTTATAAAGTTAGAATTATCGATTTTAAATAATTTTAAAAAAAGTTTGCGAAATTTTTAAAAAAAATGAAAGTAATCTCCTTCTAGATAATGAAAGGAGATTTTTTTATGTTAAAAGTAATTGCAGTCGTAGTCATTGCAACTATTATTGGAATTGTAGCAATGACATTCATTCCGCAACTTACCAACAATAACAATGGTGGTGACCCAACTCAACTTGTTGATGATCATAACAATCTTACTATTGGTATAAGCGGACAAGTCGTAAAACCAGGTAATTACATCTTAGAACCTGATTCAACATTGCAGGATCTTATAGACAAAGCTGGTGGTGTTAATTCAAATGCTGATGAAAGGTGTTATTATCTAGATTTAACAGTTGAAGAAGATGCCGAATATTATATCGCTCCAAAAAATGATTTAAGCGATATATGTGGAGATGAGCCATTAGAGAAAGTAAATATCAACGATGCTTCAAAAGAACAACTAATGACAATTAGTGGTATTGGTGATGGAATTTCAGATCAAATTATTGCTCATAGAGAAGAAAATGGAATTTTTTATTGTTTAGAAGATTTAATGGATGTAAGTGGCATTGGCAATGCGACTTTTGAAAAGCTTAAAGATTCAATCTATTTACATGAGTAGTTTATGAAGTGGTTCGTTATTTTAATAACGATTATTTCAGCTTATGTTGTAAGTAAACTTGATTCATGGTTCATTGGATTAGCATTATTAATTTTCGTGATGATAGTGCTAATCCAAAAGTATAGAAACGAAAGAAAATATTTGTGCATCGTTACTTTAATTTTTGTTTTGTGCTTTTGTATAGGATTAGTTGATTTAACTACTTTTCAAAATAGTGAAAGTTTTACTGGAATAGTAATTAAGTCGAAAGAAAATTATTGTGTAATATTCGATGGTTTTGAAAGATTTTACGTCAATAAATATGGCAATAACGACATTAAATTATTTGATGTTGTTCGCATCGATGGGAATTTTTCTAATCTTGACTTTGCATCAATAGAAAGTGAATTTGACTTTAAAAATTACCTCAAAAATCAAGGAATTAGGCGTCAAATATACATAAATTCGTATACACATACAATAAAGATGCCTATTGATTGTAGTAGATACAAATTTAATATAATTTCATTATTTCAATCGCAAAAAAGTATCACTTTAGTAAATTTATTATTGTTAGATGAAGTTGATTATAATTCGACCTTAATTTTGAATTTAAGAAGTAATTCAATATTTTATTTATTTTCACTATCTGGTATTTATTTAAATTATTTCTTTTATAAAATTAACTCATTTTTTAATAGAAAAATGAAAGAAAGTTTAGCTATTTTATTAACTTTATTTTTACTTATTCCGATTTTTATTTTAAATATCGATAGCTTTATTATAAAAAGACTTACATTATTTTATTTTGTAAAACTCATAGCTCTAAAATTTAAATATAAAGATACGCTTTCTATTAGATCTATCTCTTATAGCGTTCTTCTAATTAACAAATACAACGTGTATCAATATGGGTTTATAATGCCTTTATTGATTTCGACATTTATGAGTTTTTCACGCTTACTTTTTAAAAGAAAAAAACGGTATATAAAGCGCTTTGTACCCCAAGTTTTAATTTATGTTTTGATCATACCTTTTACGATCGAATTCAATAATTGTATAAACCTATTAACCATTATATTTGCCATAATTTTTATTCCATTTATTAGATTTTTATATTATTTATTATTTCCATTGATTATCTTGGTTAAGTTGCCGTTTTTAGAAAATATATTAGATTTTGCATACGATTTCTTACTTTTGTTTGATCTAAAATTCTTGAATATAAATGCGCCAGAAATGAGCCAATTTTTTGTTGTCGTTCACATTATCTTAGTATTTTTCACGCTTTATTTAATGGAAATAAATTTTAAAAAGATAGCTAAAAAATTTATTGTTGCAGATATGCTATTTTTACTTATTTATTTTGTTCCAATTACTAATAGTTTCACTAATCAAGTAAGCTTTATTAATGTTGGTCAAGGCGATTCAACATTAATTAGGGTGAAGAACAAAACGATTTTAATAGATACTGGAGGAAGCCTTTATAAAGATATAGCAACTAATAGTTTAATCCCCTATTTAAAGTCGAATAGAATTTATAAAATCGATGCATTATTTATCACTCATTATGATATAGATCATTATTACGCAAGCGAAAGCCTTAAAAAGTATTTTAATGTTACTAAAATATACGATTATAATAATTTTAATCAGTATAATAATGAAATATTACCAATATACAACATTAATAATAACATTTTAGATAATGTAGAAGAAAATAGTAGATCTTTAGTACTTTGGTTTTCTTTGGGTGGTAAAAAATTCTTATTAATGGGTGATGCACCTGTCGAAATTGAAGAAAATATTATGTCTGAATATAAGGATTTAGATTGTGACTATTTAAAAGTTGGTCATCATGGTAGCGATACAAGTTCATCTTTAGAGTTTTTAAAGTATGTTTCTCCTGAAGAAGCTATCATAAGTTGTGGCGTTGACAATATGTATGGGCATCCAAGTGATAAGGTTTTACGAAATTTAAATACTTTAAAAATAAAAGTTAGAAGAACTGATTTAGAAGGCACGATAGAATATCTGCTCTAGTTTGTTGTAAAATATTTGCATATGGTCTATTTACTTTATGGAAACGAAAATACGATGATTAAAAATCGTATAAAGAAGATTAGAAAAGAACTTTTTAATGGCGAAGAAGAAAATATCGTTAACTTTGATCTTGATAAAGATAGTATCGGCAATCTTATTGATGAAATGAATCAAATGTTTATATATGGGAGCGCTAAATTAATCATTGCCGATAACGCTAATTTCTTTGTTTCCGACATTAAAAGTAGAAAAAATGATCAAATATTTAATGAACTATTGTCAGCAATCGAAAATTTAGATGAAAATACCCACCTTATTTTTGTTGTTCATGGGTCTAAAATTTCATTGAAAAATGCGATTTATTCGAAGATATTAAAAGATGGTAAAGTCTTAGAATTTAAAGACATTCAAAAAAGTGACTGGCCAATTTATGCAGGGCAATTTTTCAAAAAAAGAAATATTTCCATATCACAAGATGCTTTAAATGAGTTAATTAAGCGTGCTAATAATGATTTAAGCGTTTTTAATAATGAAGCAAGTAAACTTATTTTATATAAAATAAATAATATCGAATTAGCTGATGTTGAAGCTTTGGTTCCACAAAATCTTGAAGATGATGTCTTTAAAATCATGAATTCTCTTAATAATGGTGAAAAAAAGGAAGCATTGAAAGTCTATTATGATTTGCGCGTGAAAAATATTGAGCCTGTTACTCTTATTAATCTATTTTCGTCGTCCATTTTGTTTATGTTGAACGTGAAAAATTTGCTACTTAATAATTATAAAGTCGATGAAATAGCAAAAATTACTGGTAGTAGTGCTGGTAGAATATACATAACGCAAAAAAACGTGAAAAATTATAAAGCAGAATTTTTTATAGATAAATTAACCAAACTCGCTGAACTCGATAAAGATATAAAACATAGCCGAATTGATCGATTTGTGGGCTTTGAAAGATTCTTAATTGAATATTAATTTAAACGCAAAAAAAGAAGCATATTAACTATGCTTCCTATAATGATTAATTAATTTGTTAGCTAATTAAGCTAATTTATTAACCATTAATTGAAGATTTGATTTTTGTCTGTTAGCTGTTCCTTTATGTTCAATACCTTTTGTAACAGCTCTATCAATGATTGAGAATGCTTTAACTAAAGCGACTTTAGCCTTTTCGACATCTTTGGCTTCGCAAGCAACTCTAACAGCTTTCATAGCAGTTCTTAATTTTGATTTGTATGCAACGTTTCTGATTCTAGCTTTTTCGTTTGTGAGAATTCTTTTCTTTTGTGATTTAATGTTTGCCATAATTTAATACCTCTTTCGATACGAAAAAGATTTTATCATAAAATAAATAGTAAAAACAACTACGAATTGTTAAAATATTTGCCTAGGAAAGTGAAGTATTTATGGATAAAAAAGAGCTGAGAATCGCATATTTAGGCACACCAAAAATTAGTGCAATTGTTTTAGAAAAATTGATAAAAAATGGATACAATGTTCAACTTGTTGTATCTCAAGAAGATAAACCACAAGGTAGAAAAATGATTATTACACCTACCGAAACAAAACTTATTGCTGAAAAATACAATATTCCAGTTTTTCAACCACATAAAATACGTGATGATTATGCATTTTTAACTAAATTTAATATAGATATACTTCTTACCATGGCTTATGGTCAAATTATCCCTCAAGCTGTACTTGATATTCCTAAGATTAAAGCTTTAAATTTGCATGGTTCTTTGCTGCCAAAATATCGTGGAGCAAGTCCTATTCAAGCAGCTATTTTAAATGGAGATAAAATCACTGGCATAACTTTAATGGAAATGGTCGATAAAATGGATGCTGGAAGGATGTATTATAAAAAAGAAATTGAAATTGCTGATAACGATAATTACGAAACTTTATCGTTAAAACTTGCTGATTTGGCATATGAAACCTTTGACGAGGGCATACAGGACGTTGCTGATGGTATAAATAAAGGCGTAGAACAAGATGAAAGTCTAGTAAGTTTCACTAAAAAAATTAAACTTGAAGACTCCAAACTAATTTTTAACGCTGATTCATCATCAATTATTAATAAAATTAGAGCTTTTTACCCTGATCCTGGTACATTTTTCTCACATTCTGATGTTAAATATAAGGTCAAAAAAGCAGCCTTAGTTGAAAATAAATCTAATACTACACCTGGAAAAATTGTTAAATACGATAAAAACGCTTTTTACATTGAAACAGGTGATGGCGTAATTTCAATTCTTGAACTTCAAAAACCTGGTAAAAAAATGATGGACTACAAATCATTTTTTAACGGCAATCAAAATTTATTTAAAGTAGGCGATATCATTTAATTAATGAAAACAATCGAACTTTCTGTACACCAATTAGTTGATTTTGTGTTGCGCAAAGGCAATATTGATTCTCGTTCGTTTAATGCTTTAACCATGCAAGAAGGAACGAAAATTCACAACATTTATCAATCAAAACAAGGCTCAAATTACCTAAAAGAATACCCTTTAAGAGCAACATTTACTTTCGATAATTATTTAATTTTTTTATCGGGAAGAGCTGATGGTATTTATTGTGAAAAAAATCCAATTATTGAAGAGATAAAATCGACTAATCAGGATTTAAATGTCTTTTATGAAGAAAATAAAGAATGGCATCTTGGGCAATCCATTTGTTATGCATACTTGTATTGTTTAGAGAAAAATTTGGATGAAATTTCAATACGACTGACCTATATAAGCCAAAAAGATGATGATATTTTAAAAAAAGATTTTTATTTTAAAAAAGAAGAACTACTCGCTAAAATTTTAGAATATTTTTCGATTTATTTTCGCTTTCAAAGTGTAATAGAAGTACTTCAAGAAAAAAGGGAAAAATCATTAGAAAAAATTGAATTTCCATTTGAAAAAGAGCGAAAAGGACAAGAAGAACTAATCGAATTTGCTCAAGAAACTTGTGAAAAAGTTGAATGTAGATTTGCCGAAGCTAGTACTGGAATTGGAAAAACAATGGCAACTATTTTTTCGACTTTAAAATTTTTTAAAAATAAGAGAATTGATAAGACTTTTTATCTTTGCCCAAAAAATATTAATTTTGAAAACTTTAAATATGCTTTTAAGATTTTATCAGATTATGGATATGAACTTTCTTATGTAGAAATACAAGCACGATCCAAAATGTGCCCATATAATCTTGAAAAAGCTTGTAATCCAGATGAATGTCCTTTGACTATTGGCTATTACACTAAATTAAAAGATGCTTTAACTGACATATTTACTCACGAGAAATTACTTTCAAGTAAGAATATCAAAAGATATGCTAAAAAATATGAAATGTGTCCTTTTGAACTCTCTTTAGATGTTTCTTCATATGTAGATTTTTTGGTTTGCGATTATAATTATGTCTTCCATCCAATATCATATTTGAGAAGATTTTTTGATGCTCCAGACAAAACATATAAAATTTTTGCTTTAGTCGATGAAGCGCATAATCTTATCGATAGATCGAGAGATATGTATAGTGCTGTCTTTTATTCAAGTGGTTATGAAATCTTAAAAAAAGAAATTAAGGATTATAAAAGCGATAAGCTCAAAAAAATAATCAAAAAGATTAATGCCGACCTTAAATTATTTAAACAATTTGATTTTTCTCGTGGAGAAATTTTGCTCGAAGCAATAGATTCACAATTTATGAACAATTTAACTTCTTTAAGAAATGAAGTAAATATTCTCGAAGCTGAAAATTCAAAGTTAAAACTTAGAAAAAGTAAAGATTTTTTAATTGATTTATATAAATTTATTACTATTTATAGCAATTTAAACGAAGGTTATCGAATTATACTTGATTTAAAGGAAGATAATTTGACTATTAAATTTTTCTGCATTGATGTCTCATCTTATTTAAATAAAATTTTGTATAAATTTATTGGAACTTTATTTTTTTCGGCAACTCTTACACCAATAGATTATTTTGAAGAAGCGACATTAAATAAGAATGATTTAAATTTCATTTCGATACCTTCACCATTTGATGAAAATAACTTCTTATTAATGATTAATGACAACATTTCTATAAAATATAAAGATCGTGATAAAACGATAAGTGAAGTAGTGAACGAAATTAATGCTTATATTAATTGTAAGGTTGGGAATTATCTTATCTATTTGCCATCTTTCGAATACTTAAATAAAATTAAGGACTTTTTTAAGGATGATGAGCGCTTTATTTTTCAAAAGCCAGAGATGTCTCATACCGAAAAAGAGGAATTTTTGTACAATTTTGAATACTCTCCAAAAAATACCAAAGTAGGTTTTTGTGTTATCAGTGGGTCTTTTGCCGAAGGGATTGATTTGGTTGGGAACCGTTTAATTGGGGTGGTTATTGTTGGAGTTGGCTTGCCTCAAGTAAATTTTGAAAATAATCTGATAAAAGACTATTATTCGTCAAAAGACATTAATGGTTATGAATTTGCCTATACAAATCCTGGAATCAACAAGATATTTCAAGCTTTAGGGCGAGTAGTTAGAACGGAAAATGATAGAGGTAGTGCTTTAATTATTGATTCTCGTTATAAACAAACTAACTATAAAAGAGCATTTTTATCGCGCTATAGAAATAGCAAAATAGTGTCATCAACAAGCGAAATTGAAGAAACCTTAAAATCTTTTTATAAAAATTAATTTTTGGTATACTCTTTCAGTATGAATTACGATCAAAGTAAAATTAGAAATTTCTCAGTTATTGCCCATATCGATCATGGCAAATCTACATTATGTGATCGAATTTTAGAATTGACCGAAACAATTCAACAGCGTGAAATGAAATCTCAGATTCTTGATGATATGGATTTAGAAAGAGAAAGGGGAATTACAATTAAACTCAATGCAGTTACTGTAACCTATCATTCTCTTGATGGTAATGAGTATATCTTTAACCTTATCGATACTCCTGGGCATGTCGATTTTACTTATGAAGTTAGTAGATCGCTTGCTGCTTGCGAAGGAGCGGTTTTAGTAATAGATGCTACTCAAGGAGTAGAAGCTCAAACTTTGGCTAACATGTATTTAGCGGTCGATAATGATTTATCAATTGTCCCTGTAATTAATAAAATTGACTTAGCAAGTGCTCGAATCACCACTTGTAGAGATGAAATTACTTCAAGAATTGGCCTTGATGGAGATAGTGCAATTGCCGTAAGCGCAAAAACTGGTGAAAATATCCGAGATGTTTTAGAAAGAGTGGTTAGCGATGTACCAGCTCCAAGCGGAAGCAACGATTCGCCTTTAAAAGCTTTAATTTTCGACTCTTATTATGACTCTTATAGAGGGGTTGTTGTTTTAATAAGAATTAAAGAAGGAAAGGTAAAAGTTGGTGATACAATTCACTTAATGCGCTCTGGTGCAGACTTTTTAGTAACTGAATTAGGAATTAGAACTCCAAAAGAAGTGCCTACTGATACTTTATATTGCGGAGAAGTCGGCTATTTGTGTGCTCAAATTAAGGACATAAAAGAAGTGCGTGTAGGCGATACTATAACTTTAAAGAATAATCCTGCATTATTACCTTTGCCAGGTTATAAAAAAATTAACCCGATGGTATATTGCGGAATCTACCCACCTGATAGCAAAAAATACGAAGATTTATAGGACGCGTTAGAAAAGTTAACTTTAAATGATGCGTCTTTAAAATACGAAGCAGAAACTTCTCAAGCTCTTGGCTTTGGCTTTAGATGTGGATTTTTAGGCCTTTTGCATATGGATGTAATTCAAGAAAGGCTTGAAAGAGAATATAACTTAGACCTAATTTTAACTGCTCCAAGTGTTATTTATAAGATTTGTTTAACTAGCGGAGAGGAAATTGAACTTTCTAACCCTAGTGAACTTCCTGATTTAACTACAATTTCTCAGATTGAAGAACCTTATGTTAAAGCAGAAATGATGATGCCAAAAGATTTTATTGGTCCAGTTATGCAATTATGCCAAGATAGACGTGGCATATATAAAAACTTGGAATATTTTGATGATACAAGAATGATTTTGACTTATGAAATGCCTTTAAGTGAGATTATTTTTAATTTCTTTGATAAATTAAAATCCTATACGAAGGGTTATGCTAGTTTAGATTATGAATTTTCTGAATATAAACCTAGTAACTTAGCGAAAATGGATATTTTATTGAATGGAGATGTAGTGGATGCGCTTAGTTCAATAGTTTATAAACCTTTTGCTTATAAACGTGGTTTAAAAATTGTATCTAAACTTAAAGAAGTTATTCCTCGTCAGCAATTTGAAATACCAGTTCAAGCAGCAATAAATGGAAAAGTAATTGCTAGAGCAGATATAAAAGCAGTAAGAAAAGACGTTTTAGCAAAATGTTATGGTGGCGATATAACCAGAAAAAAGAAACTTTTAGAGAAACAAAAAGAGGGTAAAAAGCGTATGAAATCAATCGGTTCGGTCGATGTTCCACAAGAAGCTTTTATGTCTCTTTTAAGCATCGATGACGATGAAAGTAATTAATTAGTATTAAAATTGTAAATATCTAGTGAATTTCTAGTACATTTCTAGTAGTTAATAGTTGTAAATAACATCTTTTGCTTTTATAATATTTTTGTATTCAAAAAAGGAAAAATAATATGGCAGTAAATGAATATATTAAAAAATTTAGCAATGATATATATGCTACAAAAAACGATGTCGTTAGAGAGATGAAAACGCCTTTAGTTGATGGCATTTGGTCTCAAATTTTAGACTATAGAAGAGATTTTTATGAAACAATAGCGATTCCAAATTTTAATTCTGATCGCTTTTCTGTTTGCTTAACACCTGCAATTTCTAAAAAAATTAATAATTTTGAGAGGAAACTGACCACAGTTTTAAACAAATTTTTAATGCTTCAAAGAAATCTTGCAAGCGATTATTTTAAACATAGTTTATACAAAAGAATCCTTAAATTTGTTGCAACTAAATATAAAATCGATACTTATGATACTGTTTTAGATGGGATTATTGATGGAACTATCGTTTATAATTTGCCTGCTGATCAAGGAATTTTACAAAAATATTTCTCTTGCTTGGTAGATATTGAGGAAAATTTCTTACAAGATGTTGATGAAAATACACTTGGTAATTTTTATTCTAAATTGATGGGAAGTGAGGATTTAACCGAATATTATCGTAAAAAACCAAGCAGTAAATTCAGTAGTGGATATGATATAGGGCAAGTAAAGATTGGCGTTGCACCTCAAAATATTGAAAGTGCAGTCGATCAATTAATGAGATATATCAAATACGATGAAAAACAAAGTTTAATCGTTAAAGCAATTGCTATATTTTATTATCTTTATTTCATTAAACCTTTTGAAAACTATAGCGAAGAAGTAGCCATATTGACGATGAAAAAATTCCTTGCAAGTAATGATGTAAATGCAGTTGCTCCATATATTGCTTTTGAAGTATTACTTGTTGATAAGGCTGCTTTAGAAAGTAAAATCAATGATTGCCAAAAATCAGGTGATTTAACCTATTTAGTGAACTATATTTTGAACTTATTGGATCCAATTATCGACCAAATGGAAGATGATATAGCAAAATCTCAAGCTCAAACTTTAAAAGTTGATACTTTCCAAGCTGATCCATTACCTCCAAGACCTGAAAACAAAGAACCTATTTTTAAAGAAGGAAGAGAAACAGTTTCGATTCCTATCGTTGAAAAAGTACCTTTAACTGAAAAAGAATTACATGAAACAGGGCTTAATGAAGAGGAAAATGCAGAAAAAGAACCTCTAGATGAAGAAATTAAAGAAGAAGCACCTGTTTTAAACGAACAAGAAGTAACTACAGAAGAAACCGCGCAAAAAGAAGAAGTCAGCAATCTAGATGTTGATGAAACTCCAAAAACTGAAGAAAAGGTTGAAGAAGTTAAGACAATTGATAGCCCAAGCGAAGAAGAAAAAAGAGCTCGTGAAGAACTTGCTAGACCTATGCAACCAACTATTGAAGGTGCTGAAAAATTACATTTTTCACAAAATTTAGCCATTTCTAATGTTCCAACAGGTCTTAGTGAAGAAGATGCTCAAAAATTGGAAACTCATTTAATGGAATTAAATCCAAGTTTATCTCGTGGTCAAGCTTATTTTTATGCAAGACATTGCACAATAGGAATGTATTACACAGTTGATCAATATAAAAAAGAAGTTGGATGTGCCTATGAAACAGCAAGATGCAATATGAATAATCTTGTGCTTCTTGGTTACTATAAAAAAGCCACATTAAAAAAGAAATACGTATATATTCCAGTAAAACGTAATTAGGAGAAAACAAAAATGTTAGATCTTGTTATTTTAGCTGATTGGTACAATGAACCATGGGCAATTTTAATCTTTATTATCGCTATTTTTGGCATATTAGCACTTGGTGTTTTTCTCTTATCTAAATTTGTTATCAACAAAAAAGAAAAAGATGATAAACCAACCGAAGAAGAGCTAGCCAAGGAAAATTTAAATCGTTATTTAGAAGAAGTAGATAATCCTGAAACTCAAAAACAATTTGATGAATTCGATAATAAAGAAAAAGAAAATAAATAGTTTATATATTCATATTCCTTTTTGCGATTCGATATGTCCTTATTGTGACTTTACTAAGTTTATCGGTAAGGACATTTTTAAGTCTAAATATGTATATCAATTGATTAAAGATATAAATGTTTTGTATAAAAAAGGATATAAATTTAAAACTATTTACATTGGTGGAGGAACACCAAGCTCTTTAAATATTAATGAGTTAAGTACATTTTTGAAAAGTTTAAAACTATTGAGAGACAAAAACTGTGAATTTACAATCGAAGTCAACCCTGAATCAGTCGATGAAAGCAAGTTAAAACTTTTTAAAAGCGTTAAAATCAATCGAATTTCAATTGGAATACAAACCTTTAATCGCGAAATTTTAAAATTAATTAATAGAGATTATGGAATCGATTATTTTGCTTTGGTTGAACTTGTAAGAAAATATATACCTAATATTAATGTTGATTTAATTTATGGTTTACCAGGCGAAGATATTTCAATTTTAAGCGAAGATATCGAAAACTTTTTAAAGCTAAATATCAATCACATTTCAACATATAGTCTTTCAATAAATCCTTCGACAATGTTTTATTTAAAAAAAGTAAAAGAGATTGATGAAGATCTTTCACGTTCTTTTTATGATTTTATTTTAAAACAGTTAAGAGCAAATGGTTATGAAAGATATGAAATAAGTAATTTTTCACGACCAGGATATGAAAGTAAACATAATTTAACCTATTGGAAAGATGAAGAATATATTGCACTTGGATGTGGTGCAAGTGGATTTATTTATCCATATCGATATAAAATTTCTTCATCATTAACTGATTATTTAAAAGGGAAAAGAATAATAGAAAAAGAAGCAGTCAGGAAAAAAGATGATAAAGACTATTTTTTAATATGCAATCTTAGATTAAAAGATGGATTTTCTTTAGAGGAATATAAAAAAAGGTTTAAATCAGATTTCTTGCTTGAATATAAAGATAAAATTAAAAAATTTTTAATTTCAGGGTTTTTAATTGCTAAAAATGGTCGTATTTATTGCTCAGATGAGGGTTTAATTAGGTTAGATTTACTTTTAAGAGAACTAATTTAAACTTTTAGCACTTTTGTGTTGACACTGCTAAAATTCTCTTTATAATTTAGATAGCACTTCGGATAGTAGAGTGCTAGTTATGAAGTTATGGCAATCAATAGAAAAGAAAAAATACTCAAATTAATTGTTGAAGATTTTATCAAAACTGCTCAACCTGTAAGTTCAAAAAGACTTATAGAAGAGTATAAGATTGATTTTTCTAGTGCGACAATTAGAAATGAGATGAGCTATCTTGAAAAAGAAGGCTTAATTGAAAAGCCACATACTTCAAGCGGTCGTGTGCCTTCAATTGAGGGTTATAGATATTACATCGAACATTTAAGAAATAACAAAATCGATGATGAAATCAAAAATCAACTTAATCTTGTTTTTTCAAATTCATCTTCGGTTGAAGAAATCTTAAAAGAAAGCTGTGAAATCTTGAGCCACATGACAAATCTTGCTAGTGTCGTTTTAGGGCCTGGAGCAGAAGAAGAGCGTTTAGTTTCAATGCAACTTATTCCTTTATCGGCAAGTTCCGTAACGGCTATATTTGTTACAGATAAAGGCTATGTTGAGAATAAAACTTTCACCGTTAATTCAAAATATAGTATTAATGATCTTAAAAAATGCATTGAAGTATTAAATGATCGACTTAAAGGAACTAAAGTAAGCGAACTAGTAGATAAATTAGAGAGCATAAAACCAATACTATCTAACTATATGAGTGACTATGCTTATCTTTATAACGCGTTGCTTAAAACATTCTATGATTTTGCTTCTCAAAGAGGTGGAACATTCTATGGAAAAGAAAATTTATTAACGCAACCTGAGTTTAAAGATAATGCAAGCGAACTTAAAAAAATCTTCGGACTGTTCAATAATCCAAATGATTTAGAAAAAATTCTCGAAGAAGCTGAATCAAGACTTCTCTTAAATGCTGGCGATGTCGAAGAAAAATATAACGATGTTAGCATTGTTTCTAAAGATATCGCTGTAGATGGAGAAAAAATCGGCAAAATCGCAGTAATTGGTCCAACTCGAATGGATTATTCAAATGTCTTAAATAGCCTTGATTATATAGTTAATAAAATTATGGAGCATTTATCAAATGAAGAAAAAAAAAAAAAAAAAGGAGGGAAAAATGGAAGAGAATAAAGAATCCC
>CALVMF010000013.1 GCA_944342125.1 uncultured Bacilli bacterium | reverse complement strand
CCTCGAATCAGACTTTTTATTGTACCTTTTACTAAGATTCAAGAAAAAATCTATGA
Organism: uncultured Bacilli bacterium; assembly: GCA_944342125.1. Classification (GTDB taxonomy): domain Bacteria; phylum Bacillota_I; class Bacilli_A; order RFN20; family CAG-826; genus Onthovivens. The sequence goes on along the minus strand of CALVMF010000013.1, from coordinate 20,630 downwards.
AGTTTCTAGTGAAGGCTATCCGATTACTATCATGAGAAGAATGATGTATCGTTTGGCATCTCGACTTGCTAAAAGATTGAAAATAAACTGTTTAGCAAATGGGGAAAGTATTGGTCAAGTGGCTTCTCAAACCATTGATTCTTTAAGTGCTATTAATGAAGTTACTAATATGCCCGTTTTAAGGCCACTTTGCACCTATGACAAGGTTGATATTATTAAAATAAGTGAAGAAATCGGAACTTATGATATTTCAATTAGGCCTTATGAAGATTGCTGTACGATTTTTGCTCCTGTTAAGCCAAAAACATCTCCTCATATTGATGAATGCTTAAAAATTGAAGAGAAGTTCGACTTTGAAAGCTTAATAGAGGAAGCACTTAATAATGTAGAAATAAAAATAATCAAGGATTAGTCCTTGATTATTTTTATAAAAAAAGGTTCCTATTTAGGAACCGATTATTTTGCTTTTTTAGCTAATTCAACAAGTTCACTGAATCCTTTTGGATCGTGAATTGCAATTTCACTTAACATTTTTCTGTTAAGATCGATTTTAGCTAACTTTAAGCCGTGCATGAATTTGGAGTAAGAGATATCGTTTAATCTGCAAGCAGCATTGATTCTTTTAATCCAAAGTCTTCTAAAATCTCTTTTGATAAGTCTTCTATCGATATAAGCATATCTTAATGAGCGAAGAACTTGTTCTTTAGCGGTCTTAAAGAGAATATGTTTACTACCAAAATAGCCTTTAGCTTGTTTGATAATCTTTTTTCTTCTTAAATGGGTTACTTTTCCACCTTTTACTCTCATGTCGTTTTCCTCCTAACTATTCTTGAATGAGATACTTAATTCTCTTCATATCTGACTTAGATACGCTTGTTTCTTTTCTTAAGTGTCTCTTTTGCTTATGTGTTTTATGTGGAGCTAAGTGGCTGACATAAGCGTGGTGTCTACAAACTTTACCACTTCCAGTGACTTTAATTCTTTTTGTTAAAGCCTTTTTACTTTTCATCTTTGGCATATATTTAATCTCCTTTTTAACTTTTTTATTTTTTGGTCTTGCTTGCAAGGACACAGGTGAGCCATCTTCCATCAAGAGTTGGCTTTTTCTCGATATTTGAATAATCTTTTACATAATCTAGAAATTTAGCCATTGTGACATCACCAATTTCGGTATGAGACATTTGTCTTCCCTTAAAGCGAACACCAACTTTAACTTTGTTTCCATCTTCTAGAAACTTAATAGCGGCTTTTACCTTGGTTTCAAGGTCGTGTAATCCGATTTGAGGTGTTAATTGAATTTCTTTAATTTCAATAATTTTTTGATTTTTCTTGGCTTCTTTAGCCTTTTTTTGAGCTTCGAATTTGTATTTTCCATAGTTTAATATTTTACAAACTGGTGGATTTGCTTGTGGAGCGACGCAAAGTAAATCTAATTCCATGCTCTCGGCTTTGCGGTAAGCATCGAAACGAGACATTTTCCCATAACTTGTACCATCAGGTCCGATAACTAAAACTTCTGGAAAGCGAATTTTTTCATTAACGAGATCGCCGTTATATTTATCTCGTTTGTTATTTGGTCCGAAATTTGGACGTTCATTAAAGTTTGCTATAATTAAATCCCTCCAAGATAGAAACTAAAATAAAACGGGCGCACTAAGTACGTCCGTTAATAAGCTAAATCTAATGTTTTTAAGTGTAGCTTTGACCAATCGGCTAAGTCGATCTGGTGAGAAATGGACGTTCTTCTTTCTACGTGCTTTGAAATTTTAACATTTATTCAGATGAAATCAAGCATTATTTTTAAGCTAATGACTATTTTTCATCATTTTTTAGTAAGATTACAAAATTTAACACTAAAGCGATGATAGTAACCAAAAGAATATAGATGACAGAATTTGTAAAATTGTAACTTACGTTAACAAATTTACAACATAAACAACAAATACTAAATCCAATAGCTAAAACCCAAAGTGTTGAATTGATAGCAACTAACTTTTTTTCTTCTAATTTTTCGATAAAAAGAGCGATAACATTAAAAAGCAAAATGACACCTATAATACCGAAGAGTGTGGCATTGAATGCTTCAATAATAACATTACCACCAAAACCGAAATCGAAACCTAAATAATAATCGCCTCTTGTGATTGAACCAGTGTATTGATAACATGGAGTTCCAAAAAGGGCTATTACTATAATAGATGAAACGATAGAAGAGAAAGTCATTAGTTTTTTCTTTGAAATAAACATAAATTTTCTCCTTTTCGCTACATAAATTATTTTATTTAACTTTTTGATTTTTACAAGTGTAAAAATCTTAAAAAACAGCATAATAATCATAAAAAAATTATTTTTTGTTTTAAAAATGATAGAGAGTTAAAACCTAGACAATTATAATTGATAGAAAAGAGGTAAGTTATGCGAAAAAAGAGAGCTATAGTATTTGATTTTGATGGGACACTTTGTTTATCTTATCCGCTTTGTGAAGGAAAACTTGTTGAAGCTTTATCAAAATTTAGAAGCGAAGAGTTAAGTGAAGAAGAGAAGCGACTTATAAATGGTCCAACTGAAGAAGGAATAATTAAAGTTTTAATAAAAAATCGAGGCCAGGCAAGAAAGTGCTTTTATGAATATTTAAGACTGTATTCAGAAGCTCACGAAGAACTTTTAAAAGACTTCGTTCCTGGAATGAGGGAACTCTTAGAGGAGTTGAATCTAAAAGGTGTTAATGTTTATCTTTTGACTGGACGATGCAAAGAAACAACTGCAATTTCTCTTTCTAAACTTGATGGTTTTAAATACTTTAAATCAATGTACACTGGTGGGATAGATGGAGCAATTAAAGATCAAACCTTAAAGGAATTAGCTGAAGATGAAGAGCTAGCGCTTGATGAAATTTTATATGTTGGCGATGCACTTAGTGATGTTATACAATGTAAAAAAGTTGGCGTTGATATCATCAGCGTTTCTTATAACGACCCTTCAATTCATGAAAAATTAGAAGAAATAAACCCAGGTAATGTTTCTAAAAATGTTAAAGAACTAAGGGCTAAAATCTTAGATTTAATATAAAAAGTCCGCAAAAAGCCATTATTTATGAAAAAAAGTAAACGAAAAATAAGTTATGATTTAATCCTAGCTTTCTCTCTTGCTTTTGTAGGAGGACTGTTAGAATGCTATTGCTTATCAAATAGAGGATTTTTTGCATTGATGCAAACAGGAAATTTGATAAGTGTTTTTATCAATATTATACGTTTAGATTGGCAAAGTATTGTTGTTTCACTTTTAGTTATTTTTACATTTATTTTCGGCCTTATTCTTTCTAATTTAATCGAACACTTTGCTAAAAAAAGAAACATTGACTATCATCCTTTTGAAGAAATAGTTTCTTTAATTTTGTTAATTATTGTTATCTTTATACCTGTTGAATTTAATGAAGAAAATGTCTTTTTAGAAGCAAAAGATTTAAGTTTTACTAATCTTATTTCAAACATGCTACTTTCTTTAATCGGGGCTATGTTACTTGAAAGTTTTACAAAGTTAAATAGAAAGAGTTATACCGCAACGATGATGACTGCAAATCTTCAAAGAATGGTTCATTCATTTTTTAAATCAAAAGAAGAACATGATAAAAATGAACTATTATATGGTTTTGATTATTTAGTAATTATTGTTTTATTTGGATTAGGAGTGATGAGTGCATATTCATATTTTTACTTCTTAAATCCAAATTTTGCTTTAAATGATCACTATATTCAGACGATTTTGCCTAATTTCATCTTATTTGTTCCAATTTTAGTGATTGTTATTTTATTGATTTTGAAGTTTTGCTTCTTTAATAAAAGTGAAAGTGATAAAAAAGGTGAATTAAGTGATGAAGAAAGCGAAAGTCAAAAATCGAAAAGTCAGGCTTGAAATTAGCTAAAAATTATTGTTTACTTTTAATTGTGTCTTTGACATAATGTTTAGGCACAAATATTGGCCTTGTAGCTCAGTTGGATAGAGCAACAGCCTTCTAAGCTGTGGGTCAGGCGTTCGAGTCGCCTCAAGGTCACCAGTAAAGAAAACACGGCTACTTCGGTAGCTTTTTTTCTTGAATTTGTTCACGAAATTAATGATATAAAATAAGATGGAAACTTGCTAAAATATCAACTTATGGAAAAGGAATTGAGTGCCAAAGAAAACGAATTTTTACTATCAGATGAGTTAAGAAAATATTATTCAACAAAAGAAGGCGAAAGCGCTATCGCCGACTATTTTGGCAAAGATTATAAAGATATTACACCTATCAAATATAATGATGGTTATTTGTATATTTTAAATGCTTTTGGTGGCAACTTAATTTTCATTAAAAAGAATGAAAACAATGGTTATTATGAGACAAAGCTTCTTTATGGTCGTTTGCCAATTAACTCCTCAATTGCAAGCTTAATTATTTTTTGCCATGAAACTTATTGGATTAATAATTTAAAAGAGACAATAAATAGTCTTTCCAGCTTTGATCAAGCAAAAGTACTTATCGATGAGCGTATCAATAAGCTTAAAGAGATCAAAAACTTAATTCCTTTTGATGTGTTTTCTTTTGTTGTTGAACTTTATGGAAACATTTTGAGCCAATATTTTTCTGGGAAAAAGGAAATATTTGAGTATTTATTTTCCGCTTTAACTGGCAAGGTTAAAATAACTTTTTCTGAATTTGATTATTTTGATAAACTTTTATTTATTTTAAATTACAGTAGTGTTTCTCTTCAGGTTGTTAAAGATGTTATTTCTAAAAGCAAAGAATTATTCCTTTCTAGCGATACAAAAGAGAAACAAATTCAAGAAGCTATAAAGCGTTTAAAAAGGCATAGCTGGTATTATAGTATTGAGAAGTATGAATATTTAGAAGCCTTTAATATAATAACGGATTTTTCTAATGAAGACTTTTGGAGAATACAAAAAACTCTCATTGCAAGTAAAATGAACCTTGGCTCTACTTTTTATGAATGTTTTGCTTCTAAAAACCTTGTGCTTGACTCTGAATTTGTAACGAGTAGTTATAATTATGCTCCATATATAGGTGTATCGAAAGCGTTTTTGCAAAAAGAATTCACCAGTTTAAACGACAAAATAGAAATAGGCAAAGCTTTAATCAGTGTTCCTTCATGTGTTGAATATCAATTATATGCTATTTCATTAATGTTTGATGAATTAGATGATGAAATGTGCAAGAAAATATATGATAAAGCAGTCATTAGATTAATGGCTTTAAAGCCTAAGATGGTAGCTCTTTTTAATAATTCCGTTAAGATAAAATTTAGTGATTTTAATGATTTTACAGAGATTCAATATATCTATTTTGAAAAATTTTTAGCGCAAAAGTTCGATAAACATATGAATTTCCGTTTACTTTTAAAGTTCTTTAAAAAAGCATTTAAATCGAAAAACGATGAAATCAGAAATACTCTTTGCCCTATTTTTATGCAATACCTTTATGCGACTGACCGCATTCAACTTGAACTTGCAAAACGAGATGATGCTACATTTTCTGACCCTGAAATTAAAGAACTTATTGACTATGTTTCTTTATATAACAAAATTATTAATTATCAAGAAATTGGTAGCGACTTCGTAGAGATTTAATTAGAAAAAAAGCAATATGTATTTAGATTCTGTTGTTCAACTAAAAAAATTCAATTATGAAGATCCTGAATTAAATTCTCTTCGATATTTTGCTAAATATGATAGAGACACAGACAGAATTTTCATTTATGTTTCTCAATTTAGTAAAGAAAATAATTTTGGTGGCATTAAACCTTTTGCTTTAGTTAAAGTGACTGCATGGGGCGATGTTCTTTTTGATCCATATCAATCGCTTGTACATAACGCTTTAAAGTTTCCTCAAGAAGCAATAGTCGGAACTATAGTCAATAAATATTCCAAGTTAACTACCAGCGAAAAAAGATCGTTTTATAATAAACTTGGCATCGATTATGATGGCGTGGTTAATCTTACAACTAGCGAACTTAAAGATAGAAGTGATCAAAGAAAATCATTTATTGATTTTGTAAATCATTTGGTTTTTGCGAAGGAAACTATCGAAGAAAAGACAAATATTTCTGTTTCAGTTGAACTTAATGTTGAAAATTATGATGGCTTTAAAGTTTATTCAAAATATACGTTAGCTTATGGTCCAAAGCTAAATTATCGCAAAACAATGGATTATGAGGCTTTTCGTGAAGCTTTTAATGAAGAGAAACCTCTTAGAGTAGGTCGCTGTGAAGAAGAATGTTTAGATGATTTGAGCAAACAAATTCTTTTCATTGCTCAAAGAGCTCCGATTTTAACTTCGGGATATTGGAGTGAAACGCGTTTTTCTGATTTAACTCTTCTGCTTAAACTCGTTAAATTAGCTCATGATTCTTCAAGCAATTTCTTAAAAATAAATTACGTAGATACGGGAAGTGGTATTGAATCGGAATACGACCAACAATATAAAGAAATTAATGACTGTAGTTTAGAGCTAACTGAGAGTGGCGAAATTAAAGTCAGAAATTTAGACATCGCTGATAAAAACTATGAAATTGTTTCTCAAGGCAATCATTGTCTTGCATTTCTATTTAAAAACAATAATAAAAACTTCTCAATTTATAATTTAAGTAATGCTGATGACAACATTATTTACTATCTTACTACCATTCAAAATAATGGTTCTTTTAAGCCTAGTTACATTAGTGATTTAATTGAGAATAATTTTGTTCCTAAGGTTGCTGATAAAATTGAACTACCAACTAAATATAAAGAATCATATGCAAATAACAAAGTAGCAATCAATTTATATGTCCAGCTAGATGAAAAAGATGAGGACATGTATTTTGAAACAAGATATATTTATAAAAAACAAGAAGTTGATAAAGATTCGCTTTTAGCCAATGAAGAACATGCTAAGCAAATTTTAGAAGTTTTAAGCATTTTTGAAAAATACAACATCCCTGAAAAAGGATGTACTGATGACGAAGAAACAATAATTAGAGTTTTAAACAATGATTTAAAAGAACTTGAAGGCAAGGTAACAATTTACGTTAGCGATGAACTTACTAAGGCTCGAAATCGTGGCGCTATAAAATTTAATTTAAACACTGTTTTACATCAAGATTGGCTTTCGGTAAGTGTATCAAGCGATGAGTTAACTCCTGAACAGGTACATGAGATATTATCTCGTTATAAAAAGAAGAAAAGATTTTTTAAACTCGCCAATAGTGAACTTTTCTATTTAGATGATAAGAGCATCCAATTTTTAAATTCTCTTGAAGATGATTTTGATATTAGTTGCGATAGTGAAGAAGTCGATGTCCCATTATATGAGTTATTTAAAATTAATTCCTATTCAGGCTCAGCAAATTTAAATTACGATGATAAAATTACTGAAATTTTACAAGACATCAAAAACTTTAAGGATTCTTCATTTGAACCAAATCCTCGTTACAATTCAATTTTAAGAAATTATCAACTTGATGCTTTTAAATGGATGTCAACTTTAAAAAAATATAATCTTTCAGGTATTTTAGCTGATGACATGGGCTTAGGAAAAACACTTGAAACTATCTCATTTATTTCATCATTAAAAGAAAATGAACCTATTTTAATCGTCAGTCCTAAAAGCTTAATTTATAACTGGGAACATGAATTCCATAAATGGGATCCTACTATCGATGTTCATGTAATTTCAGGAGATAAAACTACTAGAACACAAGCTTTACTTGCTCTAGCTCAAGATAAAAAAGCTGTTTTCATTACAACATACGATTCTTTAAGGCTCGATTTATCTTTATATGAAAAGTTTGAATATAATTTGATAATTTTAGATGAAGCTCAATACATTAAAAATTATCACGCCCAAAAAAGTAAGGCAGCAAAATCGCTTAAAGGAAGAACTAAATTTGTTTTAACTGGTACACCAATTGAAAACTCATTAAACGATTTATGGTCGATTTTTGACTTTTTAATGCCAAAATATTTATATTCAAACGATAAATTTAAAAGAGAATTTATTGACCATATCACTGAAGGCGATACAGATAGTGAAAGAATGCTTAATGCAAGAATCTCTCCGTTCATCTTAAGAAGAGTGAAGAAAGACGTTTTAAAAGATTTACCACCAAAAATTGAATCTACTTATGTTGTAGAAATGAATCAAACCCAAAGAAATTTATATGATTCATATTTAATTAATGCTCGTGATCTTGCCGAAAACGACGACAAAAAATCCAAATTTATCCTTTTACAAGCTTTAGTTAGACTTAGACAAATTTGTCTTGACCCATCGATGTTTTTATCTAACTATACTGAAATAAGTGAAAAGCTTGAAGGAGCCATTAATTTAATCAAAGATGCCATAAATGATTGTCACAAGGTTCTTGTTTTCTCTGCTTTTACAAAATCATTAGAGCATCTAATAGATTTACTTAAAAAAGAGCAAATTAAGTCATATTATATTTATGGTCAAACCACTGCCAAGGAACGTTTGAAATTATGCGACAATTTCAACAAAAAAGATGATGTAAAGGTCTTCCTTATCTCTTTAAAAGCTGGTGGGACAGGTTTAAACCTTACAGGAGCTGACATTATTATCCATCTTGATCCGTGGTGGAATGTGGCTGCCGAAAATCAAGCGAGCGATAGAGCACATAGAATAGGTCAAATAAGGACAGTTAATGTCATTAAAATGATCTGTAAAAATTCTATCGAAGAGAAAGTATTGAAGTTACAAGAGGCTAAAAAGGATTTAATGGATAAATTTATTGGCGAAGGTGATAAAGGCGTTGTCTCTCTTAGCGATGAAGATATCAAGTTCTTATTGTCTTAATTTAAGGAGTGTATATGAAAGATTTTAACAGTGAAATTAAAAGTGCTTTATTAAGTGCAATTAATGAAGCATATAATTACGATGCTAATAGTGAAATAGTTATTGAAATTCCAAAAGATAAAAGTCATGGTGATTATGCTTCAAGTATTGCAATGCGACTTGCTAAAGTATTACATAAAGCTCCAATTCAAATTGCAAACGAAATTAAACCATTACTTGAGAAGAATTCTTTTGTTGAAAAAGTGGAAATTGCTGGACCAGGTTTTTTAAATTTCACAGTTAAAAAAGAGAATTTAACCGAACTTTTGCGCGATATTTTAACAAAAAATGAGAAATTTGGCTCATCTAATTTTGGAAAAGGCGAAAAAGTAATGGTCGAATATGTTAGCGCAAATCCTACTGGCGACCTTCATTTAGGGCACGCAAGAGGCGCCGCTTATGGAGACACTTTAACGCGAATTCTTTCTTTCGTAGGCTATGATGTTTTGCGTGAATATTACGTAAATGATGCTGGAAATCAAATTGAAGTTCTTGGTAACTCTTTATATGAAAGATATAAACAAGCTTTAGGCTTAGACTTTAATCTTGATGCAATTGGCTATCAAGGAAAGGATGTCATTAATCTTGCCACTCAAATCGCTAAAGAAGATGGAAAAAAACGGGTAAATGATGACTCGGAAGCTCGTAAAGACTATTTTAAAGATGTTGGAATTAAATTAGAGTTAGATAAAATTAAACGCGATTTAGATTTATATCGTGTTCATTTTGATCATTATCAAAGCGAAAGAGCGCTTTATAGAGATGGCAAGGTCAAAAAAGCCATCGAAGTTTTAAAAAATAGTCCATATTATTATGAAAAAGATGGTGCATCATGGGTAAAAACGACCGAATTTGGTGATGATAAAGATAGAGTTATAGTTAAAAGCGATGGAAGTTTAACTTATTTCACCCCAGATATCGCTTATCATAAAGATAAATTTGATAGAGGATATGAAAAATTAGTCGATATTTTAGGTGCTGACCATTATGGATACATTGCTAGACTTAAAGCTGGTATCAAAATAATGGGTTATAATCCAGATAATCTTGAAGTAAAAATTATTCAAATTGTTCGTTTAATGGAAAATGGCGAAGAAGTCAAAATGTCTAAGAGAACGGGCAATGCTATAACAATTCGCGAATTATGTGAAGATGTAGGGGTTGATGTAGCAAGATACTTCTTTATTTCAAAACCAATTATTTCTCATCTTGATTTTGATTTGACTTTAGCCAGAAATCAATCAAGTGAAAACCCTGTTTATTACATTCAATATGCTTATGCAAGAATGTGCTCTATTTTAAGAAAAGATTCTTCTTTTGAAATCAAAGATACTTATCCACTTTTAACAGATTCGAAAGAAATTGCATTAATTAAACATATGGGTGAACTAAAGAATGTATTGATTGACATTGCACAAGTAAAAGAAGTCAATATTTTGTGTAACTATGCTTATAAATTAGCTCAACTTTTCCATTCCTATTATAACGATACAAAAGTTATTGATTTAGATAATAAAGAACTTACTAAAGAAAGACTTGCTCTTGTTAAAGCTTGTTCTATAGTTTTAAATACGGTTTTAAATTTATTAGGATGTGAAGCTAAGGAGTCCATGTAATGATTGAACGCTACGCAGTTAAAGAAATAGAAGATATTTTTTCTTTAAAAAATCGTTATGAAAGTTTTTTAAAGGTTGAATTAGCTGTCCTCAATGCTTATGTAAAACTTGGAATTGTACCTGAAGAAGATTACTTAAAGATTAAAAAGACTGCTAAAATTGATGTTGATAAAATTAATGAACTCGAAAAAGAAACCAAGCACGATGTGATAGCTTTTACTAGATCATTATCGCTTGAGCTAGGAGAAGAGAAAAAATGGATTCATTATAATTTAACTTCGACCGATGTTGTTGATACGGCTTTAAGTTTAAATATTAAAGAATCTAATGTTTTTATTTTTGATGCTTTAAAAGAGTTAGAAAAAACTTTAAATGACCTTGCTATAAAATATGAATATACCCCAATTATAGGAAGAACTCATGGAATACATGGAGAAGTGACATCTTTTGGTTTAAAATGGGCTCTTTTTCTTGATGAACTTAAGCGCGGCATTAAGCGCTTAAAACAAGAACAAGAAAATGTTGAAGTTGCTAAAATTTCAGGCACAGTTGGAAATTTTGCAAATCTACCTTATGAAGTTGAAGGACTTGTAGCCGAAGAGCTTGGACTTTTTAGACCACATATTTCTACGCAAGTTTTAAGTAGAGATAGATTAGCTGGATATGTTAATGTTTTAAGCTTAATTGCATCTCTTTTTGAAAAAATCTCCACAGAAATTAGACATTTTTCAAGAACTGAAGTCAATGAAGTAAATGAATATTTTTCGAAAAATCAAAAAGGCAGTTCGGCTATGCCACATAAAAGAAATCCAATAAGCAGTGAAAATATTTGTGGTCTTTCTCGAATTGTTAAATCCTCTTACATGATTGCTCTAGAAAACAATATTTTATGGCACGAAAGAGATATTTCTCATTCTTCAAATGAAAGAATTTATTTACCTGATGATATCAGCTTAATTATTTATATGGCTAGAAGACTTAATAATGTCTTAAAAAATATTGTTGTTCATGAAGATAAGATGAAAGAAAACATTTTTTCAACTTATGGAGTTATCTTCTCAGGTAGAGTAATGAATTATATCATTGAAAAACATAGGGTTACGCGCGAAGAAATTTATGACCGTATCCAACTTTTAGCTTTTAAAGCGATGGAAACAAAGACTCAATTAAAAGAACTTTTAAAAGAAGATGTTTATTTCTCTAAATATCTTAGCGAAAAAGAGTTAAATGAACTTTTTTCATACGACTATGTTTTTAAAAATGTCGATAAAATATATACGAAGGTAGGTGTTCAAAAATGAAATCAATTGTAGTTGTTGGTAGTCAATGGGGCGATGAAGGAAAAGGAAAAGTAACAAACTATTATTCCTCTAAAGCCGATATTGTTGTCCGCTATCAAGGCGGAAATAATGCTGGTCATACAGTTAAATTTAATGGTATGGAATTTCATCTTCAAACTATACCAAGTGGAATTTTTAATGAAAAAACACTAAATATTTTAGGAAATGGCATGGTTATTAATCCAATTAGCTTATATTCAGAGATGAAAACCTTACTTGATGCAGGTTTTTCATTAAAAAATATGGTGATTTCTTCAAGAGCTAATGTCGATTTAAATTATCATCTTACTTTAGATGGCTTAAAAGAAGCACACTTAAAAGATAAACAAATCGGAACAACTAAAAAAGGTATTGGACCATGTTATACCGATAAAATTTCTCGTGATGGAATCAGATTTTGTGATTTTATCGATGAAGATTTTCCAAAAATATATGCTGAACGCCTTAAAGAGAAAAATGAAGAAATCGCTAGATATGGTGGAGAAGTAATCGATTTAGAAGAATCGCTAAAAGAATACGGTAAACTCGCTAAATTTTTTAAACCATATGTAAAAGAAACCGTTTCAATTTTAGCTAAAGCAAAAGAAGAAAATAAAAAGATACTTTTTGAAGGTGCTCAAGGCACGATGCTTGATATAGATTTTGGAACTTATCCATATGTTTCAAGTTCTAACTCTTCGGCTGGCGGAGCAATTACAGGAAGCGGAATTGGAATTGATTATATTGAAGCTTGCGTTGGAATCGTGAAAGCATATACAACTAGAGTCGGCGAAGGACCTTTTGTTACGGAACTCCATAATGAATTAGCCGATACAATCCGTGAAAAAGCTCACGAATATGGTGTTGTTACCCATCGACCAAGACGAATTGGCTATTTAGATTTGAATCAACTTCGTTTTTCAAGAAATGTTAATGGATTTAAATATTTTGCTTTGATGCTTTTAGATATTTTATCTGGTCTAGATGAAATAAAAGTTTGTACAAAATATGAACTTGATGGCGAAGTTATCGATTATATCCCAGCAAGTTTAAAAGAAACTTATCGTTGTAAGCCAATTTATGTTACTTTACCTGGTTGGAAAGAAGACATCACTAATGTCCGCTCTTTTAAAGATTTACCAGAAAACGCCAAAAACTATGTTCAATTTATTGAAAAAGAAATCGGTGCAACGGCTTGCTTAATATCTGTTGGACCAGATCACGACGCAACTATTATTAAAGAGGATATTTTTTAGAGGGTTAAATATGGATAGAGATGAAACATTGTTTAACTACCTAAAAGAAGAAAATAATCGTCAAAATGATGGAATTGAGCTTATTGCTAGTGAAAATTTTGCTAGTAAATATGTCCGTGCTTTATGTGGCTCAATTTTAACTAATAAATATGCGGAAGGATTCCCTGGGAAAAGATATTATGGCGGGTGCGTCCATATTGATGAAATAGAAAATAGAGCAATCGAACTTGTTACAAGACTTTTTAATTGTAAATATGCTTGCGTACAACCTCATTCTGGCACCCAAGCCAATATGATAGCCTATTATGCTCTGTTAAACACAGGAGATAAAATTTTATCTTTATCGCTTGATGAAGGTGGTCATTTATCTCATGGTTCAAAAGTAAGCTTTTCTTCTAAATATTATAATGTTGATTTTTATCACCTTAATAAAAATGGAAGAATTGACTACGATGCTTTAAAAGAAAAAGCTCTAGAATTTAAACCTCAACTAATTCTTGCTGGCTTTAGTGCTTATCCATTTGAAATCGACTATAAGAGAATTAAAGAAATCGCTAGAGAAGTTGGGGCTTATTTTATGGTCGATATGGCTCACATTGCAGGCTTAATCGCCGCTAAAGAATTGACTAACCCATTAGAATATGCTGATATTGTTACCTCAACGACTCATAAAACATTGCGTGGACCACGTGGTGGCATTGTATTAACAAATGATGAAGAAATTATTAAAAAAGTTAATAAAGCTTGTTTCCCAGCTTTGCAAGGTGGACCACTTGAAAACATTATTGCTGCTAAAGCAGAGTGTTTTTATGAAGCTCTTCAACCAGAATATAAAGAATATATTCATCAAGTTAAAATAAATACTAAAGCATGCTCTGATGAGTTCACTAAACTTGGTGATTTAAATAGTGGAACCGAAAACCATTTATTTCTTTTAAATACAAAGGAAAGCTTTGGAATTACTGGAAAAGAAGCTCAAGAAAAACTTGAGGAAATTGGTATCACTTTAAATAAAAATATGCTTCCTAATGATACAGAAAAGCCTAGTATAACTAGCGGGGTAAGAGTAGGGTTTGCAGCTATAACTACTAGAGGAGCCAGCGAAAATGATGCAATTCAAATCGCTAGAATTATAGATGGATATCTAAAAAATAAAATAGAGAAATCCGAAGCTTTAATTGCTGTGAAAAATTTAACAAAAATGTGGAAAGAAATTGAAGAAATTTAGGCATAATTTAATAAGTTTTTCACAAAAAATTAAGCAAAAATTGAGGAATTAAAATTTTGAAAAAAGTGCGATGGTTATCGTACTTTTTTTGTTTTTGCAATATCGAGTTTTCACAATTTTAAAAATTTTTTAAAAAAAGTATTGCATTATTTTTTAATTTTGAATATATTTTGTGTCGTTCAAAACACATTGAAAGAACTTTACTTTCAATAACACGGGGGTTTCTTATGGAAAACAACTATATTATTGAATTAAAAAACGTTAGTAAAATCTTCGATGATGATACTGTAGCCGTTGATAATTTCAATCTCTACGTTAGAAAGGGCGAGTTTATCACCTTTCTTGGACCTTCTGGATGTGGTAAATCTACAACCTTAAGAATGATTGCAGGTTTTGATTTCCCTTCAAAAGGCGAAATTCTTTTAAATGGTAAAGATATTTCTAATCTTCCACCAAACAAAAGACCAATCAATATGGTCTTCCAAAGATATGCGCTATTCTCACATTTGGATGTTTATGACAATATCGCATTCGGTTTACGCTTAAAAAAGATTCCAGTTGTTAAAAAAGACAAAAATGGCAATCCAATACTCAAGATTGATCACAAGAAAATTTGGGATTTAAAAAGAGAGTACAACTTAATCAAAAGAAATAAACATTTAAGCGAAGAAGAGAAAGAACCTAAATTAAATGATCTTCAAAGCAAAATTGATTATTACAAGACTACACCTGTTCAAAGTTATTCTTATGCAAAACTTTCGAGCAAGGAAATCGATCAAAAAGTTGCTCGTGCTTTAAAAATAGTCGACCTTGAAGCTCTTGAAGATAGAGATATTTCTACTTTAAGCGGTGGACAACAACAAAGAGTTGCAATTGCAAGAGCTATTGTTAATGAACCAGAAATTCTTTTACTTGATGAACCTTTAGGTGCATTAGATTTAAAAATGAGAAAAGATATGCAACTCGAATTAAAAGAAATGCATTCTAAACTTGGCATTACTTTTATTTACGTTACGCACGATCAAGAAGAAGCTTTGACAATGAGTGATACTGTTGTTGTTATGAAAGATGGTGTTATTCAACAAATTGGAACGCCAAAGATGATTTACGACGAACCAAAGAATGCTTTTGTGGCTGACTTTATTGGTGAATCTAACATTTATAACGGCACGATGATTGGAAATAAAAAGGTAAGATTCCTTGATTTCAATTTTGACTGTCTTGACGATTATCCTTTAAATGAAAAAGTTGATGTTGTCGTCCGTCCTGAAGATATCCATTTTGTAAAAGATGGAAAAGAAATGATTAAAGGTAAAATTGTTAATCAAATTTTCAAAGGTATGAATTACCAATACACAATTATGATTGGTAAGAATGAAGTTATGGTTAAAAGCACCGAAAACTATCCAGTTGGAAGTGAAGCTAATTTAACTATTGAGCCAGATGGAATTCATATCATGAAAAAAGATTTTACAACCAATGTATATACTGATGCATGGATCAATAAGAATAATGAGGTAATGATTGATGAATCAGCCTTTAGTTGTGATGTTACGCAACTTGTCCCAGGATCATCTTTGGATGAAGAAGGTAATGTAGTTTCTAAAGACGGAAAACATAAATATAACTTCAATGATGCAGATGTTGTTGCTGAGATTGCTTTAGATAAAATCGAAGTAATTGATGATATTGAAAGTGAAAATTGTGAAGTAGTTGGTGAAGTTGTTGACTCAATTTATGTTGGCGATCACTATCGTTATATTGTAAGAACTGAAAATGAAGAAGATTTTGTTTTCGTTTCACCATATTCCTACAATTTAAACGATAAAGTTGGTATAGCTGTTAAAAAAGAAGATATAAAGTTACGTCTTAAAAAAGAGGTGGCTGAATATGAAATTTAGGTTTCAAAGAAAGTATCTTTGTATTCCTTACTTTCTATTCTTAATTTTATTTGTAATTATTCCAATCTTTTTTATCGTATATTACGCCTTTACTGATGGAAACGGAGCTTTCTCTTTTGATTCATTAGTTGAGTTTTTTACCACTACAAACAAAATTAATGTTTTAGTTCAATCTTTATTATTTTCTACGCTAAACACCATTATTTGTTTAGTTATTGGTTATCCAATTGCTTATATTTTAGCTAACAAAAAGTACAATTCTAACTATGTTATTGTCTTGCTTTTTGTTATGCCAATGTGGATAAACTTTGTTTTAAGAACTGGTGCAACAAGAGACGTTTTGACTTGGCTTGGTGTAAATGGTGGAACAAGTCCTTATTTTGCAACAATGCTTGGTCTTGTTTATAACTATCTCCCATTTGTCATACTTCCTTTATATACCACGATGCTTAAACTTGATAAATCTCAAATTGAAGCTGCGATTGATTTAGGTTGCAATAGAGTCCAAGTATTTACTAAATCAATTATCCCTCAATCAATCCCTGGAGTTATCGCAGCTGCTCAAATGGTCTTTATGCCAACTATGTCAAGCTATGTTATTCCAGAAACTTTATCAGAAGGAAAAATTGTATTATTCGGTAATTCAATTTATTTAGGATTTGCTAATAATCAATGGAATTCTTCTTCTTTTATGGCAGTAATAATGCTCGTTATTATTGGTATTTCAATGTTAATTACTCGTAATTTCACTGAAAAAGATACTTCAGAGGAGGATGCAGCATGGTAAAAAAGATATTAGCTTATAGCTACATTTATTTAATTTTACTTTTAATGTATGTACCTATTCTTGTTTTAATCATCTTTTCATTTACAAATGCTACATATATTGGAAGTTGGAACGGATTTTCATTCGAACTTTATGCTGCTTTATTTCAAAGCGAAGAGATCATGGTTGCGGTCGGAAATACTGTAATTATTGCTATTATTAGTGCAGTTTGTGCTACAATTCTTGGCTCTTTAGGTGCCATTGGTGGATTTTATATGAAAAGAAGAGGCAGAGCTGTCCTTGAAAATATCAATCAAATCCCAGTAGTAAATGCCGAAATTGTTATGGCTTTATCCCTTGTTGTCATGTTTGTTTTTATCGGCAATATGATATTTGGCGGTGAAAACTTATTCTCATTTTGGACCTTACTTGTTGGTCATATTGTCTTAAGCGCACCATTTGTTTATTTAAATGTTAAACCTAAACTTCAACAAATGGATCCTTCTTTATATGAAGCTGCTTTAGACCTTGGATGTGGTCCACGTCAAGCTCTTTATAGAGTTGTTTTACCAGAAATTATCCCAGGTATTTTTAGCGGTTTTATGCTCGCCATAACTTTATCATTAGATGATTTCATTATTACAGCTTTTACAAGAGGTTCAGGCTTATTAAGCGGAGCAAATAATATTGAAACGATTTCAACTCTTGTTCAAGCTAAGATTAAAAAAGGGCCTATCCCACCAGAAATGAGACCATTAACTACTATTATTTTCTTAATTGTTTTACTTGTTGTTATTGGAATTTCTATTTATAGAAATAAAGGTACAAGCTATAAAAACGTAATGAGAAAAAGATTAAGAGCTAGGAGGGACTAAACATGAGAAAATTACTTAAAAACGCCGCAGTTTCCCTATCTTTTTTAGGAATTTTAGCTCCAATATTAACTTCATGTTCATCAGAAGGCGGAGAATATGATTACTATATCTACGCTTTAAACTGTGAAGATTATATTGATGAAAATCTTTTAACCAGTTTTGAAGATATGGTTTATGAAAGAGATAACAAAAGAGTTAAGGTCGTCTATGAAACTTACGACACTAACGAAACCATGTATAACACTTTAAAAACTGGTAAGCAAACTTACGACTTAATTTGCTGCAGTGACTACATGATTCAAAGATTAGCTCGTGAAGGAATGATTACATCTTTCCATCACGCTATCGATAACGATATGATGCCTAATTATATGAACAATGTCTCAAGTTTTTTAGCTACTTATGATGGAAGTAAAGGTGGAAAGCTCGACACAATTGGCGTTGAATTAGGCGATGGTAAAAAAGATACTTTAAATTACTACACTGTCGGCTACATGTGGGGAACTTTAGGAATTTTATTTAATCCTGAACTCGTCGTTGAAAGAAATGAAGAACTTTTAATGGCAGATGAAGTTTATTCTAAGTTCAGTCACGATGAACAAGTTGCTCAAGTTATCAAAGATTTCCAATCCTTAGATGGTTATTCAAAACTATGGGATCCAGTTTTTAAAGGAACTCAATCGATTAAAGATAGTATGAGAGATACTTACGCAGTTGGTATTATGGAATATTATAAAGATTATTTCTTACCAGGTAGCGATAAATATTTAGATACATACGAAGAAAGAAATGAGCAATTTAACCTTTGCGATGATGAAACTATTAAAGGTGTCCAAGATACTTTAATTAAACTTAAAGAAAATATCTTCGGTTTTGAAGTTGATAGCGGAAAAGATGACATTGTTACTCAAAAAATTGCCGTCAATATCGCTTGGAGCGGTGATGCAGTTAACTCAATTGGTAGAGGTCATTATATCGATGAAGATTGGACCGTAGAAAGAGACCCAGAAGTAAAACTTTATTATGTTGTTCCTGAAATCGGCGCAAATATTTGGTTTGATGGTTGGTGTCTTCCAACTCACGAAGATGAATACTATTCTTCAAAAGAATATGAATACACAATTGAATTTCTAGATTATCTTAATGATCCAACAAATGCTGTTGATAATATGTCTTATAATGGCTACACCTCATTTATCGGTAGTAATACTAACGATTTAAAAATGTTAAATTACATTTTATATTCTTACGACATATCGGAAGGAAATGAAGATGAGGAAGAATATGAGTTATATGATATAAGTTATTACTTCGATTTCGTTGATGAAAATGGCGAACCTTTAAAAGAGTTGACTATGACTGTTGAAGATCCATGGGGTGAAGAAGAGGGTAGTCGTGAATTTACTTTTAAAGATGAAGATAATGATGGCAAACTCGATATTAAGATAAAAACAGATTTAAATAGCTATGAAGGAAGAAGCTTAGTTGCTCAATACCCTGAAACGTCTAATATTGATACTTTATATGTCATGAGAGATTTTGGAGATCAAAATAACGCAATCGTTTCAATGTGGGAAAATGTTAAAGTTAATCCTCTTCCTGTTTGGGTTGTTGTTATTTTAGTGGTTTTCTTAGTTGGATTTATTGGCTATTTAGGATCTTATAAACTCATTAGAAAATACAAGCTTAAAAGAAGAAGAGAAGTTAGAAAGGAAAACGAAGCTTAATATGGCAACACTTAAAGTTTTCTTTCCTGGCAGAAGGTATAGTAGTGATCGCAGTTTTCTATACTTTCTTGATAGGTATATTGATGGCGAATCAGTATACCTTGATTATGATGTAAAAAGATATACAAAGGATGTTTTACCTTTAGAAGAAAACATCGATGAAGCGTATATGTTTTCTTTTGAAAAATTGAAAGATTTTGATTTTTCTAAATACACTGAGATAATTTTTATAGCTAAAAGTATTGGCACTGTAGTTGCAGGAAAAATTAGAGAAACGCTTAAGGTCAATAATGCGCGAGTAATTATGCTTACACCTTTAAATGAAACGATTCCTTATTTAAGGCAAACTGACTTTATTCTTACAAGTTTTGCTGATACATATATAGATGCAAATAAATTAAAGAAAGTTGAAAATCGTTATCCTTTTATGAGCATTTATCAGGACATTGGACATTCTCTTGAATATCCAAACAATTTAAAGAAAACTTTAACATTCTTATATGAAAATCTAGAATTAATCCTAAATTATTTAGACACTGCATATAAAGATATTCTTGAAGAATAGTGGACTTTTGCGGGATTTTTCTAATAATTTCATTAAATTTTGGTCTCAGATAAGTAAAATTTCTGAGACTTTTTTGTTATAAAAAAAGTACTCCTTAAGAGTACCCATTGATTACTTAGTGGTCGGGGCGACAGGATTTGAACCTGCGGCCTTCTGCTCCCAAAGCAGACGCGATACCAAGCTACGCTACGCCCCGTTCCTTCAGTGCGTTAATAATATTATCATAGAGTAAATAATCCGTAAAGAATTATTTTTAAATTTTGATAATAATGACTTGTCACGGGTTAGCTTCTTTGATATTATAATCCTGCTTGCACCCTTAGCCAAGCTGGTAAGGCAATTGACTGCAACTCAATGATCAGTGGTTCAAATCCGCTAGGGTGCTCCAAGTGTCAATTAATGCGATTCTCATCGCATTTTTTTTACCATAAAAACAGGTAAATCTTCTATGAGATATAATATTTATATCTTGGTAAGGTTAATCCTAAGTGCT
>CALVMF010000012.1 GCA_944342125.1 uncultured Bacilli bacterium | reverse complement strand
ATGAAAATATTGAATTATATTAAATCTCATAATTCTGGAGTAAAGCCTGATTCTTATATGGTCAATGAACTCGTTTCATTAGTTGATAGAATTAATGATACATCTTTAACTTTAATAAAACTGTTAACTGAGATGGAGCAACTATGTTTGCAATTGCCTGAATTTGAAGTAATTAAATCTATTCCTTCAATAGGAGAAAAGCTCTCAATAAGACTATTAGCTGAAATAGGAAATATATCTAAATACAGTTCATCTAAATCATTAATAGCTTATGCAGGATTAGATCCTATGATTATGCAATCTGGTAAACAATCAGGTGAACATATGCATATAACCAAGAAAGGCAATTCATTTCTTAGAAGTTCCCTTTATCTCTTAATAACTTGTCTTTGTCGATATAATCCAGATTCTAAAATAGCTTTATATGTCTCTAAAAAGAAAAATGACGGCCTTCATCCCAAAGCCGCCAAGATAGCAGGATGTAATAAATTACTGCGAATAATTTATTCAATGCTATCAAACGGAACGTTATATTCCGAAACTCAACAATAACATTTTAAATGTCTTTTATTAAAAATTAAAGCGTCTAGTAAATTAGATAATTTTTTGTTATGGAAAAAATTCAAACAATTTTACTTAATTTTACACTTGACTAGTGTTATCAAATTTTTGTTAACAAAAAGAGAAAGTTTACTAAAATTAATAAGCGTATGATAAATTTTTTAAGAAAGATTTTTATTAAAGATTATAAAAATATTCAAGATGAAAAAGTTAGAGAAAAACATGGCGTATTAGCATCCATAATTGGAATAGTTTTTAATAGTGTCCTCTTTTTGATGAAACTTGTAATTGGAATATTTACTTCATCCATGTCGATTATTTCTGATGCTTTAAATAATATGACTGATTTTGGAAGTAGTATAGTCAGCTTCGTTGGATTTAAATTATCAGGTAAAAAAGCGGATAAAGAACATCCTTATGGTCATGAAAGAATTGAGTACATCACAGGAATGATAACTTCATTTATTATCCTTCTTGTCGGTGCTCTTTTGATTTATAACTCTATTACAGCTTTAATTGAACAAGACAAATCAGCAAATTTCTCGATTTGGGCTTTTATAATTTTAGGCGTATCTATTCTCTTAAAAATAATGCTTGGTTTTATCTATAAAGGATTAGGGAAAGCGATAGGATCTGTAGCTTTACAAGCTAATATGCAAGACTCTTTTAATGATGTACTTTCAACAAGCATCGTTCTCGTCGCATCATTAATACAATTCTTTGTGCCAGAAACTTGGTGGCTTGATAGTTCTGTGTCTTTGCTTGTTGCAATATTTATTATTTATAGTGGAATTAAAATGGTAAAAGAGAGCGCTTCGCCTTTAATAGGGGAAGTACCTAATCAAGATTTTGTAAATAAAGTTGTGGCAGAAATTAAAACATATGAAGGTGTTTTAGGTGTTCATGATGTCATGTTCCATTCATACGGACCTACAAAAACTTTTATGATGTGCCATGTCGAAATCGATGGATATGAAAACACTTTTAAATCTCACGATTTAATTGATAACATCGAAAAAGAAGTTTCACGAAAGTATGGAATTAATTTAACAATACATATGGACCCTGTTGATACACGTAATGATGAATTACCAGTTTTAGGTGAAATTATTGAAAAAACACTGCAAAACCTCGATATTTCTTTAACTTTTCATGATTTAAGGGTGATAAGTGGGCCTACTCATACTAATGTTGTTTTTGATGTTGTGATTCCTACAGAATATAAAGGAAACAAGTCTGAAATAGCAATCAAAATAAGAAGAGCAATTAAAGAATATAAATCTAATTACGAAACAGTTATTAACTTTGATGAAAACTATATCGACTAAATTTTGTTGACACTAAGCAAATCAGTTGTGCTAAATGAAAAAATTTTATAATTAGGTTTGACAAGACTAACTAAAAGACTATAATTTTCCTATGTAAAGAGTTAGTGGATTCTAACTATGTTTTCAAGGAGGTTTTATGCCTATATTTATTGCTCCATTAAATACTGATTTAAAGGTTGTTAAAATGATGCTCGACGATGCTACGAAAAAGCATCTTGAAAATCTTGGAATAACAATCGGAAGTAAGCTTCAAGTTCTTTCTAGCGAAAGCGGAAGTGTAATTCTTTTAGTTAAAAATGGAAGATTAGCTTTAGATAGAAATGTGGCTATGAAAATCCTTGTTGCATAAAGAAAGGTAGGTAGATTTTATGCAAAAATTACTGAGTACTTTCGATATTGGTGAGACTGGCCAAGTTATCAAAGTAGAAGGTGAAGGAAGAGTAAGAAGAAGACTCTTCGATATGGGAATTACCCCAGGAGCTGAGATATTTTTAAGAAAAAAAGCACCGTTAGGCGATCCCCTTGAAGTAACAATTAGAGGTTATGAATTAACATTAAGAAAAGACGAAGCATGTTTAGTCTTGATGGAGGTCAAGAAGTAGTATGAAACACTTTGCTTTGGCTGGTAATCCTAATTGTGGTAAAACGACTTTATTTAACAATTTGACAGGTTCAACTGCTTATGTCGGCAATTGGCCTGGGGTAACTGTTGATAAAAGGGAAGGCGTTTATAAAAAATTAGGAGAACAAATTTCAATCGTTGATCTCCCTGGTATTTATTCTTTATCGCCTTATACTCCTGAAGAAGTTATTTCCAGAAACTATATTTTGGATGAAAAACCAGATTGTGTCATTAATATTGTTGATGCTACTAATCTAGAAAGAAATCTTTATTTAACAACGCAACTTTTAGAGATTGATGTACCAGTTGTTATTGCAATCAATATGATTGATCTCTTATTAAAAAATAAGGAATCGATTTTAATTGATAAGCTTTCTGAAAAACTTGGCGTTCCTGTTGTTGAGATTTCAGCTTTAAAAGATAGCAACTTAGACTATTTAATGGAAGTTGCTTATGAAGCATCCAACAAGAAAAGAACAGGCAAGACTGTTTTAGAAGATACAAATTTATTTCATTTAATAAATGATTGCCGTATAGCTTTTGAAGGTGCTAAAGTTGAGAATCCATTATTTCACGCCGTTAAGTTAGTTGAACTTGATGAACTTGAAACATCATCTCATCCTAACCTTGTTCATATGGTTGATGAATTTAAACACACCTTTAAAGATGATGTATTTGGAGATGATTTTGAAGCATTAATTGCGGATGCTAGATATAAATATATCTCAAAATATTTCCACAACATCGTTGTAATGGATGAAGCGGAAATTGAAAGAAGAAAAGCAAAAGAAGAATCAAAAGCTAATAAAAAGAAATGGCTTTTTGGTAAGAAAAAGTCCGCAGAAACTAAACAAAATAGTGAAAAACTTACTATTTCAGACAAGATTGATAAAGTCTTAACCAATCGTTGGGCTGGTATTCCAATTTTCTTGGTTATCTTATTTGTTATTTTCCATTTAACATTTAGTGAAGATTTATTCTATTTAAATGCTTTAGGTGCTGTTGATGTTGTCTCTTTCGGAGATGGCCCTGATTATGTTGCTGGAATGTTTGCAAATGGTGGCATTAATTCACCTGGCGTTATATTTATGAACGTATTCAATGCTTTTACAGGTTGGATTTCTGATTTAGTTAATCAAGGGCTGACCTTAGCTGGAGCATCAGCTTGGTCAATAGGACTTGTTTGTGATGGTATTTTAGGTGGTTTATTTGCTGTTTTAGGCTTCTTACCTCAAATATTATGTTTATTCTTATTCTTCGCTATTCTAGAAGATAGCGGATACATGGCAAGAGTTGCGTTCATTCTTGATAGAATTTTTAGAAAATTTGGCTTAAGTGGTCGTGCTTTTATGCCAATGATTATGGGTTTTGGTTGCTCTGTACCTGCAATGATTAACACAAGAACTTTAGCAGACGATAAAGAAAGAATTTCTACAATTAGAGTTATTCCATTTTTCTCTTGTGGAGCAAAAGCACCAATCTTAACCGTATTTGCTTATGCTATAGTTTCAGTTTTTGGTAAAGCTGTTGGCTTCAATTACGCAGATGTAGTTGTTTATGGAATGTATGTCTTAGGTATGGCAACTGCTTTAGTAACAGTTATCATAATGAGAGCAACAACTCTTAGAGGAAAAGTACCTCCATTCATCATGGAATTACCTGCTTACCATTTACCACAATTTAAGTCTTTAATGATTCATCTTTGGGACAAAACAAAGCACTTTGTTAAAAAAGCATTTACAATCATTCTTTTATCAACAATTATTGTTTGGTTTACATCTCACTTTACATGGGGATGGCAATTTATTGATATCGAAAGTGAAGATCCTGCACAAATCGCTTTAATAGGAAATTCAATCCTTGCAAGTTTAGGTCAATTCATACAACCTATTTTCACACCTCTTGGTTTTGGTTCCACTTTAGGAGCATTCGGTTGGGTCTTCTCGGTCGCTGCAATAAATGGATTAATTGCAAAAGAAAATGTTATTTCTACATTAGGAACTCTTGCTTTAGTTTTAAATCCAAGCTTCGTGGCTGGAGATGAAGCTGTTGAAGGACTTTCTTCAGCAATACTTATGGTTCAATCAACAGGTATTACCCTTAGTGGTGTCATATCATTCATTGCTTTCAATATGTTAACGATTCCTTGTTTTGCAGCAGTAGCAACCGCTAAAGGTGAACTTCCAAAAGGAACATTCGCTTCAACCTTAGGATTCTGGTTAGCAACTTCCTATATTGTTTCAATGATGATCTATTTAATTGGTGAGTTTGTTTGGACACTAGCAATCTTTATTCCAATTATTATTGTAGTTGTGGTTCTCTTGGTGTTATGGAATCGCAAAAAACAATTAGAAGGAAAGGAAACAATTTAATATGACAACAGCAGATATTGTAATAGTTGTATTCTTAGTTATTATCCTTCTTGCTTTAGTCGCTTATTTCGCTTTTAGAAAATATAAAGGCAAAAAGTTGACTGATTGCGGATGTGGAGGCACAGATTCAAAAAGTCTTGTTAAAAAATACTTTAAAAAGTATCCAAAAAACGACAATAATCATGAATGCTGTCACAAGCATTAAGCTTAATAGATAATAATTAATTTTATAAAAGAGATCAGCGTAGTTCCGTGACTGATCTCTTTTTTATTTTGAACATTCGTTTTTGCTATCGATTTATTTATAAATCTTTATATTAAAGCGCCTTAAACTAGGTGTTTTTTCAGTCTGCACGCATCATTTTTTTCATATTGTAAGCGCTTTCAAACTCGTTTAAAATATAGTGAGTTTATTCACAGGAGAATTGGATCGATGAAACTACAAAAAGTAGCTGTAGACATGATTAAATCCATTTGTGCTAGATACAAAGATGAACCTAGTCCATTAATGTTGGTTTTAAGTGATGTCCAAAAAGAATATGGATATATTCCATTAGAAGTTCAAGAAATAATTAGTCAGGAACTAAATGTTCCAGTAAGTGACATTTATGGTGTCGTAACTTTTTACTCTTTCTTTAGTTTAACTCCAAAAGGAAGATATGTTATTGGAGTTTGTATTGGTACCGCTTGCTATGTTAAAGGCGGTCAAAACGTGTTAGATAAGTTTGGTGAACTTTTAAAAATTAAACCTGGTCAAACAACTGAAGATGGTTTATTTACCCTTGATGGCTTACGTTGTATTGGTGCATGTGGTATTGCACCAGCTATTACAATTAATGGTAAAGTTTATCCAAAAGTTAAATTAAGCGATGTTCCTGGAATTATTGCTGAATATAGAAATAAGGAGATGGAATAATATGCCTAAAACTACAAAAAACACTGCAAAAGTCATGGATAAAATTAAAACCATTAATGATTTAGAAACAAAAATTCACACTTGTAGTGAGTGCGTAAGCAAGAAATTTAATGGTCAAGATGGTAAAAGACACATCGTTGTTTGCGGCGGTACAGGTTGTTTATCTTCAGACTCCCAAGCAATTATCGATAACTTTAATGCTTTAATTAAGGAAAAACATTTAGAAGATAAAGTCACTTGTAATGTTGTTGGATGCTTTGGTTTTTGTTCACAAGGTCCATTTGTAAAAATTTATCCTGAAGACACCTTATATCATGCAGTTAAACCAAGTGATTGCCAAAAAATTATTGAGCAAGATATAATCGGTGGTCAAGTTGTTGAAGAACTTTTATATGTTGAGCCTTCAACTGGTAAAAAAGTCAAAAGGCAAGATGATATTAACTTCTATAAAAAGCAATTAAGAATCGCTTTGCATGGTTGTGGTACAATCAACCCTGAAGTTATCGATGAAGCTCTTGGCTATGATGCTTTTAAAGGTTTAATCAAAGCACTCAGCATGAAAAGAGAAGAGGTCATTCAAGAAATTCTTGATAGCGGACTTAGAGGTAGAGGAGGAGCGGGCTTCCCTACTGGTCGTAAGTGGAAATTTGCTTTTGATGTAGAAGACGATACAAAATATGTTGTTTGTAATGGCGACGAAGGCGATCCAGGTGCATTTATGGATCGTTCAATTCTTGAAGGAAATCCAGTCGGAGTAATCGAAGGTATGATGATTGCTGGATATGCAATTGGTGCACAAAACGGTTATTTCTATGTTAGAGCTGAATATCCTATCGCTGTTAATAGACTAAGAATCGCTATCAAAGAATTAGAAGAAATCGGCTTACTTGGCGACAATATCCTTGGTAGTGGATTTAATTTTAGAGTTCATATTAGACTTGGAGCTGGTGCTTTTGTTTGCGGTGAAGAAACTGCATTACTTAATTCAATTGAAGGTAAAAGAGGTATGCCTAGAACTAGACCTCCTTTCCCAGCCGTTAAAGGTCTTTGGGGAAAGCCAACAATTATAAATAATGTCGAAACTTTAGCTAATGTTCCTTATATCATGAGAGTTGGTGCTAAAGAATATGCAAAAATTGGTACCGAAAGAAGCAAGGGAACAAAAGTTTTTGCTCTCGGTGGAAAAGTTAAAAATGTCGGTCTTGTTGAAGTACCTATGGGAACAACTATCAGAGAACTCGTTTATGATATTGGCGGCGGAATTCCAAATGATAAGCGTTTCCAAGCTATTCAAACTGGTGGTCCATCAGGCGGATGTTTAACTATCAGTGAATTAGATACTCCAATCGAATACGAATCATTAATTGAAAAAGGAAGTATGATGGGTTCTGGCGGAGCAATCGTTATGGATGAAGACAACTGTATGGTTGATGTTGCTAAATTCTATCTTGAGTTTATTTGTGATGAAAGCTGCGGTAAATGTTCGCAATGTCGTATTGGCACCAAACGTTTGTTAGAAATTTTAACTAAAGTTACAGATGGAAAAGCAACAATGGATGATTTGACTAAACTTGAGACATTAAGTGAATCTATTCAAGTTGGTTCGCTTTGTGGTTTAGGTCAAACAGCTCCTAACCCAGTTTTATCAACGATTACTAAATTCAAAGATGTCTATATTAGACACGTTAGAGATAAAAAGTGTGATGCTGGCGTTTGTAAGTCATTAATTGAATTCCACATTGATCCAAATAAATGTAAAAAGTGTTCGCTTTGCGCAAGAAATTGTCCAGTTAACGCCATTTCAGGTGTTATCGGGAAAGAACCATATAAGATTGATCTCGATAAATGTATTAAGTGTGGTACATGTATATCTGCATGTAAATTCAATGCAATTTATAAGAAATAGGCGGTAATAAATTATGGCAAAGATTCAAATTTTTATAGATGGTAAGCCTTATGTTGTTGAAGAAGGTTTGACAATACTTGAGGCAGCTAAAATTTGTGGTTATAACATTCCTAATTTATGCACTCGGAAAAAAGGCGAGTGCTCGGTAGCAAGTTGTCGAGTTTGTCTAGTTAAAGTTGAAGGAGAAAGACGACTAGTTCCAAGTTGTGCCTATCCTATCAGAGAAGGCATTAAGATCTCGATCGTTGATCCAAAAGCGGTAGTTGCTAGGAGAACTAGTGTCGAATTATTATTGTCTAACCATTATTATAACTGCCAAGCATGTAGAAAAAATGGTCAATGTGAACTCTTAGAAGTTGCAAAACGTGTTGGTGCACGTCCAGAAATGTATGTTGGACAAAAAACTAAATCAACTTATGATGAATTATCCCCATCTCTTATTAGAGACACATCTAAATGTATCTTATGTGGAAGATGTGTTGAAGCTTGTAAGAATGCTCAAGGAATTGGCATTTTGGGATTTGAAAACCGTGGTTTTAATACAATCGTTGGCCCTAGTGAAAATCGTAGTTTTAATAACGTTCCTTGTATTCAATGCGGACAATGTACACTCGTTTGTCCAACTGGCGCTTTAATGGAACATAGCGAAATCGATAAGTTAGATAAAGCCTTCCATGATGGAAAATATGTTATTGTTCAAACAGCTCCAGCGGTTAGAGCGGCTATTGGAGAAGAATTTGGTGAGCCAATTGGTACAAATTGTACTGGCAAAATGGTTGCTGCACTTCATAGATTAGGCTTCTATAGAGTTTTTGATACTAATTTTGCAGCTGATTTAACTATTACTGAAGAAGCTAACGAATTCGTACAAAGAATTATTTCCCACAGACCTGGTCCAATGATTACATCATGTTCCCCAGGTTGGATTAATTATATTGAATACTATTATCCAGAACTTTTAGAGCATCTTTCTAGTTGCAAATCACCACATGAGATGATGGGCGCAATTATTAAATCTTATTATGCTGAGAAACATAATATTGATAGAAGCCAAATTTGTGTAGTTTCTATCATGCCATGTACAGCTAAAAAATATGAGAAAGAAAGAAAAGCAAATAGAGTTGATGGAATCAAGGATGTTGATGTAGTTTTAACAACACGTGAACTAGCTGAACTTATTAAGAGAGCTGGCATCATGTGGAAAAAACTTCCTGATGAAGAGTTTGATGACGATTTAATCGGTGAATATAGCGGTGCTGGTGCAATCTTTGGTGTCACTGGTGGCGTTATGGAGGCCGCTATTAGAACTGCATATCATATTCTTACCAATCAAGAGTTAGAACCAATTGAATTCTCACCTTGTAGAGGACTTGAAGGTATTAAAGAAGCTACCTTAAAGATTAACGGACAAGAATATAACTTTGCAATGTGTAGTGGCATGAAAAACGCTAAAGTTTTACTTGAACAAATTAAGAATAATGAATGTAAATATGACTTTTTAGAAGTTATGGGTTGTCCAGGCGGTTGTATAAACGGTGGTGGCCAACCATATGTCTTCCCATTATTCTTACCAAATGAAGAAGATAACATCCAAGACACATATATTGCTAAAAGAGCTAAGGTACTTTATGACATCGATAAATCAAAGAAAGTACGTCGTAGCCATCTAAATCCAGATATTATTACTTTATATAAAGATTATTTAGGTGAATATGGATCGCCAAAGGCACATAAGTTATTGCATACTCACTATAATCCAAATAGAGAGAAATATCCTGACTTAGAAGAAGATCGCTAATTTAATTTAAAATTCGTCGCCAATCATTGCTCATTAACCCCTTAAAAGTGATGAAGGCGGCGTTTTTTTAAATTATATTGGAGGAAATGAGCTTTTTGATACTTGTAATAGGGACTCGCCGCCTTCATTTTTACCTCCTTTCACTATACTAGAAGGTGATTACTTTTAAAAATTTTAAAAAAATTGAAAAAAATTTTAAAAAAAGTTAAAAATTTTAAAAAGTGTCAGCTATTTTTACTTTTTTGTTTTGTTTGAACGAAATCTTAGTCCAAACTTAATGCTTATGAAGATATCAAGAATGGCGTTTTGCCATATATAAAGATTTTATATAGATTAGATATATAAATATATTAATATGGATGTTGATTTGCAGTTAGGCTATTAGATGGATTAAAAGAGCATAGTTTTACTAGTTTGTTTACTTTATCAATAACAGAAATGTAAAGCAAAGGTCTATGCCGCCTGTTCAAACCAAGTTTTGTTATGAATTCTTTTATGTGTGAAAAGATTAACTATTTCCACGCTAAAAAAATGCGACAGTAATCGTACATTTAGCAATATAGTTTTAATAATACGTGAGTCCAAATCTCATTGTTGAAAAAAGTGCAAAACTTTTCACGGCAAACAAATAAAAAAATAGCGACTTTTAAGTCGCTATTGGTTTGTTTGTTTGGCGGAGAAGATGAGATTTGAACTCACGCTAGGATTACTCCTACTAACGGTTTAGCAAACCGTCCCCTTCAGCCACTTGGGTACTTCTCCGTGTGCTTAAGTATAGTATCAAAAAATGCAATTTTTGACAATATCATATTTTGATACGTGGTTTAGCCTATTTTGATGTGATTTTTGGATATATAAAATAGCAGTGTTCACTTTCTTTAAAACGTATATAATATTTTTGTATGCCGAGTTTGATTACACATTATGAATTCTCTAAGCAGAATTTTCCAAAAAATAGAAAAACATTTTATTTAGGTTCACAAGGACCAGATCCATTCTTTTATTATGGTTATACAACGCCATGGAAGAAGAATATTAAAGAAATTAGAAACTATGGAAGTTATTTACACTCAATAGATTCATATGAAGTATTTAGTTTTCTTTTAGATTATGTCAAAAAAATAGAAGATAAAGAGGAAGAAGAAATACTTTTGGCTTTTGTAAAAGGGTTAATGTCTCATTACATTTTAGATAGAACATGTCATCCTTATATTTACTATAAAACTGGTTTTCCGCTTGGTGGAACAATTTATACTTTCTATCACTCTTTGTTTGAAACTTATATTGATGTATTGATTGAAGATTATTTTAGTGACCATCCTTCTTACAAGAAAATACTAAAAATTAAAAATAAAAATCTTAGATTAATTTCTGAGATGATGTATGAGTTAGCTAAACACTTAAACTATCCTGGAGTAAAAGAAGATTCTTATTATAAGAGTGTTAAAACAATGCTTACTGTTAATCGAGTGATTAATTCTAAACTATTTGGATTTAGAAAATGGGTATTTACACATCTTATGAAGAAAAGTGTAATAAATGCAATGTCTCATCCAAAATTAAAACATATTTCGACTAGTTTAGATGTTTTAAATACTAAGGGAAAAGAATGGCACAATTTTGTAACAAACGAGATTGTTGGTGATTATTCTTTTATTGAATTAATGGATAAAGCTAAAGTAGATTTAGCTCATTGTTTAGACCTTATTGATGATATCTATTATAACGATTTAGATAAAGAACCATTAAATGAGTTCATTGCTAAAATTGATCATAATGGGGTAAAAATTGGTGAAAATATGAAATATTTTGATCTTGTTTTTACAAATAATGATGAGATTTATTAGCTAAAATAAGAAAAAAACACGCAAAACGCCAATATTTTTAAGGATTGACTTGTATCAACTAGAAAAGGTCAATCCTTTTTAAATTGGAGAGCAAAGAAAAACCTCCGATGAAATTAACGGAGGTTTATTAAGAAGTTTTAAGAATATATTATTCGCTAAAACTTTTTTCGTTGATATTTAATTCTTTATCGATTTTATTATTTTCTTCATCGATAAAATGTTGGCTCTTTTTGTTAGCGATGACTGAAAAGATGAAAACAACTCCGCCCACTAAAACCAAGCAAGCAAGTGGAATGATACCTAAATTAGAAGAACCTGTTGCTTGTGAAATGATACCAAATAAGAGTGTACCTATAAAACTTGCGCCTTTTCCAAAAGCATCAAATAGTGAGAAAAGCTCACCCGATTTGTTCTTTGGAATGATCTGAGCAAAATAAGATCTTGATAACGATTGAATGCCACCTTGGAACATTCCAACTGCAACAGCTAAAATCCAGAACATCCAATTGTTGTTAATGAAAATAGCAAAAGTTGTGATGAATAAATAGCCTAAAATACAGACAAATATCATTTTTACATTTCCAAATTTCTTAGAAAGATAAGATATTCCAATTGCACAAGGGCAAGCTATTACTTGAACAGCTACTAGAGCGATTAAAGAGTCGATTTGACCAACACCAAAACTTTCAGCAACTTTAATTGCAAGTTCAATAATTGAATAAACGCCATCTATATATAAGAAAAATGCGATAAGGAAAAGGATAATTCCAGCATGTTTTCTTGCAAATTTAAAGACATCCCATATTCTTTTATAGGAATCACCGATAGCTTTAAAGGTTGATTTTACTTTGCCTTGACCATTATTATCTCTTTCAATAAAGTAGGTTTGTTTATATGTTTTAAATAGTGGAATTGTAAAAGCAAGCCACCATAATGCATTAATTATAAAACAAATTAGATATCCCCATGGACAAGCCAAAGAAGCATCCATTCCAGTTAAAGCTTCACCTGTTAGAGGGTCAAATACTTCATAACTTGTAAATCCAAACGCACAAATTGCAATACCAATTAAAAACGGAACTAGGCTGCCAATATAGCCGAATGCATAGCCATAAGACGAAATTTTATCGGTTCTATCCATTGAAGTGGTGTCGATAAGCATTGAATCATATATCATTAAAGCCCCGTTATAACAGACTTTACATATGACAAATAAGATAAGCCAACCAACAAAATTCATAGGAACACCTAATAAAATACATCCTATTACGCCAAGTAGCGTCATAATTAAAAACATTGGTTTTTTAAATCCTTTGTAATCACTTAATGTACCAACGAGAGGACCAATTAAAACCGCTATTAAAGTAACAATGCTAGCTGCATAGGACCAAAAAGCGTTTGAATCAGTTGCACTTATCATCGCTTGATCAGTGAGATTGCCAAAAAAGAGGGCAAATAAAGACACTGATACCATTGTGAAGGCACTATTTCCTACGTCATAAAGAATCCAGCAAAGTTCTTTCTTGGTTAATTTCTTTTTTTCCATAACCTTTTTCCTTTACAACAACTAGTAAAATTTTAGTGGGAATTTGTTTTATGTTCAATATTGAACATCTTGACCTTTAAATTTTTACATTATCTTTACAATTATTTTTAAAAATCACCGCAAAAGTCAGTTATTTTTGCAAAAATTTTATGTTTTATAAAATTTTTGCGCCTTTATTTAGGAAAATTAGTTTTACGAGTTTAAGCGAAAAATTCTGATAAAATAAAAATCTTAATGAGCTAAAAACTATAAAAACGCATAGTTAAAACATATGATTTTGACTTAAAAATTAGTACTTTTTTAATACAAGAAGAGGTCTAAATTCATTATAATATTTAACGTATGGAAACAAGATTTAAGAAAAGTTATCAAATTACAACAAACATGTTTGATAAAAACGACATAATTAAAGTTTCAACTCTTCTTGATATTGCTCAAGAAATCGCTGGACAACATGCTGAAATACTTGGCTGTGGATTTAAAGCGATGATTGAAAAGAATTTAATTCGGGTAATTGTTAGAAATTACATTGAGATATATAAAACGCCAAAAAATTTTTTTGATATCGATGTAGTTACTTATCCTTTAAAACCACGTTTTGTTGAATTTAATAGAGATACCGAGTTTTATCATGACGGCGAACTATTTGCGGCTTGCCGTTCGACTTGGATGGTCATTAATATAAAAGATTATAAGGTTGAAGCTCCAGATTTCTTTAAAGATTTAACAGACGGGGATGGTTTCTTCAAAAGAAGGATCAAGAAGTTGCTTTTAATTGACAAAAGTTTATTAAAAGAAGCAAGAGATCAAGAGGTTTTGTTCTCAATGCTTGACCATAATGGTCATCTTAATAACACCCGTTATCTTGATTTCTATCTTGATGTCTTTAAACCTGAAAATAATCCTAAAATTCTTCAAATAGAGTACACGAAACAAAGTTTTTTAGGTGATAAACTCAAACTTTTTGAATATGAAAATGAAGATAAGAAATATCTTTATGGATATAAAGACGATGAATTGCGATTTTATTTAGAATGCACTGAACAAGGGGAGTAGTATGAAAATTAGTGAAAAAGTACAAAAAGCATTAAAAAACGGAGAACCTGTAATTGCTCTAGAAACAACAATTATTTCTCATGGTATGCCTTATCCACAAAACGTTGAGTGTGCAATGGCTGTTGAAAGAATGATTGAAGAAAATGGTGCTGTTCCAGCAACGATAGGAATTATTGATGGTGAACCAATTATTGGTATGTCACCTGAAGAAATCGAAGCTTTTGGTAAGAAAAAAGGAATTGAAAAGGTATCTCGTAGAGATTTACCTATAATTTGCGCTGAAAAGAAATGGGGCGCAACAACCGTTAGCGCAACTATGATTCTTGCTGAACTTGCGGGAATTGAATTTTTTGTCACTGGCGGAATTGGTGGCGTTCATAGAAAAGCACAACAAACTTTTGATATAAGTGCCGATTTAGATGAGCTTGGAAAAACTAATGTTTCAGTAATTTGTGCAGGACCAAAAGCTATTTTAGATTTAAATCTAACTATGGAATATCTTGAAACCAAGGGCGTTCCAGTAATTGGTTATAACACCGATTGTTTACCTGCCTTTTTCACAAGAACAAGCGATTTAAAAGTCGATTTTAACGCAAAAACTCCACTTGATATAGCAAAAATTGTAAAAGCAAAGCGTGAATATAAGTTAAATGGAGGGGTTTTAATTACTAATCCAATCCCTGAAGAATACTCGATGGATCCAAAATATATTAACGCTGAAATTGATAAAGCAATTGAAGAAATGGAAAAAGCTGGCGTAAAAGGAAAAGATGAAACGCCATATCTTCTTTCAAAAATTGTTCAATTAACTGGTGGAAAGAGCTTAGAAGCTAATATTCATTTAATTTTAAATAATGCTAAACTCGGCGCCCAAATCGCTAGAGAATATGTTAAATTAAAGTAGGCGGACATAAAAATGGATAAAACTTTATTGCTAATTGGTGGTAGCAACATCGATTACATTGCTACAAGTAAAGAAAAACTTCAAAGACGTGTTTCAAATATTGGTGAAGTGAGCGTTTCCTTTGGAGGCGTAATGAGAAACATTGCAGAAAATCTTACTAGACTTGGCAATAAAGTTGATTTTATTACGGCAATCGGAGAAGACGCTAATGGAAAAGCCATGAAAAATCAGCTGATTGAACTTGGCGTTAACGTAATTACTCCTAAAAGCGAATATCCAACAGGCAGTTATGTTGCAATTAATGATTCTAATCACGATATGGTCGATGGAATTTGTGACAATAGAATCGTCAAAGATTTAAATTCGACCTTTTTAGAATCGCAAAAAGATTTACTTAATTCTCATGAATATATAATTTTAGATGCTAATATTCTTCCTGACACGATCGACTATCTTTTTAAAACATATCCAAATAAAAAATATATTGTCGAAGCGATTTCACCAACTAAAGTTATTAAATTTAAAAACTATCTAGACAAAATATATCTCATTAAGTGCAATATTCATGAAGCTAGAATGCTTATGGGAATTGATTTGATGGAAAAAGACCTTGTTAGTGGTCTTTTAGCACGCGGAGTTAAAAATGTTGTAGTTTCTCATGGCGCTCACGATATTTATTTTGGCGAAAATTATCGTCGTGTTGACTTAGTAAAGGTTGAAGAAGTTAAAGATTTTATAAACACAACTGGTTGTGGAGATGCTTTAACTAGTGGCGTAATTGATTATTTTTTAAGAGGTAAAAAGTTAAAAGAAGCTGTCGCTTTTGGAAACGAACTCTCAAGACTAACTCTTATGAGTCATGGTGCAACATCTAAGGAGATTGAAAAATATAAGCATAACTAGCTTATATTTTTTCTTTTTAAAGCATGGACAAGATTATTGTTATTGATTATGGATCTCAATATAATCAACTTTTAGTTAGAAGAGTAAGAGATTTAGGCGTTTATTCTTATTTAATCGACAATAAAAATGATTTATCGACTTTAGATAAAAACGAAGTTAAAGGAATTATCCTTTCTGGTGGTCCTAATTCTATTAACGATGCGAAATCACCAAGAATTAATCCTCAAATCTTTAATTTTAATGTACCTATTTTAGGTGTTTGCTATGGTATGCAAGCTTTGGCTTCCTATTTTGGGGGCAAGGTTGAAGAAAATGTAGTTAAGGAATACGGAAATATCGAGGTTAATTTTGATAATTCATCAAACTTATTAGAAGGTGTGAATAATCTTTCTCAAGTTTTCATGTCACATTCAGATACAGTTACTAATTTGCCTGATGGATTTAGAGGAATTTGTTCATCTCAACAATGTAAGTTTGCTGGCATGGAAAATCGTGAAAAGAATATTTTTGCTCTTCAATTCCATCCAGAAGTTAGAGATACGGTTGAAGGAGAAAGAATTATTTCTAACTTTTTATTCAAGATTTGCGGAGTTTCTAAAAATCGGAGCATAGATAATTGGATTGAAGATAAAGTTAAAGAGATTAAGCAAATTGTTAGAAACGAGAAAGTTTTACTAGGAATTAGTGGAGGTGTTGATTCTTCAGTTTGTGCAGTTTTGATACATAAAGCAATCGGAGATCAACTATATCCACTTTTTATAAATCACGGATTATTAAGAGAAAACGAAGAGAACTTAGTTCTTGATTCTTTTAAAAACAAACTTGGAATCAAGGTTTACTATAAAGACGCAAGTCACTTATTTTTAAAAGAATTAAAAGGTGTCACTGTTCCTGAAAAGAAAAGAAAAATAGTTGGTAAATTATTTGTAGATGTATTTAAAGAAGAAGCTAAAAAGTTAGATGACATTTCTTTTTTAGCACAAGGCACTTTATATACTGATATTGTTGAAAGTGGAAAAGGCGGAAACTCAAAAGTTATTAAATCTCATCACAATGTAGGCGGACTTCCAAAAGAACTTGGATTTAAACTTTTAGAACCACTTAATGAGCTTTATAAAGATGAAGTTCGTGAATTAGGCCGTAAATTAGGTCTTGATGAAGCTTTTGTATCGCGCCAACCATTCCCTGGGCCTGGTTTGTCGATTAGAATTATCGGCTCAGTCACAAAAAAGAAGCTTAAAATTGTCAGAAAAGCTGATGTAATTTTACATGAAGAGATAGAAAAAGCTGGTTTAAATAAAGATATATGGCAATATTTTGCTGTTTTATTAAACACAAAAACTGTCGGTGTTATGGGTGACAATAGGACATATTTTTATACTATTGCAATAAGAGCAGTTAACTCAATTGATGGAATGACTGCTAAATTTTATAGAATTCCTTTTGATGTTTTAGAGAAAATCAGTTCTCGAATTGTTAATGAAGTTCCTTTTGTTAATAAGGTTGTTTACGATATAACCTCAAAACCACCTTCCACGATTGAATTTGAATAGTAATATTCGGCTCGGAGGTCGTCAAAAAGCACAGTCGAAGCTTTGAAACAGAATTTTGGTAGTCATATCAAGATCTATGGGTCAAAGATTCCATCTGGTATCAAAGTTGCATAACAATATTAGAAATCAAACTATAGTAAATCTATATCAATGTTTTCCAATATCCTGTTTTATTAGGTCCAACTCTTTCGATTATTTTTTTATTTTTTAAAGATAGAATAGCTCTATTGATGCTTCTGATAGATTTGTTGGTTACGATCGATAATTCTTTTACTGTAATATTTTTGTTAGATTTCATTTCTTTTAAAATGCTGTTTTCTAAATCGGTTATTGTGCCGTTTATTGTGTCACTATCTGGCATAATATTTCTATCTATTCTTGAAAATTCTATAGTGAAGTAGTTGTTTTCGTTGATGTAATTTATAGATATAGATGATAGGTCACACAATAAACGGCATAATAAATTTCCAACAACAATTAGTAGTCTATAAACGTGAATAGATATCAAAATGTTGATTTGATCAGCCTCTAGGAACTATTCTAAACATAACAGTTGCAACGATTTTTTCAACAAAAAATATGATAAACAAAATAAGATATGGATAATATAGATGAAACAAGCCAAAATTGCTATATTTTTAAGGATAAATACCAGAAATGATAATATAGATAAGGAGTTCGAATAACAACTTGGCTTTGATTTTAAAGCTAGTAGACAGCAATTTTTATCCATTTTATGGTACAAATTGCTAATTCAACTAATTAGAAAAGTATCATATAGAGAAGTAGCCTTAAAACTTAGGGTAATGTTAACCCCAAGTTTTAAGTATTATTTTATTTATTTGATAGGCCGTGATATACTTAATTAAAAGTTAGGGTAAT
This sequence comes from uncultured Bacilli bacterium, assembly GCA_944342125.1. Classification (GTDB taxonomy): domain Bacteria; phylum Bacillota_I; class Bacilli_A; order RFN20; family CAG-826; genus Onthovivens. The sequence goes on along the minus strand of CALVMF010000012.1, from coordinate 3,716 downwards.
ATACCCGTAAGTTTTAAGTGAGGTATTTATATGTCTAATGATATTAAACGCGACAAATATCTTCAAAAAATCATTAACAAGAAAGAAAATGGTTTAATTAAAGTAATAACAGGAATTAAAGGATGTGGCAAGAGCTTTCTTTTGTTTAATCTTTTTTGTGATTATTTACTAAAAAGTGGTATTGATAAAGAACATATTATTACCATACCTTTAGATGATGACAAATATATAGAATATCGTGACCCTATAAAACTATCAAAGTATATTAGAGAAAAGATTATCGACTCTAATATGTATTATATTTTGATTGATGAAGTTCGATACGCTATCACAAATAAGGAACTTAAAAATACCGATGAAATCATGCTTTATAATGTATTAAATGGCTTAATGAGACTTCGCAATGTAGATATTTATGTGACTGGGTCTAATTCTAAAATGCTAACTAAAGATGTATTGACAGCTTTTCGTGGTAGAGGCGATGAAGTTAAGATATATCCTCTAACTTTTAAAGAATATTATGATTTTGTTGGAGGCGAACGCTTTTCTGCTTTTGAAGATTATGCATTATATGGCGGAATGCCTGTTATCTTAAGCAAAAATAGCGACGAAGAAAAAGCTAATTATCTTAAAAATCTTTTCACCGAAGTATATTTCAAGGATATTTTAGAAAGATATAATATCGAGTTTCCTGATGTGTTAAGTGAATTGACTGACGAGCTTTGCTCATCTATTGGTTCTTTAACTAACGCTAATAAAATTGCTAATACTTTAAAATCGCTTAAGAAGATTAAGGTTTCAAGTCTTACAATTGCTAACTATTTAGAATATTTAAGTGAAAGTTTCCTTTTTAATAACGCTAAAAGATATGATGTAAAAGGAAAAAAGTATTTTGAATATCCTTCAAAATATTATTGTGTCGATATCGGTTTAAGAAATGCACGATTAAATTTTAGACAATTAGAAGACACACACATCATGGAAAACATTATTTACAATGAACTTTTAAGCCGTGGTTACTTTGTCGATGTTGGAGTTGTGGAAATAATCGAAACTAAAGAAGGACATCGAAGCAAAAAACAATGTGAAATTGATTTTGTCGTTAATAAAGGTAGCAAAAAATGCTATATACAATCAGCTTTGGATGTTTCTGACTCTGACAAATTAAATACAGAAATCAGGTCATTAAAGAAGACGAATGACTTCTTTAAGAAGATATTAATTACTAAAACTTTTATGAAACCATGGAACGATGAAAATGGCATTCTTCATCTAGGTTTATACGATTTCTTGCTAGATGAAAAATCACTTGAATTTTAATAATTTAAATAAAAAAATGGAGTTTTGCATAGTTTTTCTGGATTTTATGTATATATTTCTGTGATTTTTGAGAAGATTAGAAGTGGTCAATAGGTGCAAAATAATCCTTTTTCAACTCATTACTATCAAAAGAAAATTAATCTAACCTACTTTTAAATTCTCTTTTAATTATAAATGCTATAATAATATCAGTTTCAAAACTTAAAAATTTTTAAAGTTTTGAAAGCGGAGGTTATCGTGAAATATATTACTAGAGAAACTTATCTTAATCGCCTTTTGGATTTAAAAGGAACACCAGACATAAAAATTATTACTGGCATCCGTCGTTCAGGTAAGAGTGAGTTAATGAAAACTTATATTGAACACATTAAAAAAAACGATGCCAACGCTAACATCATTTATATTGATTTCACCGATTTATTTTTTGATGAAATCAAAGAATATCGCAAGTTACATGAATATGTAGAAAGTCATTACTTAGAAGATAAAACAAATTATTTGTTCGTTGATGAAGTGCAGTTGTGTCCTAACTTTGAATTAGCAATAAACAGTTTATATTCAAAAAAGAAATATGATATTTATATCACTGGATCTAATGCTTTTTTATTAAGTCATGATTTAGCAACTTTATTTACGGGGAGGTATATTGAGCTTCACGTTTTTCCATTTAGTTTTAAAGAATATTGCGAATATTATAGTGAAAATACTAATATCGACCAATTATTCGATGATTACACTATAAATGGCGGCTTGTCTGGATCTTATGTATATAAAAATGACAATGATAGAAAAACATATATAAAAGAGGTCTACGAAACAATTGTTAACAGGGATTTGGTTCAAAAATACAATTTACCTGATACACAAGTCTTATCTCATTTAAGTGAGTTTTTAATGGATAATGTCAGTAATATAACTTCACCAAGTAAAATAACTGCATCGCTAAACAATAATTCGATTCCTACGAATCATATGACTATAGGAAAATACATTAAATATCTTTGCAATGCATTTTTGTTTTATAGCGTTAAACGTTATGACATTAGGGGTAAAAAATATTTGGAGACCTTTGAAAAATATTATCTATGTGACACAAGTATTCGCTATGCAATTCTTGGCATGCGTAATATGGATTTTGGAAGGGCATATGAAAACATTGTATGTATTGAGTTACTTAGGAGAGATTACGATGTTTATGTTGGTAAGCTCTACCAAAAAGAAATCGATTTTATAGCCATTAAAGGCAATGAAAAAATATATATTCAAGTAAGTGATAATATTTCAGATGAAAACACATTTAAAAGGGAATATGAACCATTACTAAAAATCAAGGATGCGTATCCTAAAATGATTATAGCTAGAACACGACATCCTAAATATAGCTATGAAGGTATTCAAGTTGTTGATATTAAAGATTGGCTACTAGAAAAATAAACCAAATAAAGTATGTGAAAATTTAAATGATTAGACTTTAAATAAAGTAGAAAATCGCATTTTCCTAATAGAATAATCTAAAGTTTATAACATTATTAATGTTATAATTGAGTTGATTTTAAGCGGAGGAAGTCAATAATGACCTATAATGTTGAAATTTTAGAAAACGGAATTGAATTAGTACACGTAGATAATGGATTAAATTTAAAAGCCACCTTATGTAGCTATGGAGCTGGTGTTTATGAAATGTCTTTTAAAGACAAACCAGTTGTTTTAGAGCTTGCTAGCATTGAAGATTATATGCATTCTTCAGCATTTTATGGAAAAACACTTGGAATAGTTGCTGGTAGATTAAAAAAAGATGGAATTTTAGATGGTCACGAATATCATTTAGCCTCTGAAGGACCAGTTGATTATTCTTTACATGGTGGAAGATTAAATTCTCTTTCTTTTAGAACATGGAAAACAACTGTTAGAGAAAGCGCTAAAAAATTATCAGTAATTTTCTCAATTACTACAAAAAAAGATGATAATGGATTCCCAGGAAAGGCTAGAGTAAGCGTTACATATGAATTTTTCAAAACAAAAGATGTTGTAAGACTTTTACATAAGGCTACGACCCCAAGTGAAGCAACTTTTGTTAATCTTTCAAACCATATGTATTTTAATTTTGCTAATTCATACGATATTTCGGATTATTATTTAAAAGCAAACTGCAGTAAAGTTGCTACAACCGATAAAACTTTACTTATCGATGGAGTTAAGGAAGTAAGTGATGTTTTAGATTTCAGAAAATCATCAAAACTCAACCCAAGAATGGATAAGATTGAAAAACATGATTTTAAGGGAACAATCGATGATACTTTCTTATTTGATGAACTTCCTGGCAAAGTCACTTTAAAAAGTAATGAAGTAACAATGACTGTCGTTACTGATTATCCAGCCATGAATGTTTATGTTGA